>JANODD010000367.1:0-4555 GCA_031412515.1 Planctomycetia bacterium | reverse complement strand
TGACAAGCGAGGCAATGATTTGGGGGTCGCCCGTTGCGGGAAAGCCGCACGACGGTAAATATGGGGAATTAACCCCATCGCGACAACGGGGAGGTGGTGGCCGGAATAACCCGGCCACTGCTTTACCCACTGAGAAACCGGATGCAGAGGAACGCAAGGTGATCTACCAATGGGTGGCTGATGGGGCGCCTGAGGGCGATCGCGGTCAACTCACTGAGCCGAAGAAATACCTGACCGGATGGCAGCTACCTCGCCAGCCGGATGTCGTCTTTCCAATTCAGGAAAAGCCTTTTGCGATTCCTGCTGAAGGCGATGTGAAGTATCAGTACTTCCGTGTCGATCCGAACTTTACCGAAGATAAATGGATCACATGTGCCCAGTTTTCAACTCGATTACACGCCAACTGGCACCGCGCAGACGAATCTCAGTCAACTTGGCATCGTGTTTGCTGACGCTGCAGATGTGAAGCTTGAAGTGAAAACGAGTGCAGTGCAGCCGCGATTGCGAATTCCGCTTGGTGATGCGAACTACAAAGTTTCAGCCGTGCTACCGGAAAAGCTACCCGAATGTAGGCTGATAACGACGGCGCCGCATTTGCGAGGCAAGGCGTTTCGATACACCGCGGTTTATCCAGATGGAAAAAAGGAGATTTTGCTGGACGTGCCAGCCTATGATTTTAACTGGCAGACAGGCTATCGTGCTGCCGAACCGATCAAAATACCGGCTGGTTCAAATCGAGTGCGAAGCAACTTTTGATAAATCATCAGCTAATTTGAACAACCCAGATCCCACCAAGGCAGTGCGATGGGGTGATCAGACGGATGACGAGATGATGATCGGTTACTTCGATATAGTCGTTCCGGTTGGTGAAAGCTCTTCGTCCGATACAATTGCGGTTAGCTGAAGAAAAATGCTCGCGGAACAGATTATTAAGCAAGGTTTGCTTGAGCGATTGGACGTAAATAAGGATAAGAAAGTTGAGCGATCGGAAGGACATAAGCAGTACAGCGATCGTTTCGACGAATTGGATGCGGACGGTGATGGATTGCTGACGCAAGAGGATATTGAACGGAGTCGTTGAGGTGGGACCGACTGTCCCATCTTCGATCGGGGCAATCAGTTACACTCTTGGGGATTTTCCATATGAATCATGTTCGTTTGTTTTTGGCGGCGTTAACCGTTACGGTTGCATTTAGTTACGCAGGTGAAGCACATGCAGCACCGCCAACCGGTTGGGATAGCACGATTTTCCTGCGTGGGCAGGAACGTACGGCGGTAAAATCGATGCCGATTGAAAAGCGCCCGATGCGTCCTTTGCACATCTACGGCAATACTGTTCGCCGGATGGAATATCGCGGTCAACGCTAGTTAAGCTTATCCGGTAGCGACTTAATTAAAAAGCAAACGCGATATGATCTGAACTCATGTCGCGTTTTTTATGGGTGTCAGGCTTTATATTTAGCAGATGTGGCAGACTTTACGAGGCAGACTCTGCTAGCGTCTGCCAGTTCTGGTATCGGACGCTGGCAGCGTCCGCCACGGGGGCATTCACTTCACTAAAACAGCCGATTGTATCCGTTTAGCGCTGCTACTCGATATGCTTCGGCCATGGTTGGGTAGTTGAAAGTCGTATTGATAAAGTACTCAAGCGTATTGTAAGGAGCCGGCTGCTTCATGATGGCTTGGCCGATGTGGACGATCTCGGACGCGTTAGGGCCGAAGCAGTGGACGCCGAGAATCTCAAGAGTTTCGCGATGGAAGAGAAGCTTGAGCATGCCGATTGCACGGCCAGTAATCTGCGCGCGGGCGAGGCTTTTAAATTGCGAATGCCCGACTTCGTAAGGGATTCTTGCGGCCGTAAGTTCCTGTTCGGACTTTCCTATACTACTGATTTCTGGGCTGGTGTAGATGCCAGTGGGCACATCGGTCAGTTTCAAGCAGCTGCTCGAGCACCCGGTAATGTGCTGCGTGGCGGCACGGCCCTGCATGTAAGCCGCACTTGCAAGTGCTGGAAAGCCGATGACATCCCCGACAGCGTAAACATTAGGGCAATCGGTTTGAAAGTTATCATTGACCTTCAAGTGTCCTCGCGTCGACGGCGTGATGCCAATATTCTCGAGTCCCATCCCTTCGGTGTTGCCGGAGCGCCCGTTAGCCCACAGAACGATATCCGTTTTGATCTGCTTGCCGCTTTCAAGAAAAAGGACTGCGCCGTCGCTGTGTCCTTCCAAACGTTCGAAGGTCTCATTGTGCCGAATCAGAATCCCAGAGTCGCGTAAGTGGTACGAAAGGGCATCAATAATCTCGTTGTCGAGAAACTCGAGCAGTTTTTCGCGAGTGTTGACCAAGTTGACTTTGATGCCTAAGTTGCGAAACATCGACGCATACTCGCAACCGATCACGCCAGCACCATAGACGGTGATTGACTGCGGCTGAGTCCGTAATTCAAGAATCGTGTCGCTGTCGAAGATGCAAGGGTGGCTAAAGTCGACATTCGGCGGTCGAAAGGGTCGCGAACCGGTCGCAATAACGATGTTCTCTGCATGGAACTGAGTTCCATCTTCGATTTCAATCGTGTTTTTATCAACGAATTTTGCGTGACCGTAAATCACTGGCACTTGGTTGCGGTCGTAGAAAGTCTGTCGCATTGAGACTTGCTTGGAGATGATTGACCGGCTACTTGAGCGGAGTTGATCGAGGGTTGGGTTGAGGCGAATTCCCATATCCTTGAGGATGGGATTATTCATCGCTTCCATTACGGAGTAGATCGAGTACCGCAATGCTTTGCTGGGGATAGTACCCCAGTGAGTGCATCCACCACCAATTCGATTGTATTTTTCAAACACCGCAACGCGCTTGTCTTCTTTGGCGGCTTGCATTGCTGCGCCTTCTCCGCCAGGGCCAGTACCGATAACAATCACGTCGTATTCCGCGGGTTTTACCATACTCTCGAACTCCAAGCAGCTTGGGGCATGAACCTTTTAAGTGACGGCGTTGACGCTACACCCCGCTCCCGTGTTCGACAATCGCATAGCCAGACATTTTTCCGATTCCGCAGCGGTTCACAAGACGTCTGCGGGCGCGGAAGTTGTCGTTTCAATGGATTTGTTGACTTGTCGGCATCTATTTTTGCTACATTAAGGGCCCGCCACAGCAGGACGGTAGCTTTTCGACTTAAAGTAATCTCAACTTTTGCAACGTATCGCAGCGAGTGATTGACAGCATGATCGAGCTCTTCGAGTTTGGTAAGGACTATGGCGACTTTACCGCAGTGCAATCGGTTTCACTCAAGATTGAAGCGGGTGAGATGTTTGGATTTATCGGCCCAAACGGGGCTGGCAAGAGTACATCGATTCGTTATCTCGCAACGTTGTTGAAAGCCTCTCGCGGCGACGGGATCGTCAACGGTCACAGCGTCAACAAAGATCCGATGGCGGTTCGCCGAAGCATTGGTTACATGCCCGACGACTTTGGCGTCTATGACGGTATGAAAGTTTGGGAGTTTCTCGACTTTTTCGCAGTCGCATACAAGATCGGCCGAACCCAACGTAAGCAGGTGATCGTTGACGTTTTAGAATTGCTGGACCTTTCGCACAAGCGCGACGACTACGTTAATGGTCTGTCACGCGGTATGAAGCAGCGTTTGTGCCTCGCAAAAACGCTCGTGCATGACCCTCCCGTACTTATCCTTGATGAGCCGACGAGCGGACTGGATCCACGGGCGCGGATCGAAGTAAAAGCGTTGCTCAAAGAACTTCGAAGAATGGGCAAGACGATTTTGATCAGCAGCCACATTCTCTCGGAGCTAGCCGACTGTTGCACTTCGATTGGAATTATCGAACGGGGGCAGTTGTTGATGCACGGGCCGATCGATAGCGTGTATCGTCAGATTCGCCGCAACCGCATTGTCGATATCCGCTTCGTCGAAAAAGCGGAAGCCGGCATATCGATTTTGCGGTCGTGCCCAGAGCTCCGCGATATTGACATCGACGGTAATCGCATCACGGCTGAGTTTGAAGCCGATGATGCGCGACTGGCAGAGATTATGACGCACTTGATCAAAGAAGGCATTCCGATGTGGAGTTTCAATGACAAAGAGCCGACGTTGGAGGACGTGTTTATGCTGGTCACAAAAGGACTGGTAACATAACTACATGATCGAGAAGTAGTTCTCGACGGCGAAATCGATATAGTCCGGTCGGAGTTCCAATTTGTAGGCGTGATACAAGCAGTAGTTTCTAACTTGCAGCAATAAATCGCGTGGATGGCAGTTTCGGAATGGCCGACCAGTTGGTCGATAGTGCTTTTCGATCAAGTAGTTGATTGCTTCGGCGATGTGCGGAATGCCCAGTTTTGGACACATGATTTCGAACAGCTTGCGGAAGGCTTCTTCACTGGGGTTGGGCACTTCGATCTTATAGGGAATACGTCGCAAGAACGCGTCGTCCACGAGATCCTTGGGTTGCAAGTTGGTAGAGAAAATCACTAACTGGTCGAAAGGAACTTGGGTCTTCTTGCCGCTGCTCATGTTTAAGTAGTCGTAGCGTTTTTCGAG
>JANODD010000366.1:0-9134 GCA_031412515.1 Planctomycetia bacterium | reverse complement strand
GAAAACCGGATGCTTGCGAGAGCGTCCTGCCACGGAATTGCTATTAGTTATTACAGTGGTTTAGTCATATCAGCCGGAACGCGTTAGAGAGCGTCCTGCTTAGGAGTTTGAACTGAAGCTGGTCATTATGGTGGTATAGTCTTACCAGCCGGAAGGCGTTAGCCTCCGGTTGTGTATTGAACCGGAGGCTAACGCCTTCCGGCTGATAAATCACCTGTAAATCCGCGTTTTCAAGTTCATTCCTAAGCGGGACGCTCTCGCTAAGGAGTTTGAACTGAAACTGATCATTACGGTGGTATAGTCTTATCAGCCGGAAGGCGTTAGCCTCCGGTTGTGTATTGAACCGGAGGCTAACGCCGGCTAACGCCTTCCGGCTGATGGATCACCTGTAAATCCGCGTTTTCAAGTTCATTCCTAAGCAGGACGCTCTCTAACGCGTTCCGGCTGATATGACTAAACCACTGTAATAACTAATAGCAATTCCGTGGCAGGACGCTCTCGCAAGCATCCGGTTTTCAACACAACTGGATACTAACGCATTCCGGCTGATTCGACTATTGGTTCGCTTGGCTACTTCAGCGCCGCGATCACATGTTCAGTCATCTCGACGGTACCAATGCTAGGCTGTCCGCGGCGTACCAAGTCGGCCGTGCGATGACCTGCCGACAAGACTCGCTGCACGGCCGACTCCATAGCCGCCGCTTCCGTTTCCATATCACACGAATGCCGCAACATCATTGCAGCTGCAAGAATCGTAGCCAGCGGGTTCGCGATACCTTTACCGGCAATATCTGGAGCCGACCCGTGAATGGGCTCATAGAGTCCCGGACCACTCGAGCCGATGGAAGCGCTCGGTAGCATCCCCAGTGAACCGGGAAGCATACTTGCTTCGTCAGTTAAAATGTCACCAAACATATTGCTGGTAACAACAACATCAAAACTGGTCGGACGACTGATCAAGTGCATGGCCATCGAGTCGACAAGAACCACTTCATATTCTAGATCTGAGAACTCTTCTTTAGCGATTTTGGCACACACGCGACGCCACAGTCGGCTGGCCTCCAAGACGTTGGCTTTGTCAACCATCGTCAACTTGCGTCGGCGTTTGCGAGCTGCTTCGCCAGCTAAACGCATGATGCGTGCGACTTCGTACGTTTCGTAAATTTCAGTACTATACGCTCGCTCGTTCCCCTCGGACAGCGTCTCGCAACCCGACGGTCCAAAGTAAATTCCGCCGGTCAGTTCGCGAAAGAAAAGAATATCCGTTCCTTCGACGATCTCTCGCTTTAGGGGCGATGCATCGAGCAGTTCGGGGAATGGCGTGATCGGTCGCAAATTCGCAAACAACCCGAGTTCTTTACGAATTCGCAACAGACCTGCTTCAGGACGTGTTTTAGCCGACGGGTCATCCCATTTAGGACCGCCGACGGCACCCAGAAGAATCGCATCGCTGGACTTGCAGGCATCGATCGATTTTTGAGGAAGTGGATCGCCGGTCATATCAATCGCGATGCCGCCGATCAAGCATTCTTCAAATTTGAATACTCGACCGAATTTGTCGGCAACGCATTCCAGCACTCGACGTGCTTGGCCAATAATTTCAGGACCGATCCCGTCACCGGGCAGCAGAACGATTCGAGTATCCAATTTACGGAGGCTCCAGCCATCAATATGCGGTTCATTTTACATTCGAATAAGAAACGTCTTTATAAACGCTGCCACAGAATGCATCAATGACCGCAGAACGACTAGGTTTTCGTTTGACCAGGAGCCAGCGGAGTGTGTTGACTTCGTAGCAATACACAATCGTTCTCAGAAGCTAGCCAAAGTGGATGACCGGCATTTCGGAGCGCGGGCGTCCTCGCCCGCACGGGACTAGGTGACTTGCAAGTGAGTTTGACGAGCTCGCTTTGTAGACGGTAGACGAATCCTTGCTGTCGCCGCTAGTCACCTAGCGGCTTCAGCGGGCGGGGACGCCCGCGCTCCGAAAAACAGGTCAACTGTTTTGCACATTCTTATGCGACAAATGAGCAATTGCTACTAAGTAAACACCCTCCAGCGGAGAAGGAAGACGGCTTGCAGTTCGCAGCACGAGCGGAACTTAACCGCCCTCAACACAACCTGCAACCGCCCGTTGATTAACGCGGCGGGTTGCTCTGCTGCTCAGCTTGCCGATTAAACTCAGAAGGATCAAACGGATCTCGCGTGGCACTCGGCGCAGATTTTAGCTTGGGCAAGATCTGGTTCAACTGCGCGTCCAGCGCGTCAATTTCACTCGTGGCAGGTCGAGCTGTACCGGCAGGAAACTCAACTTGGTTAACCGAACCAGGAACAGGTCGCAACTGAGTACTCCCCGGCGAAGCCGGATTTAGTCTGGACGCTGTGTTGTTTGATGCGTTCGGGATTGTCGCCAACGGCGTTTGGGTAGCCACAGCTGGGATGACGGGGTTTTCCGAAAAACGGATCCATTTTTTCAGTTCTTCGATTAAGGGAGTCTCAGTTAGGGCGATCGCGGGCAGGCGTTGCGTACCATGCGCCTTCGTCGCAAAGCTCAGTAATCTCGGAGCTCCCGATTCGTCCGGAGCAACCAAAGCGAGAACTTGCTTTAAATTCTCAGATGAAACACGAGCGTAAGCATTGCCGCGAGGTTCAAGGAGACGTAACGAGTTGCTAGATGTCGCGCCGTGACAAGCCGACTGCGAGCAGCGATTCATCAGTATCGGCTGGATGCGATCATTGAAATAAACACCCACTTGTGGATGCCCAGCGATCTGCGAGCTCGCACTGGCGAGCGCCACGCTGTTGACCGTTTTCGGACTTGAGGTTGCAAAAGTCGAAGTAGTCAGAGGCGGCAAACCAGCTGTCGCACGAAAGCTCTCGTCACCTAGAATTTTCTGCTGTAGCTCTGCCCCTAGTTGCTTTACTGACGGGTGATTTGGCGATTGCCGCTCGACTTCCTCGAAATGATCGATGGCATGCACCAACAACTGATTTTGTATACACCATCGAGAGAGTTGAAAGTGATCGCCCGTTTTCCAGCGACTGATACTGCGACACTTATACTGATAAACTTCTTCGGCGTTGGCACCGACAAATTCAACTTGTTCTCGAGGGATCGAAACTCGCGACTGGTCAGCGATTTCAATTTCGTAATAGTTTCCATTGAGGTGCACGGAACCGATAAGGATGCGGTCGGTTTTTCTCAAAAGCACCGCCTGTTGAGTGCTGGCTGACTGCGTATTCACAATCAATGACCCAGAACCAGATTGGGTCTCGGTCTGAGCATAAAGAGCTCCAGCCACGGATAAAAATATCGCAGTGACGAGCGAAGCCGTTCGGAAGTGTTGAATCATAGTTGCAGCCATGGTCGACGAGGGTAGCAAGGCTGCTTTCGACACGTCAATATCAGCTGCGAATGCATGCATCAAAATCGGCGCAGGCTCGCCGATGGTGACTTTGCAGCTTAGATTTCAGGCCTTATTGTCGCACGATTGTCTCAATCGTAACCGGAGCAGATCTTTGCCAGAATTAATCGCATTCAAAACAATCGAGACAATTGTTCGACACTCATGCTACCCTTCGATTAGAAGCTTCGGTGGGTGCGTCTTTCTTAACGTCGTGACGATGACGACTGCGATCGACCAGTTCCAAGATTGTTGCGACCAGTGAAACGCGAGTCGTATCATGATAAAGCGAATCGGCAGGCAGCCCGGCGGCCAAGCGACGATGGGCGATACCGAGGTTATGATACGGAATGCTTGGGAACAAATGATGGAGCGCGTGATAACGGGTTCCAACTGGCCCCCACAATTCCGTGATCCAGGCCCTATAAGGATAGTTTACACTGTCGAGCAGTTGCTCTTCAAAGCTCATCTCTTCCCCGTCACCCATCCAACGATGTGCACCTAGCGTGCGAACGTTGTTGATAAGTATTAGGGTTACAGCAACAAGATACCCCTGGATCAAGAATCCGTCGATCAACGTTCCGCTAGCGATGGGTGCTCGAAGTACCATCCCTACACAACACAGGAAACACAGAACCTCTTGGATCCGCATGTTACGCCGCGCTACGGGTCCATAGTCACCGCGAAGGTAAAATAAGTCGATTACCATGCTGCTAGCGTGACGTTCAACCCACTTTTGAAATGAGGGTATCAGCCAGGAAATAGGAGCCATAATCAAAAAACGTGCAAAGGCGGCAACGGGTACAACTAGAGCCGCACCGACAAACAGAAGCAAGTTTGCAGCGTGGCGATGACTGAGGTCTAAGTATTCACCATCGTGCTCGGTGCCGTAACTCTTGCGTCGGTGATGATCAATGTGTGGATAGTACAGAAATGAAGGAATCATGAAGGGAATGCCGCATAGCAAATTCCAAGCTATTCTAAATCCCTTAAATGTCCCAGCCCTAAGGTGGACAAGTTCATGAATAAACATCGTCGACCGCATGTACAGGATTGCGGTAACGGTAAATAGTACCCCGCGAAGTGCCCACGTTTCCGTTTGCGAAAGCGTAAATAACCTCGGGGCATTTAGACACAATGAAAAGCAAATGTGACCGCCGAGAATAGAGGCCAAGAAGTCGGACCAATAGATAGCCGGTTTAGGAACTGAAAGGTCCTTCACCAACGACTTGGCTTGCGTGATCGAGAAACGACTACAAAGCTGCCCGGCGGCCATTTGATTTCCTCGCACCAAAACACGTGGTAATTACCACTCTACCATTCGGTTGCTGGCCAATCAATATTTTTGTATTCCCTGAATCTCTCATCTATAAGAAAAAGGTCGCACAGTTTAACTTTAACTGAGTTTCTCGGTATTTAATCCGGGTAGGCAAGTTATGTGGTCGCCGTTCTCCACTTAAACCCACCACGCTCGAAAATTGCGAAATATCAATGACGCTGTTTTAGGCGTGAAGTGGGTAGTTCCTGCTGGGTGCGCCCATTTAGTCACACACTTTCAGGAGTGGGATGGACCCACGGTTCGCGGTAGTTTCGGGCCAAAAGCTTGTTGGCTTCGTTATCACCAATAACCCGATGCGACTTGGGATCCCAAACCAGTGTCCGGCCAACTTGCAAAGCGACATTCGCCAAGATACAAGAAGCAGAAGAAATGTGCCCTTGCTCGATATCGGCCACTGGCTTGCCTCGCGATTCGATGTTTGCGAGCAGATCTAGCATATGTCCTCGAACGGCCGGAGCGACATGTTTTTCGAGGTCCTTTTCGGTGTTATCCTCTGGATATTTGTCTAGCTCCATGACCACATCGCCGTGCATCGCTTTGCCACCACCATTTGGAATAAAGTCGTAGCTATTGACGCTCAGTTTCAGTGTTCCTTTTTCGCCATAGAGAATTGCGCCCCAAGGGTAATCCTTATCGGGTGAAGTGCCCCACGAGCGATGGTTCCAAACCACGTCGAGATCGTCATACTCGAAAGTCGCAGTCTGCGTATCAGGCGTATTGGCCAGACTCTTCTTCTCAATCAGAATCCCTCCACTGCTCGAGATGCGTTTGGGCCAGCCAAGGTCAAGCATCCAGCGAACGGTGTCATACATATGAACGCACATATCGCCCATGATGCCGTTGGAGTATTCCATAAACGCGCGCCAACTTCGAGGGTGAACCAGCGACGTGTAAGGTCGCAGTGGCGCAGGTCCCGTCCACATGTCATAGTCAAAATAATCCGGTGGTGTGCTTTCAGGCGGATTCTCACGCGATCGCATGTGGTAATAACAGCAGACTTCAGCGTGTCCAATTTTGCCCAGAAGACCTTCGCGAACGATACGATCTCGAGCCTGGATCAAGTGCGGCGTGCTCCGACGTTGCGTGCCGACTTGCACGACACGATTGTATTTGCGAGCCGCCGCAAGCATCGCTTGACTTTCAATCACATCGACGCCCGTTGGTTTTTGAACGTAGACGTCGCAGCCCGATTTGACCGCTTCAATCATAGGCAGTGCATGCCAATGGTCGGGGGTTCCGATCAAGACAATATCAAGATCCTTTTCGGCTAACATCTTGCGATAATCGCTGTACAGTCGTGGTCGTTTCTTGCTGACCTGTCGCTCGGCAACAATCGACGCAGCTCCGTCTAACATTTTCGAATCAACGTCGCAAAGCGAGACCACGTCGACAGGAGCGACTTGGACCAGCCGCAATAGATCGACCTTGCCATACCAACCCGTTCCGATCAAACCAACTCGCTTTGCGGGTTTGTCCGCCAATGACGCTAGAGATTCGCGAGCCACAGTTGACAAGGCAGCGGCCGCTGCCGAAGCCTGCAAGAATTTTCTTCTCTCCACGGTCCTACCCCTAAAGAAAAAGCGTTTTGATAATCAAAAGTAGCTGATTTCGTAAGAAACCGGCCGCGTAAATGAGACACCTGGTGCACATCAGGTTTCTCGCGAAACCAGCTACGGCATTATAATAGCACCAATGTAGCTCGTTTCGTAAGAAGCCGGTGACACGTAGCCTAGGCATCCTGCCTGGGAACTGGAACTCTTCCCCAGGCAGGATGCCTAGTCTACGCGCAACGAAACCAGCCAACGGGACTACTGCTTCAGTTTTCGATACAGTTCTTGAATCACTGGTCGCAAATAGACCCGGGGATTGATGTGAGGACGCGCAGCGAGCAAGTGGTGCTGCGCAGCTTCTGGAGTCATTCCGCGAAACCGAACGAACCACCACAAAACAATGGTTGCACTACGAGCTCGTCCAGCTTTGCAATGGACGTAAACTGTTCCGCCGGATTTCGCATGGCGCTCGATGAATTCCGCTCCTTGAACAACACTCTCCTCCGATGGATGATTAAAATCGATCGTCGGCAACCACAATTGTTCAATACCAAGTTGATCGTAGCGAGCCTTTGGACCAGGATACTCCTCGCACATATTGACAACGCCCGTGACCCCTTCGTTTTTCAGCTTGATTGCGTCTCGTCGAAACGGAAGCGCTCCAAGAATTACGTTAGCATCCACTCGGTCCCACCAATGCCGAATCCGTAACACCCGCCCCATTGTAAAGTTGTGAATTAAAGTCGGCCAAAAAAGACTTCGAGCCATCCATCGCTTCATATGCAATCGCAATCCAATCTTTGGTACTTCGGAGTCCGCTTTCAGTAGCTATTAGCGCGGCATGAGCAAATATGAATTTGCGACTTCTGGGGGGCGAAAAACAACTGATTCGAAAAGTCAAACGCAAATTCAGGTTAAACTGGGTTTGTTTTGTTATTAATTGAGCAAGCAAAAGTGACAATCTATCGCGATGAACGAGAAACCCCAAACGGATTCGGTAGCCGGCAACGACTCGCCGCCGCAAAGCAACGGATTGAGCAGCAACCAGCGTATCAACTGGCAGGCAGGTGAGCAACAGGCGCTTGCTGCGCATACCAAATGGCTCCAATCGCTAACCGTCGCAGAGTCTTTTCAGCTGTACTGTAGCCTGATGCGAATGGCATTGTCGCAACGATACGATTCAGACGGTTGGCGACGAATCGAGGAAATGCGGTTCCAAGAGAAACTTGCACTTCGTCAGAAAATGATGCGGGCCTTGAAATTGGATATCCCTGATGCAAAATGATATTCTCATTGCAACACTGAAGGAAGCACGACGCAAATTCGATAAGACTAAGTGACCTAAAAATGGCGCCCAGCACTTACGTAATTGCAACAATGGATACCAAAGGCGAAGAAGCTCACTGGGTGGCTGAACGCATTCGCGCGGCTGGCCAAGCGGCTTTGACTGTGGATGTGTCTGCTAGCAATCAAATCGCTGAGTCAGCGGATGTTCCTCGAAGCAGCGTACTCCGCGCGGGCAACCTAGACGCAACGCAGTTAAGTACCGATCGCGGTGAAGCCGTCGCGCAAGTCAGCGCATGCTTGGGCAATTACTTAACATCAGAGTACGCGGAGGGCCGCGTTGCAGGTGTGATTGGATTGGGCGGAAGCGGTGGAACGTCTTTAATATCGGCTGCCCTCAGACGATTACCGATCGGCTTGCCCAAGATCATCGTGAGCACCGTGGCCAGCGGCAATACGAGTGCTTACATCGATTGCAGCGATTTAATTCTGTTTCCATCCGTCGTCGATGTGGCTGGGCTGAATGCCGTATCGATGGACATCTTGCAGAACGCGGCTCACGCAATCGTTGGCATGGTGGAACGACGAAACAAAATTGCGAGCGCAAAACCACTACTCGGTTTGACCATGTTCGGCGTAACAACACAATGCGTGATGGTGGTCAAAGAAGAGTTGGAAAAAGACGGTTGGGAGTGCTTGATCTTTCATGCGGTTGGCACTGGCGGACGGGCTTTGGAACGTTTGGTCGAATCGGGGCGGATCGTTGGCGTACTGGATTTGACTACTACTGAAATTGCTGATTACCTGGCAGGCGGCATTTTCCCAGCAACCGCTGATCGATTGGATGTGTTTGCAAAGCACGCGATTCCCTTAGTGCTGAGCTTCGGCGCGATGGATATGGTTAACTTCGGTCCGCGTGCCAGCGTGCCAGAAAAGTATGCTGATCGCCAGTTCCATGAGCACAATGCGCAGATAACGTTAATGCGAACTACCGCACGCGAAAACGAAGAAGCCGCAAAGTACATCGCAGGCAAACTGAATCTAGCTGTCGGACCTGTGCGTGTGCTCATACCCCAGCGTGGCGTTTCAAAACTGGATGCAATTGGGGCGCCGTTTTGGAATCCAGCAACCGACAAAATTCTGTTCGATACGTTTGCTTCTGAATTCAAATGCGATTCGCAGCATCAGTTGACTGTGATGCCAAATAACATCAACGATCCCGCGTTCTCGAAAGCCGTCGTGAATCAATTTCGAGAGATTGCAGTGCGGCCAACGCTGTGAAGCAATTTGTCGAGCGTATGTAGCTGGTTTCGTGAGAAACCGGGTGCACCAGTGACCTCTCTACTGCATCCGGTTTCTCACGAAACCAGCTACCTTTCTAAGAAAAATGCTTTACTGCGTTGCTTGCAAGGGTCGGCAAGCTGGAAGCTGGTGTGGCGAAAAGTCTGTAGCGGAATGCGTCAAGCATTTCGTTCATGTGACTTTGCACTCGTAAATCCAACCTCCGAAAGCCTTGACGGCTTCCGCTACGGTATTCATCTACGACTTTTCGCCATG
>JANODD010000365.1:0-49423 GCA_031412515.1 Planctomycetia bacterium | reverse complement strand
TAAATGGATCCGTATGCGAGTCCGCTGTATGATGTTCAAAAGGAAGTCGGAGTGTGACCACTATCGATTCAAACAGCGTTCGTTCGACAACAAGCTTGGCTTGCTGAAGATGTTAGCGTTTACGCAGACGACCATGTGAAGGACGTATTAGCGACTCCTCTACCCCTTGGCAGCCACTGTACCGCTGACATGTGAGGCAATGATTCGGGGGTCGCCCGTTGCGGGAAAGCCGCACGACGGTAAATATGGGGAATTAACCCCATCGCGACAACGGGGAGGTGGTGGCCGGAATAACCCGGCCACTGCTTTAC
Source organism: Planctomycetia bacterium (assembly GCA_031412515.1). Classification (GTDB taxonomy): domain Bacteria; phylum Planctomycetota; class Planctomycetia; order Pirellulales; family Pirellulaceae; genus Aureliella. Next base: position 49,112 of record JANODD010000365.1, on the reverse strand, counting down.
CCACTGAGAAACCGGGACTTGCTGGATTTCCGTGAGTTGCTCTTGCCGAGTGCAAACATCCGCGACTGCCAGAAGGTCGCATCCGGCAGATGCGACCCACTAAGATCAACTATGCTTTGATGATCTTTTCGCGGCCGGTTGTTATAGTCTTCGTTGCATTGCGTGTGTCAACGATCAACGGCGCATGCTTCACGATGCTCGCATAATCAAATCCCGTGTGGTCAGTAGCAATCAGTGCACAATCGAGCGATGCCAAAAACTTGGGTGTCAATTCTTGACTGTCTAAATCGGGTACATCGTAATGACGCATCGCTGGCAGACTCGGGATGTGCGGATCGGAATAGCTGAGTAGCGCCCCGCGTGCCTGAAGCAACTCCATCAACTTAAACGACGGACTTTCGCGTGGGTCGTCCACATCCTTCTTGTAAGCAACACCCAAAACGCAGATCTTGCTGCCGCGAATGGATTTGCACTTATCATTCAAGGCCTCCGCCAGTTTATGGATGACGAACATCGGCATGCTCGTATTGATTTCGCCAGCTAACTCAATGAACTTTGTCGGCATCTCGTACTTGCGCGCCAACCAGCTCAAGTAAAACGGATCGATCGGAATGCAGTGACCACCCAAGCCAGGTCCTGGATAAAACGCTTGAAAGCCAAACGGCTTGGTCTTCGCTGCATCAATCACTTCCCAAACATCGATGCCGATTCGATCGAAGAGCATCTTTAATTCGTTGACCATCGCGATATTTATCCCGCGATAGGTGTTTTCCAGAATCTTGCAGGCTTCCGCAACTTCCAGCGTCGACACAGGCACAGTCTTGGTGACCGCCCGCGAGTAAAGCGCATTGGCCAGTTCCAAGCAAATCGCGTCGTAGCCACCGACCACCTTAGGAATCGAGTTCGCGGAGAACTGCGGATTGCCTGGATCTTCGCGTTCAGGACTGTATGCTAAGAAATAATCCACACCGACCTTAAGCCCCGTTTTTTCCAGAATCGGCAACATGACATCGCGTGTCGTGCCTGGGTATGTGGTGCTTTCCAAGACCACCAATTGCCCTTTGCGAAGCGATTTGGCAATACTCTCGGTCGTCCCGGTAACATAAGAAAGATCCGGATCCCGGCTTTCGGAAAGCGGGGTAGGCACACAGATCAGGATGACGTCTGCGTCCGCCAGGCGGCTCATGTCGGAGGTGCAGGAAAACTGCCCGGCATCCGTCCAAGCCTTAATCTTGCTGGATGGAATGTGAGCAATATAGCTTTCACCTTTCTTGAGAGAATCAATCTTGCGCTGGTCCACGTCGTAGCCGATGGCTGTGAAACCACCTTTGGTAAAGGCGTCGATCAGTGGCAAGCCCACGTAGCCCAAACCCACGACACCCACCTTAGCCTGTTTGTTTTCGATAAGTGATTGAAGTTTTTTTGCCAAGTCATTGGTCATAGGTTTTTTTCCAGTAAAGTTGTTAACAAATCAATCAAGTTGGCTTAGAGGCAATGAGATGCTGGCGGCATCGGCTGCGCGGCCGACATTAGCTGATAAAAGTTGCGAAGGTTCTGGCGTAGCGGAAGCCGTCAAGGCTTTCGAGGGCAGCAAAAAGTCGACGAAATGCTCGGTTGATTCCGCTACAACGGACGTCATCCGTGTTACTTCACCAGCAGGTCGACAATACGGTTCGCCGCTTTGCCGTCCCACAAAGCAGGGCAACGTCCGACTTTGTATTTACCTGCTAATACCTGTTCCATGTGCTCACTTAAGCGGTCGATCGAGTTGCCGATCAATACTCCGGTCCCTTCGTCGCAGGTGACCGGTCGCTCGGTGGTGTCACGCATCGTCAAGCAAGGCACCCCCAGTGCAGTCGATTCTTCCTGCAATCCGCCGGAATCGGTCACAATCACCTTGGCCTGCGATGTTAGACAGAGGAAATCGAGATACCCCAATGGTTCAAGCAGTTGCAAACGCGGACTAGTTTCGAGCATGCCAAGGAGTCCAAACTCGACTATTCGAGCTCGTGTTCGTGGATGAACCGGAAAGACTAGTGGTAGGCGGACCGACACACTACCCAGCAGTTTCAAAAGCGCGTTCAATGTTGCGGGATCGTCGACATTGGACGGTCGATGGAGCGTCACGACCCCATAGTTTCCTCTTGTCAGTTGATGGCGTCGCAAAGCGTCGCGGGATTTGGCAAGCTCCACCTGCGACAAGAGCGTATCGATCATCACATTGCCGACTAAATGAACGTGCGACATGTCGTGCCCTTCGCGTCTCAAGTTCTCGACTCCAGCCGGCTCAGAACAGAGCAACTGGTCCGAGACCGAGTCGGTAACCAAGCGATTGATCTCTTCGGGCATGAGTCGATCAAAGCTGCGAAGCCCCGCTTCCACATGGGTTACCGGGACATGGAGCTTCACGGCTGCAATAGCAGCAGCCATCGTTGAGTTGACATCCCCAACCACGATCATGCGATCAAAGCGCTTGCCTGCTGCCGCGCCTTCGATCAGTACCTTTTCGACGGCCACCATGACATCGGCGGTCTGTTTGGCGTGCGTCGACGAGCCGACGTTTAAAAAGAGATCAGGTTGCCGAATGGACAATTCACTGAAAAACACATCCGAGAGACTCGGGTCGTAGTGCTGACCGGTGTGAATCAAGGTCGTTTCCGCCCCTCTACAAGCATCAAGCAGCCTCAAAATGGGTGCGATCTTCATGAAATTTGGCCGAGCGCCGGCGACTAACGCGAATCGCTTCATTGCGAGCTACACTTCCTTCAAAGTTTTGGTGCGGCGTTGATTTTAAATTTTGAGTTATAATGATTGCCCAATGACAAGCACACAAGGGCAGACAAGGACTATTGTCTATCTAAGTTTCGTGATTATATTTTGACAAGCTATAAGCGAACATGCAGCTCTCCCCTCTTCTTAAGACATTCCACCTTAAGACACTCTTCGAGACACGGCATTTTCTTCACACAATCGGTACATCTGTATTTTGGGACTGAATTTATGCAAAGCTCGATGCGCCCCCGTCGGCTTCGTTTGGAGTATTTGGAATATCGCAGATTGTTGCATGGGGATGTAGTCGTCACCCCAACCTCAGTGATAACGGAACACGACGAAGTGCCCCGCTTTGCCGTTGGTGCACAGTTCGTTGCTGTCGCCGATGGTAGCTGGTCCAATCCCCTGGTGTGGAATAGGGGCGAGGTTCCTACCGCGGGAGCCAAAGTTCAAATCCCAACTGGACGAGACGTCGACTACGATCTTTTTTCTAATCGCCAATTAGATGCAGTCGAAGTCAGCGGGAGACTGGATTTCAAGACCAATGTGAATACTTCACTTTGGGTGCATGAAATCATGGTTATGCCGACTGGGACACTGACTATCGGTACCCCTGCGGTTCCAGTTAGTGAAAATGTAACCGCTGAGATAGTCTTCATTAGCGAAGCCAATCAGGCCGGCTTGAATTTTAAAACTGGGACGCTTGCCATTCTTGGTATTGACCCAAAGCAGTACGGCAATGGCCTCTTGGCATTTGGAACGCTAACTGTGCAAGGCGCAGAAAAGACACCCTATGCCCGAGCAACGGAAAATATTGTAGGCGGAAGCACTATGATTAACCTGGACCGGGCAGTGAGCAACTGGAAGATCGGCGATCGGCTTGTGATTCCGGAAACTTCGCAAACGCCGTTTCTCGTCCAAGATTTCGAACTTCAGGAGACCGAAACGGAGTTGATCAGTAGCGTCAGCCCGCGTCAGGTCGTGCTTGCAAAGCCATTAGTGAATGATCACTTTGGCATTACGGAAAACAGTTTTGGGATTAACCGGTTTCCCCACATCGCTAATTTAACGCGGAACGTCGTCCTTCGGAGCGAAGCTCCGACAGGCATCCGTGGGCACGTAATGGCGCTTGGCGATGCTCATGTTCAAATGGCAAATGTCGAGTTACGGTCTTTGGGGCGGACTAGCGCAGCAAAACCCGTAGACAGCACGCTCTACAAACAGGATGGAAGTCTGTTTCAAATCGGCAGCAATCAAGTCGGTAGATATCCATTGCACTTACACCACATGGCTCATGGATTTATGGTCAGTGGCATCGTTATAAATGATGCGCTGAAGTGGGGAATTGCCGTTCACGATACTGATTTTGGAAGTATTGAAAATTCCATTGTCTACGATGTGGATGGTGCGGGGATGGTTACCGAAGATGGCGGCGAAGTCGGTACAGAATTTGAAAACAACCTAATAATCAAAGTCGATGGTGGACATCAGAAAGATGACGCACGGGCCGGCGCGGTTCAAATGTTGGACGCACAGGGCAAGCTTTTCACAGAAATTGGTTCAGACGGGTCCGGATTCTGGATGCGTTCAAGTGCAGGAACTTTTGTGGGCAATACTGTTTATGACGCGGTCGGTTATGGATTTAACTTTAACGGTTATTATCGCGCGGTTACCCCCGCAAAACTCCAGCAGTTTAACCTATTTTCCGGAAATGAGGTAGTTGCAAGTAAGGGTGGATACTGGTCAGGCTGGTCTCAGGGTCAAGCTGCAATTACCAACTACTTGACCCAAACTATTTCCAATTTCTTGGCATGGCACGTTGACTCCGAAGGCGTGAAGACATACCACGAGGGAAGCCTTGTTTTTCAGAATGTTACGATCGTCGGCAACGCAAGTGTCAGCAATATAAATGCCGGTAGCGCTTTTACGATGGATGGGAGATCGTCAATAGGTTTTTCATTTGGAACCCCCACCTATGAGAATTTTAACTTATTATTGCGCCGAGTTAACGTCGAAGGAATGAACTTGGGCATAGTGACGCCAATTAATGCAGGAACTATGGGCATGAGCGTCATCGATGCAAAGCTGGAAAATTACATTAACATTGCTATACCGAAAACTGCCCGATTTTCCGACGTGACTCTCGAGAACATAGAATACCTGCCAAGCAATGTACAACGTATTTCGTCGTATTTGCCCGAAACCGTCGCAGACATTTTTATTGATGGAGTGGGTGTCCTGAAGGAAGGCAGAATGGCCGAAGGTTTGCCGCCGGGCGCTACACCTAAGATCGGTGCTCAAAGCATCACCAGATTTCCCGTCAAAGTTGATTTGCTGGCGGATGGCCGGCTAGACATTGTGGGTAGTGACTTGGCGGAGAAGATTGAGATCAACGATCTGAGTGGCAGCTTGCAAATAGTCATTAACGGCGGCAGCTACATGATTGCACGCAACTCCGTTTCAAGAATTACCTACCAAGGGCGGGGCGGCAACGATGAGTTTATTAATATGACCGCTTTACCAGTAATCGCCCAGGGTGGTAGCGGCAATGATCGCCTCATTGGTGGAACTGGAATCGATCAGCTATTTGGTCAGAACGGCGATGATGTCCTTTTTGGCAACGATGGCGATGATTTTCTGTACGGTGGCTGTGGAAATGACCTGTTAGACGGTGGTTCTGGGGCTGATCGTATCCGCGGGGAAGACGGTGCGGACACAATCTTTGGAGGCGCGGGAGATGATCCGTTATTGGCGGGCGGCTCCGGGAACGACATTATCCGTGGCGGCGAAGGTAATGACATAATTGTAGGCGAATTCGGCAACGATGACCTGTCTGGAGGCCTTGGTAACGATTCAGTTTCCGGAGACGAAGGCGATGATTTGGTTAATGGTGGCGAAGGAGACGATCTGCTTTGGGGCGGAAATGGCGCGGACGTACTAATCGGTGGTGCCGGCCGAGACAGATTGCGAGGGGGTGATGGGGACGACAATTTGTACTATGATCTAACGGATTGGATTGTGGACGGAGGTCTTGGCTTGAATAGATTTTGGCTTTAGCGTTGATGAATCTCATTTGCCATAGTTTCATCGTCGAGCACAAATGGGCCACAATATGTTGCAAACTATGATGATGTTGCGAACAATGATGCACTGGCAATTGAAAATCGCTCTCTCGTATCTGGTCATTATGCCGCTCGGCAGCGTGCTGGCGCAAAAGCCAGCCACCCACACGGAGGCCGCGAACGGCTTCTATGAAGGCGCTGAAGGATTTGGGGCTAAAGTGCTAGGTGGACGCGTGAAGTCCGCAGTCGAACTCGTCGTTACGCGTATGGATGATCCACCCTTCACACGTAAGGATATGCTTTCACGTAACTACCACAAGGGAACACTCCGTTGGGCGATGCACCAGCCGGTTCACAAACGAATTGTTTTCGCTCAGCCAGGCACAGTACGGCTCGAGGCACCAATCCAAATCCTGGACAAAAGGGAGGCCGAGTACCTAACATTCAATGAGACTCGGCAGCCCATAACGATCATAGGTCCGATTCGACTGGATGCATCTGGCGATACCGTTTGGTTGAACACTCGATTCCGCGCTGCACTTTGGAATAATGGCCATAGGCCATTTAAAGGTGGTCCGCAGTCCACTGGAGATTGTTTGCATCTCTCGTCACCGACCAACGTGTTGGTCGATCATTGTGAATTCAGTGGGGGAGCAGATGAGTTGTTCAATATCAAGAACGGTCTGGGCGATGTCACCATTCAATGGTCCGTGTTTTGCGAAGCGTTCAAAGCCGGCGACTTCGGTATGTCTTGGGGCGACGACGGAGGGCACAACTACGGCTCGCTGCTAACATTTGACGCCCCCAACAAGCGCAGCATAACGATGCATCACAATCTATATTGCAATTTGGCGAAGCGCCTACCGAACGAAGTTTGCAGCCTGCCAGCCAACCCACCCAGCAAGCACTTTGAATGGGTAAATAATGTGGTCTATAATTGGAGAGTGTTTGCCGGCAGTATTGAGGCGGATACCTACACGGTGATCAAAGGCAGTCACTGGGAAATGGGGCCAAGTGTTGCCAAACAGAATTCTGGGCTTGGGTTTGCAAAGAAGGCTTACGTATCGGATAGCGGATTGCAGCGCTCGACAGGATTCTGGCCCACGGAAAATCTAGATACGGCGCGCAACCCTACCGTTCTTAGAGGGTTGATTGTGCTGGGGACCGTGCCGCCAGAACCGCTTCACGATTCGCCCGTAACAACACAGACGCGAAAGGAGGCAATCGCCCTCGTCTTGGAGAAAGCGGGTGTGATGCCTTTGGACAACTTATCCAAAGCCAACCGTCAATCGTTTCGAGAAAAAACCGGTTGGCAAGGTGCTAACCCGGACCACGCTACGGGCACATTAGATGACTATCTTGAGTGGGCGACCACGACTGCGGATTGAAGCAATTGTTAGCAAGACATGACGTTGCGGGGCGCACGATTGTTCGACGAAAACAACAACGCGATAACCCCAGAAACACATTAGAAACATGTTAGAAATGACTAGCCAGCAGACGCGTCAAGCGCTGGTTCTGCCGGTACGAAATACTCTTCGAGCACTTTGCGAATCCTTGCGGCAGCATTCCCGTCTCCGTAGGGATTTGCCAGTCTGCATCGATTTGCGTACTCTGCGGGATCCATCAGCGACTGCGATTCAGCGAGTAGACGGACTGGATCGGTACCTACCAGGCGGCAGGTTCCGGCTGCCACGCCCTCGGGCCGCTCTGTGGTATCACGTGTAACTAAAACAGGCTTTGCCAGGGATGGTGCTTCCTCCTGGATGCCACCTGAATCGCTGATAATGAACCGGCAGTTTTGAATTAGCCAAATCATATCTAGGTAATCCACAGGTTCGATGAGTGCGATTCTAGGATGGTTCCCCAGTTGCTGCATGACTGGCCCACGTACCGCAGGATTTAAATGAACCGGGAAAACTAATCCAAGCGTTGGATTCATTGCTACGAGGTCCCTCAGACCTCGACAGATTGAGTCAAACCCGACTCCGAAGCTCTCTCTGCGATGTCCCGTAACGAGTACGATTTCTTGAGGATCCTCACAGAAGTAGCGCTTTTGAAATTCCGCTGAAATCCCGACTCGCGAGGCTATGACCTGAGGGGCTTCCTTACGGGCACGGACAAGCTCTTGTGCCCAGTACAGCGCATCGACTACTGTGTTCCCAGTTATGTAGCATTTTCCCGCATCAATTTGCTCCTTCACCAAGTTTGTATAGCTTGTTTCAGTTGGAGCAAAATTCCACTCACACAAAGGTGATACCAGCCTTCGATTCATTTCTTCTGGCCAAGGGGACTTAATGTTGTTGGTCCGCAGTCCAGCCTCCACATGGCCGATCGGTATTTGCTTGTAGAATGCAGCCATTGCTCCAGCGAGAACGGAAGTTGTGTCTCCCTGTACCAGTACCGCGCTCGGTTTTGTCTTTTCACAAAAGTCTGAGATTGCAACGATTGCACGGGCTGTGAGGTCCGAAAGCGATTGCGATGGCTGCATTAGATTTAAGTCATAGTCGGGCGTAATTCCGAATACAGCGAGCGCTTGATCCAGCATTTGGCGATGCTGTCCAGTTGAAAGCAAAACGGGCCGCAGGAGTTTCGACTTTGACAGTTCAAGGTAGACCGGAGCCATCTTGATTACTTCTGGTCGGGTGCCGACAACTATACAAATGGTGTGAATTTCAGACATATTATGTTTTCTACTGTTTGAACTTAGGGGATTATTTTGTTTGAACAGCCCGCGGCGGGCTGCAATTAAATGCTACAGATCGTTGATCACGCTTCATGTAGTCGCTCTATCTCTTGCTCCGTATTGTAATGCGACAACGTTGCACGAACGGTGGGACGCCAGTCAAACGCTTTATGCAAGGGTTCCGCACAGCGGAAACCGCTTCGGACCATGATTCCGAAACATGCTGATAATAATCGCGCAACCTTCTCTAACGTGGCCAACGCGTGCGCTTCGTTCTCCGACCTGTTTAGTCGCTCGCAATAAAATTTAGAATCACTTAGAGCTCGCTGTATAAGCAATCGCAGTTTGGCGAGTTGAAAATTTTTGATTCGCTCCAGTGGCCACCGTTGACGTTTGTCCATCTGCCTGGCAAGACGCAAGTAACGCGTGGGCGTAGGTAACAAGGTAATTGGAAGGATCAGGTTTCTTAGAGCCCAATTGTGGAGTGAATTCATGTTGGAGTAGCCGGAGGCTTAGGCGACAATTGTACGTATCGCATCGCAAACTTGTTGATCGCAAAATGCGAGACTAACGATCCGAAGATTGAAGGGACTCGATCACAAACGGCAACTCCCCGATTGCATGTGTGAATTTTTTTGCCCCTTCAGTTGTCAGATGGTTTCTATCGAAGAAGTCTTCACGCTGAAGATATGAACTTTCCCAGGAGTCATAAATCGCAAACTCAAATTCTTCTTGCTGCGTTTCTAGAAATGCCTTTACAGACTGATGTGGAGCTCGCCGTATATCATTTTCGAGGCTGGGTGGAAGGATGAAAACTAGTCGCAAGTTGTGTTTCTTGGAGGCCGTGAGCATACGGCGCAAAACTTCGAGTCGGGGCGGGCTAAGTTCACTGGAGAGCCTAGCCTGCGCTGAATTTGGAAGTTCAGCCACGCCCGAGCCAGAACCCGAGGTACTGGAGTAACCTCGCCCTTCAATGATACTCCGGTCTTTTCCTTGCTTAATTAACCTCAAAGCACCAAGACAGAATCTCAATCTGGCAAGGTAAGACCAATCTCCCAGAAGGAAAACGCCATTCTGCTTCTGGCAATAGGGTGAACTAAGAATGGCTGACTCCGATTTAACATTGCTACCTAATTCGAGAAAGCCGGAAGTGATCAATGAGATCACTAGCAGCTTTGGGCGAATTGAACCGTCCTCAAGGAGCGGCAAAGTTGTCCTTTGAAATGCGAGTGGAAAGTTACCACTAGTGCCAAGATTCCAAGCACTTACTTTTCCGCCGAACTGATCCGAGAAGACGATGGGTACCAGGTTGGCGTGGGCGGTGGAGTCTCCAATAAACCAAACGTGTGGCGATTCGCCTTTGTCGCAAAAATGCCGAAACTCTTCGAATGAAACCCCAGCCTCAGGAGTCCAGTATTGCCAAAGCCGACCTGCTGGTGCGGCGACAAAGCCGCAGGTTAGTTCTGCCGCCAAGAGCAACGCGCCAATACAAACTAACATCCGAGCTACAAGAAACGGTTGGAAGTTATGCAGATCAAGTGTATCAAAACTGAAAATAGATGAACGGTACGTCTTCATTCAATCCACCACAGGTAAGCAATGCAATAATCGCAGCACTGTATAGCATCGCCTGCTGCCACCATTTCCACCGCAGAAACAACAAGTGATCGCTAGCTCTAAACTGCGATAAATCGATGATAAATAAAATCGCTACTAATATAATGGCGCGTGCAAGATCTATTGCACCTAGCCAAAATTCCCCAGACTGCCAGTACAGTATACCCTTGCAATATAAGAGTGCCTTTTCAAGGTTACCAGCACGAAAGAAAATCCAAGCGAAGGCTACTAAATGGAAAGTCGCTATCATTGCAATAATTCGACCAAATACAGAGGGATTTATCTTCGGGACAGTTCGTCGATTTTCCCGAAAATCGAGAACTAGCTTGTGAATTGTCAGAAATAGTCCATGAAGGAATCCCCAGATGACAAAGCACCATGACGCACCATGCCACAAGCCACCAATTAACATGGTCAACATAAGGTTGCGATAGGTGTTGTAGGTACCAAAACGGTTGCCTCCCAGCGGAATGTACAGGTAGTCCCGCAGCCAAGTAGACAGTGAAATATGCCACCGGCGCCAGAACTCCGTGATCGAAGTTGCAAAATAGGGTTGGTTGAAATTAACCATCAGTTCAAAGCCCAGCAATTTTGCCACACCGCGAGCAATATCGGTGTAGCCGGAAAAATCGCAGTAGATCTGAATCGTAAAGAAGTAAATACCAATCAACAGGGTAAGACCTGAAAATGTCTGCGGGTAGGTGAAGAAAAGGTCCACCATTGGAGCTAAGGCGTCCGCTACGCCCAGTTTTTTGAACACTCCAAGCAGGATCAGCAAGAAACCTTGGCTAACATTGTCACATGTGACACGGCGCGGAGATTCGAACTGGGGAAGGATGTGGGCGGCACGTTCTATTGGTCCCGCCACTAATTGTGGAAAAAAGCTAATGAAAGCTGCAAACGTCAAAAAGTTGCGGCAAGGCGCTGTAACTCCTTTGTAGACATCGATTGTATAGGACATCGATTGGAAGGTGTAAAACGAAATACCAACGGGAAGTACGACGTTAAGCAATGGGACATACGGTTCGTAGCCGAACGCATTAAAGAGAGCTACGGCCGACTCGACAAAAAAATTAAAGTATTTGAAAAAACCAAGCAAGCAGAGGCTAAACGTAAGGCTAGTGATCAAGAGTAACTTGCGAGTGCGAAGTGACTGCGCATTGGATATTGCAATAGCGCAGCAAAAGTCCCAGAGTGTCGATAGCGCCAATAATCCAAGAAAACGGAAGTCCCACCAACCATAAAAAACATAGCCGGCAACTAGTAACAACGCATTCTGCCACTGACGCTGCAGACAATAGTAAAGCGGCATAACGATGGCCGCAAAAATGAGAAATTCAATGGAAACGAATGTCACGGTTGTCCTTCGAAGCGCCTTTGAGAACTCATTTAGCCCCAGAGAGCCTTGGTGTGCGAGCCCAAATTCCGGACTGCTTGGTGAGCAATCCCTTCAATAGGCCATGCAGTAGGGCAATATGACTCATTGTGAAATAAAAGATACTACCAACAATCGGCAATCGCCTCAGACCTGGTATAAGCGTAGCTGAAATGCCAATCGCGTAGAATGAGATCTGTATTAAGACGAGCGCAGATGCCCACATATAAGTTCGCGACAAGTACAAAGTTGTCGTTAGTACAAGTAACAACCAAATGGTTGAAAGCCAACGTACCAGTTTGTGCGAGGCATATTGCCAAGCTTCAATTGGCGTTTTGGTGGTTGGAAAGTAACCCAGTCGCATGCTTTGAACTGCTCCGGCCGAAACACGGACACGGCGACGATACTCGGCCGTTGCAGACGGTGTAGCGCTTTCAATTGCGATTGCTTTCCCTTCATATCCGATGCGTCTTCCCTGTCGAATGACGCTCATTGAAATGACAAAATCATCCAGAATGATGTCGCCCGGAGGCGGTTGGTAACAGTCTCGCCAAATTAAAAACATTCCGCCATCGACTCCCATCATGGAGCCGACTCGTGATTCGTTTTCGTGCATGGCACGCTCAAGCTGATAGTACCTTTCTTCACCTTCACCAAAACTGCTTTGTTCGCTTTCGAGGATGACATTGCCCGATACGCACCCAGCCGCCCGATCTTCGAGAAGGTGTTTAACTAGCACAGACAATACGTTAGGTCGAAACATTACATTGGCGTCCGAAAAGAGAAGTATTTCTCCCGTAGACGCCTCGACGATTGAATTAACAGTAGCAGGTTTCCCGCGACGTCCTTGCCCAACCAGTAAACGCACCCCTTTGTCCAGATAACGTTCAACAATAGGGACAGTGTTGTCTGTGCAGTTATCTGTTCCAACGAGTATCTGCATTTTCTCCTTTGGATAATCCAGTGACATCGCGTTTTGGAGCTTGCTCTCAATGACGTCCTCTTCGTTATGAGCCGGAATGATAATACTGACCGTCGGCAGATCATCTGCTCCGCGCTCAACGGCCCGTTTTGATCGGCTGGGAAGAAACATAAGCAAAGTCGCATAACCGATATGCACGTACGCAAGTGCTAGACAAGCCAAAACGAACAAGGTCAAAGCGACAATTTCATTCATCATGTTGTCGAATTCCTGGGAATACCCGCCGCCGCATAGACAGCGTGGTAACCAGCAACAATCTTATCCCATCGGCGCTCGCTAATAACGTATTCGCGCATTTCATCGCCAATGCGTTTGGACAGAGAAGGATCGGCCAAGAACGTAAGGATTCTATCTGCCAAGGCTTGGCTATTCCCCTGGGGATAAATGCAAAGTGGTTGCGCTGGGAACAGCTCGCGAATGCCGCCAATATCCGATCCTATAATCGCCTTGCCTAGGGCCATAGCCTCTAGGGGCTTGAGGGGCGTTACCAATTCGACGTTTCGTGTACGCTTGCGTGGATATACCAACAAATCGGCGGCGGAGTAGTATTTAAGAATATCGGTATGCGGTACTTTTCCCATAAACCGAACCGTATCGCCCAGTTGGCATTCGGCGGCAACATTTTTTAAAGCTGGCAGGATGTCGCCCCCGCCAACAATTACGAGCGTTGCCTGTTGGTTGAGTTCGTGTACTCGCACAAATGCTCGAATCAGGTCGTCAACACCTTCCCATTCATAGAGTGAGCCAATGTAAGCGACAACACTTCGGCCTTCGAGTCCGAGCCGATTACGAAAGCCATTGTCGGGCTGAACGGGCGCGAATGCATCCACGTCGACTCCGTTGGCGATCTTCCAGAGTCGATTTTGGGGAACACCGCGCGAATAAAACTCCTGAACCAACCCATCAGATATCCCGACCACTCCTTGAGCGCGTTTGGCAACCCAGCTTTCAAGCGCTCGCGACAGTCGGTACTTGAGCGATTTCGTTGTAATTCGTCCCTGGTCGACCGAGGCGTCTTCCCAAATTCCGCGAACTTCATAGACGAACGGAATACGCATCCGTCTGGCAACACCGCTGGCCGCCACTCCCCACAAACAAGGTGAGTGCGAGTGAATAATCTGTGGCCGTTCTTCTTTGACGACCTCCAGTATGCGTTTCTTGAACCTTTTAATCGCTTGTAGTTCATGGATTACCGATCGAGCCGACAGTCCTACCGATCGTGTACGGTAGAAACGAAAGCCCTCAATTGTCTCTGCGGACAGTTCGGTTGGTGGCTCGTGATGCGGTGATGTAATCCCCGCAACGTCAATGCCAGCCTTCTCCTGAAAACGGAGTATGTTCAGTGTCCGAATACAGTAGCCGTCCGTGTGCGGCACGGAATGATTCAGAACATGCAATACCTTCACAGTGGCTTCCTGGTTTCTTGAGTGCCGAAAGCGCTCGAAAGCCTCTCGATCTCAATTGACTTTCCGGTACGAATGCTCTCAAGAACTGCTAGACAACAAATGGTGGCTTGAACTCCGTCATCGATAGTAATCAATGGTTCTATTTTACCTTGAATGGCATCAGCGAAATGCTCTAGTTCGGCATAATGCCCTTTGTCGATGCGACGATGCTTGACCTCTTGCGTTACACCGCCCTTGCAAACAAATTCTCGAAAGTCGTCCATAGCAATTGCTAATCCTCCGGTGAACAACTCCAGGCGTTCCTTAGGAAATTTGCTTGTCCCGAGACTCGAATATAGAAGTGTAGCTGTAGAGTGATTGGGGAATTCAAATATTGCGTTTACGTCCTGAATTTCATGATCTGCTTTGTGCACACCTGTAGTAACCGCAGTCACGCGTGTTGGTTCCTCCCCAACCAACCAGCGAAACAGATCAATGAAATGGCAAGCCTCGCCAATAACACGGCCCGCCGATTGGACAGGGTCGAGGATCCAACTGGTATGGGGAAGTGAGCCGGCATTCACTCGATAATAAATTTGCTTTGGACCTTGCTTCGTTGCCACAATCGACTTTACTTGTTGCATCAAAGGCGCGAAGCGGCGATTGAAGCCAGTCATACAAAGGCGATCGCTGGAGGCCGAAGCTTCCAGCAACTTCATACATTCCTCACGATTGACCGCAAGTGGCTTCTCACAAAACACATGCTTGCCTGCGGTCAGGGCCTTGCAGGCAAGAGATGCATGTGAAGTATCACGCGTAAACAACATCGTCGCATCAATGTGACTGTCGTTCCAAACTTCCGCAGCATCGGTTGCACAGCGCTGGGCCGAGTAGAGCAATCCAAACTCCTTGGCACTTTGGGCAGTCGACGCGACTAGTGTTCGTAAGTCAAAGCGAGCGCTTGCTTTAATATTGGGTAAATGAAACTGCCGTGCAAAAGCGCCGCAGCCAATCACTCCGAGTCCGACAACTTCGCCCGTCGTCTTAAGTGGGCTGGCCGGTCTCAGTTCTAGTGAGCGCCGCACTGATTGGCCTGTCGACTCTGGATACTTCAGAAGAATACCCATGCACTCATCCGGCTTGTCCATTAACAGTCGATATCCATCCGGCGCTTGGTCCAAATTAAACTCATGCGTGATCAAAGGCTTTATGTTCACTTTTCCAGCTTGAACCAAACGAACAAACTCGGCCATGTTCCTTTGTTCCGTCCAGCGAACGTAAGCGTATGGATAGTCGACACCGTTCTCCTCGTATCGCGCATCGTATCGTCCTGGACCGTAGGAACGACTAATGACTAGGTCCAATTCCTTCATGTAAAAGTCGTGACGGGGCACGTCCAGCGAGCCACCGCCAACTATTACAATTCGCCCTCGTTCGCGAGACAATTTGCAAGCCAATTGAAGCAAGGCCGGATTGGTACCAGCACAAATAACTACGCAGTCCACGCCCATGCCGCCGGTTGCGTCCATCACCAACTGGGTTGCATTCTCTCCGCCGCGCATTGCGCCGGTCAGACCACATCGCTTTGCGATAGAAATTCGCGAGTCCAGCAGGTCTGTGGCGAAGACGCGAGCGCCAGCGCTCTGAAGCAATTGCCCGGTTAATTGTCCTACAAGTCCGAGTCCTATCAAAGCGACAGTGTCACCAACGCCAACGTCGGACCGTCTGACCGCTTGCAGTGCAATACTTCCTAAGGCGACTGGCGCTGCCTCGCTAGCTGACACACCGTCGGGGACCGGTACACACAAATTTTTGGCTGCACGGATGATTTCGGCATGACCTTGGCCAGCGTGAGCGACAAGATCACCGACCCGAATACCAGTCACCTGACTGCCAACTTCGATAGCGATACCCGCACCGCTGTATCCCAGCGGCGTCCACTTCGTCATTTCATATTGAACGCGGTCGACTGTTTTGCGAATACCATCTTGGACAACCATGTCAACTACGCTCTGGCGAATGTCTTTGTCGGTGAGGGCTTTCACAACCATATCACGCTTGCTACTACCTACAGCAGTTGATTCAGTTCCTGGGCTGATCATCGAATAGCAGTTCGCGACGAGGATGCTACGGGACGAACAGGCTGGCACCGGCATTTCCTCGGTGCAAATCGTGGCGGCGCTCATCGCGTTCTTTTGCATGAAAACTTGTTTCACTGTCTTCTTCTCATCTGTAGAACGTTTTTTTGTAACGGCTTTCTGGAATACCTGTTCGACCTGGCTTGCTACCTGGGTCCAACTGTGGGTCATCGCAAAGGATCGAATGGTCTCACGATTCCATGTTCGCGACAAGGCCTCGCAGAGTGACCGGCCTGCCGTTTGTGCAGTTCGGGCTTCAATTATGCTGCCTAGGGTCGGGTTTTGAAGTATTTCCGGTACGTTCCCTACTCGAGTAGAAATCAGCGGGGTACCGCAGGCGAGGGCTTCCATCATGACATTCGGAGAGCCTTCACGGCTGGAAAGGATACAGCACAAGTCGGCTGCGCTATTCCAATACTTTAACTCCTCCTGCGGGCGGGTACCCGCTAAAACTACATGCTCTTGCAATCCGTGTTCCTGGATGCGCTGGCTAATCTCTGGCAGGTAGTCTGGTGCCCAACGAGCTTGTCCGCCGACGATTGCGACCATAGCCTTCGGATGCGTTTTGCGAATCTCTGCCAAGGCGTCAACCAAAATATGAAAGCCCTTGAGTTCCAATCGGTAGCCGACGGAAAGAATGATCGGGCAATCTTGAGGCAATCCGAGTTTTGTTCTTGCTTGGCTACGTTCGATCGCATCAAACTTAGCCAGATCAACTCCATTTGGAATGGTCGTGATCCGGCCGTCGTCTGCTCCAAGTGCAATCATGCGGCTGCGCATTTCATGACTCAATGCGACCAACTGACCAGCATTTCGCAGAGCGTATCGCACCCGATCTCCTATTACACTCTGGTTAGGGTAAACGGCGATATCCGCCCCTCTGCACGTGATAACAACCGGCTTGCAAAATCTCTGACCAAGCATGATAGCCGCGCTGCCGCTGGGGTACGCGAAATGGGAATCAATCAAGTCAAAATCAAATTCTCTCTGCAAGTTCTCGATGTATTTTAAGGAGGCGCGATAAATCAATCGATCGTGAATCAACCCTCCTATTTTCGGGAGCATAACATAACGTGGACGATGCACGGTTAGTCCATCGACAATTTCGTCATTGGGGACCTGTGACCAAGCGTACCAACGCCTGAAGAATTTAATTTTTGGAAAGTAGGGCGCTGGAGCCACGATCCGCAAGTTTATGTTTGTGGATTTCGACAGCACGCGGAGACGCTCTTTGACATGCACACCGAACTCCGGTTGCACAACTGATGGAAACGAGGTTGTAAAGACTAAGACGTTGAGCGGTTTGGTATTCATGCGTGTCCAAGTTGTGTTCGCGCAGATCGCTGCGCACGCCCAAACCAGTTTGAGCTGTCCTCGATTGAATCGCTCTTTGCGGTGCCCGCCGAAAAACTATCAAGGTTGTCATTATCGAGGAATCGCCAACTAACTTCCGTGTCATTCGCTACTAGATCTAAGACCTCGCTGCCCTTGCAGTCTCCATGAAGAGCGTTCACTTTCAGGCGAAACTGTCGGCTTTCAAAGGACAAACTGCCTTGATAGTTACCCCAATGATGAAGAACGACATGGGATTTCCCAGAATCCGATTCAATAACGAGCGTTTGTGCTGGCGCGACAATATTGTAGAGATGAGCGTGCTGCGCAACAGGTGAGGCGTCAGTTGGTAAAAGCAGCTTTCGAGTTGCGTTACCTGACGCGTGGAGCCGATAATTGATCATGCCAGCACTCACATGTGGGTCACTCTCTAAACTCGTTATCGAGCCTACTGGGAGTTGCCAGTAGCACTTGACCCAGCGCGGAGAATCACACTGTACGCAATCGGCGATCCACAGTCCATACACTTGGCTCAACAACACATGCCGCTGAACAAGCACATCAGCCCAGTTCGCTTCACCTCGTATCATTACGAAAGAGTCGTCAACACATGCGTGTAGCGACGGTCGGAGAGCGGCATGGGACCAAGCGAGTTTTCCATTCGACCTAGCGGGACCCACCCCCTCGACCTCCAATGTGTTATGAGCTGCGGCGCTGCGAAAATGTTCCACACTTTCCGTAGGTCCGAAATAGGAACTGATACCACTGTCGTCCAGAAGGTTATCGTTTCCATGGGAATAGAGGATTTGAAATGTATCGGCATGCCCATGGGCTACCGAAGGCGTCGCATCGGGATGCAGCCCCTCAGCGACGGGTCCACCATCAAACAAAAGCCAATGTGAATCCAGCTTGGCTATGACGTAGCCACTATCTTGGAGAAATGAAAAACCAGTAGAAGGTGTTGGCTCGATTTTTTTCCATTGATCGACGCCCTCACGCCCGAGAAGCCATTCGACTTCTTCTCCCGGCGTATCACCGCACTTTAGTGCTGGCTCGCTGAACATCACAGCGGCCAAGTTGCACAGCGAGCCGAAGTCCCAAGGAGAAGTCGATGCATTGGGAATTGCCCGAGCCGAATCTAAATCGCCCAACGGTGGCCAAAAACCATCAGGACGTTGAAATCGCTTGCCTGCAACAAAGGCCTGCTTCACGGTCTCTTCAAGCTCGCGATCTGCGGTGTGCATTTGTCGCATCGCCAGTACCGCAAGCGACAGGAATCCCAGGGTGAAGAAATGGTACGCAACAGCTTGTTCGACCGTAAATCCGTCCTGGTAGAACTGCTTGGGGGTGTGCTGTTGCAACACGGATTGGGATAATTGACGCCATCGCGATGCATGCGGCGATCTTCCTTCTAATGCACAACCTATAAGATATAAGCCCGTCGCTTCTCCAATCAAATGATTGTACGGGCTGGAGTAATAGGAGAGATGGTTTGCTAAGTAGTCCGCGTGATCCGCTAATGATCGGCAGATTTTGTACTCGTCGATTTCGGTCCAGCCCGACCACTTGCAAGTTATTCCTAGAGTAAGAATCCAGGAAATGGATCGGATGGCTAGCTCTAAGGCGCTAGTCCAATTCACGCCGATCAATGGCGGATTGCAGTCGATCCAATCGAGCACTATTTCACGCGCCCGCTCCACGTGTCCCCAGTCACCAGTAACGCAACCTGCCTTTGCCAAGTCCACCAAAAATTGATGTCGTGAAAATTCCCAAGTGAATTTTACGTCAACTGCTGGACGTTGCCGACTTGCAAATACGTCGGCATAAAACACCTTGGGCCATGCGTTCGGAGACCCCGGTGAGCAGTGCCAATCCATTCTCCCTGATATCCGCAGCGGAACACCAAGCATCGCCACACGATTATCTGTGAGTTCCTGTGCACGATGAACAATAGACTCTCGTGACTTAGCCCCGACATGCAGCCAATCGGTGAAGTCTACCCCGAGTAGACCCGCACAACATTTAGCAAAGCAAACGTCATTTTTGTTACGTATTGTTCCCTGACGCCCACAAACACCCAAACGCTCAAGACGTGTACGCACTGCTTCTTGCGATCGCGTATAGATCTCGGGAAAACTTGCGCGACGAAGCTTCCGCAGAACTTTTTGTATTGCCATATTGCTCAGTCTTCTTCCTCGCACCAAGTACCTAGTGAAGTTTTAGATTTGTTAGGCGGAGGGAGGTAAACGTGATGACAAATCATCGTCAGGAGCCTGAGTTCTAGCTGCAGCAAATCGGCGACAATCTCTGCGGCCGGCTTATGCATGAACTTCCGTGCCGGGTAGAGAGACGTTCATTGTTGGAATCGAAACATCTGACGGAGTAGCTTCCCCCTCAACTTCAGCCAATTGGGGTAAATTACAATAGGCGATGGCTAAGCCGCACATCCAGTAACCCCACTCGTTGTCGAGTCGATCGCCAAACATACAAGTCCCTAGAAACGCAACCAGGCCAGCAATAATGCCGCATCCCAACAATGCCATCTGGCCTTCGTCGTCCTGCGTAAATAAATGCACCCGGCTCCAAATTGCTGAAAAAGCGCAGCCAATCAATAGCATATGTAATAAAAGGCCCTGTATCCCCCACTCGCAGGCTTCGTTTATGTAGCCATTATGTATTGCTTTTTCCCCCAGGTCTTTATCCAAAATGCGTTCCAAATAGATTTGACCATACACCTTTTTGAAGCCACTGCCTCCCGCGCCCAAGGGATGGTCGCTGATGACGGAGAGCCCTGCTTGCCAGTATATCAGCCTGCTTGCCGCTGAAGCGTCACGATTTTCAGCCGATGCAAAAGTCGTTGCGAAGCGTGCCAAGATTTGTTCACCCGCCAACGCGAAAAAGCCTGCTAAACCTAGAACTAGTAATAGCATCAAACGCGAGCGAATCTTTGCCGGCACCATGAAGAAGGTCAACGCTCCGGCCGCGATCCCACCCAAGAAAGCACCGCGGCTGTTACACGACACGACAACATTTAACAGCATGGCAGAAACGCCCATGGCGAGCAGGCGCGGCGCTATAGAACCTGCCAACGCTAGAACGCCCGCCAGCGGAATGACGGTAATAATCAAGGATGCGAGTTCGTTAGCGGAAGTCGCTCCCGGCGCTCCAACTCCCTCAAGCCTGCCACCGTGAATGTCTCCCCGGTCGTTGATCGTTACTTCGAAACCGATGTATCCAGCGGCTAGTACCAAAATGAGTAATGCCAACCGCAAATCCTCACGCGTGCGGATAGTCGATGCAATCAGAACCTCAAGTAGCACAAACTTTAGTACGAATTGATAGGACTCCGCCCCCAAGTCAGGACGATACGAAAGTAAAAAATGGACGATCGTTGCGTTGACGATAATCGCTAATGATATTTTCAGCATTGTGTTGGTAATTCCCACACAGCGACTGGGGAGACTAACTAGGTCACCTGAAAACAGAGTAGCGATTAGAAGCCCAACCCCACCGTAAAGGTTCCAGCGATAGTCGCTGAGCGATTCCCCCCACCACCACATGCCTGGAAATGCAAAAAAGGTCAGCATATAAAGCGCAACGCCCCAGACCGACCGAAGAAACAGCAAGCCAGACAGCAATAGAAAACCCATCAGCCAAATATAGAGGGTCATGCTGCTCTCAATCTTCCCTTCGCATGCCTATTCTCTGAGGGCGCAGTTTCATTTGTGAAATAGTTCACTAAGGATTTCGAGCCCCACGGCTTCTGTGAAGTGCACCGGGTCGCGAAAATTTCTTTCGTCCTGTGTAAGTCCACTATTGCAATCAAAATTAATGGTTGGACCGATTCTCTGCAAGGTTCCAACGAAGCGATCGAATTCCGCATCTAAGCCGTTTTTTGCGACTAGATTACGATACTGTTGGTGGGAGGGGAATATTACAAATTGTAGTTGGATCTGCTTTGATTTGCAGTGGTCGGCAATTTTTGCCAGATCGCTCATCAAGTCTTCGGCATAAACGTAACTTTGATAGTTGCGATTGCCTTCTTCAATTTTTGCCTTCCAGAACGCCTCCCGATCGACCGGAGGCTTTCCTGACGACTTTCCGCCGCCGGCAAGTAGGCTCCAACTCGCCGCAGTCATCACGGGACTAAGGTAGCTTTGCATCGGGGATTCTAATGTGGTGAGAGCCGGACGAACTAGATTCCACTGCTTTCCTGCATTGGTGGAGTCAAAATTCACACCCATGATAACCCGTTTCAGCTCGCAACATCTGTCAGCAAACCAAAAGGTCTCAATGGAATCCGCCAGCGTTCCGCCGCCATATGCAAAATTATAAAACGGAGTGGAAGTCAGTTGGCTCAACATAGCCTCTGTAAGAGAACGCATGCGTGAATCACCGATCAGCACCTGAGGAGTAGGCGCACGTTTGAATTCGGCAAGCTTCCACAAACGTTGGTTGCTTTCCAAGGCCGCCGCGCGTTTGGCAGGCGTCGCGGCTACTGACTGGGTGAGGTGATAGGGGTCCACACTAAAGTTGAATATAAATAACCCAGCCAAAAGCGAGAGCATGATCATCGCGTTGATGGTGGCCGCGGGTGGTACATTTCGCGCAAAGGTAGCCGCAGCCCTTAGATTGTTCATCAAATAATTCACGGGTAACTGTTCAGGCGTAACTGTCAGGGATAACTGCTAGAACTGGAAATAGATGAACTCAGACTTGCCGAAGGCTCCAAAAATAACTGTCAAGATGATCAGTCCGTCGAACGCGACCATCCTCGCCAGTCGCCAGCGAGGCAATTGAAGTGCTGCTTGCCAATAAGCGGAGTTCAATAACCCATCAGCAAGTAGCAGAGCTAGGATTGAAGTTAAGCAAAGCAAGAGCTCTTCCTTGTCTATCCCGACGCGCAGCACCGTTTCCCAATAGAAGAAGCGCGGTTGAAAGTCTGCTAGGTTGCGCAGAGTATCAACGCCATCGGAGGCAATCAAACGGAAAACCGTGAAGGCATCAGCAACCGATTTGGCTCGAAAAAACACCCAAGTTATGAGCACTAAATGGAACGTCGTCAGAGAATAAAAGATTCTTCTGCCTAGCGGGGTAGGGGTTT
The DNA here is from genome assembly GCA_031412515.1 of Planctomycetia bacterium. Classification (GTDB taxonomy): domain Bacteria; phylum Planctomycetota; class Planctomycetia; order Pirellulales; family Pirellulaceae; genus Aureliella. Next base: position 26,659 of record JANODD010000365.1, on the reverse strand, counting down.
CGGTACGGCCGCCACTATTCACGATAACTAGCAGGCCATGCAGCACGCCCCAAATGACATAGGTCCATGCAGCGCCATGCCATAAACCGCTCAAAATAAAAACGACCAACATATTCCGTGATCGCTTTAACGTTCCATTGCGGCTACCGCCTAACGGGAAATAGACATAGTCTCGAAAGAATTGGGAAAGTGAAATATGCCATCGACGCCAAAACTCTCCAACATTCTGAGAAAAATACGGCTGACGAAAGTTCTCCATAAGATCCACGCCGATTAGCCTCGCGCTGCCAATGGCTATATCCGAGTAACCCGAAAAGTCAGCGTATATTTGGAAAGCGAAAAAATAGGTTGCAATCAGTAACGCCGTACCGTGATACTCGTCCGGCGCGGCATAAACAGTGTTCACATAGTAGGCTAGGCGATCCGCAACGAAAATTTTCTTGAACAAGCCCCATATGATTTGCTCAATGCCAGTTGCCAATCGCTCGTAGGTGAGTGGAGCTGGGCATTTGAGTTGCGGGAGCAGGTGACTTACGCGTTCAATCGGACCCGCAACTAATTGTGGGAAATAAACGTGATATAGGGCAAAGTAACCAAAATGCTTCTCGGCGGGGCAATCGCGTCTATAAACATCAATGGTATAGCTTAGCGACTGAAACGTGTAAAATGAGATACCAAGCGGAAGCAATAAATCCAGTGTCGGAAACTGCTTGGGTATATTAACTATCTGCAATGCGGCATTAAAGTTGTCAGTGAAAAAATTCCAATATTTGAAAGTAAAGAGAATTATCAGATTGGTAGCGATACTCGCCGCAAAAACCAGCTTGCGAATGCCCTCGGATCGACTAGTGTCGATCACAATAGCGCAGTAGTAGTTAATTGCGGTCGACAGGACGATCAGTATCGCATACTCTGCGCGCCAACACATGTAGAAATAGTAGCTCGCAATGAGTAAGGGTACCCATTGGTATTTTCGCGGTGTTGCCAAATAGATGGCCATCACCAGCGGCAAGAAGATCAGGTACTGAATTGAGTTGAAAATCATCTTGGGGTTGTGAGGTGGTTGATTCTCAGATGTGCAAGCTCATCAGGCTTTTGATTAACCTGGAAAAATACCGGGGCAAAGATGCCCCGGCAAAGTTTGTGTGTCAGCCCTGTGGGCTCAACTGGTTTCTGTCAAAAACTTAACGTCCGACACCAATGACTATCAGAACATCACGTAGACCGCCTCGGAAACGGTTTCGCTTGTATCTAACGTCCGGCTATGCTTAAGGCCTTCGGCGATGAGCGAGCGAATAGCGGGTGCCAATTCTTGCTTGGCCCTTTCGCTGGTCCAAGAGGCAAGAATCGTCTCGGTTAGATCTGCTGCACTTGTTGGCGCTTCGCCAGTATCGTTGTTGACGACGAACCAACGAGCACCAGTGCTCAAATCGTCCGTGGGGTTGTCCATCGGTCTCCAACTACTCCCTAATTCCGCCGCGGGCGTCGTAATCAACAGAGCACCTTCTCGTTTGAGTCGGTGTGCGGCTGGCCAAAAACTATCGTTGAAAATCTTTGCTAGTTTAGTGTTCAGCTCGGAAGGTTCCGCGGCTGCGACGACCTTGGTGATATCTTCGTTCTCGAGCCCTTCACCTTTGGCTTCCGGCCATTCAGGTTGTTCTTCTTTGAAGAGGATGAAGTCGCCCAGCGCGAGGACATCCATCTCAGTACGCATAAAACAACGATAGGCATCCTGCGGCTCACTTACAATCGGCTCGCCTCGTACGTTGAATGAGGTATTTACCAGCACGCCACAACCAGTGTCTTGTTCAAACCGTTTTATCAAATCATAAAACGCTGGGTGGTGCTCCCGCTTGACCGTCTGAATTCGAGCCGAGTAATCCACGTGCGTAATGGCCGGCAGGTCAGAACGTTTCTGGCGAACCAGTGGTAGGAGGTCGTCGCTATTTTCGAGTTTATCTAGCGTAAAGGGACTGCGACGATCTTCCCGGACCGGCGCTACAATCAGCATGTAAGGGCTCTCGCGGTCGAGCTCGAAGTAATCGCTGACTTTCTCCGCAAGCACAGCAGGTGCGAATGGACGAAATGACTCGCGATACTTTATACGCAAATTCAAATTCACTTGCATGTCGATATTTCTTGGGTCGCCAAGGATCGAACGGGAACCAAGTGATCGAGGGCCATATTCCAGCCGTCCCGAGAAGTGGCCAACGACCTTTCCTTCCTGCAGTTTCTTACTAAGCACCTCGTTGCGATTGTTGCCACTATGGTAATGATAAGGAAAGCCATACGTGTCCAGATACGCTTTGATCTCGTCATCGGAATAGCCTGGTCCGAGGTAGGATCCACCTTGGGCGGAATCACCTCTGGGTTCCTGACGTGGCTTGTCGAAATAGGTGTGCCAGACATCGAGTGCTACCCCAAGAGCACAGCCTGAATCGCCCGCGGCCGGTTGAATCCAAATGTCATCAAAAATCTTCTCCCTCAGCAGGCGACCATTGGCAACGCAATTGAGCGCAACACCGCCAGCCATACAGAGGTTCTTTGCGCCGGTAAGATTTTTGGCGGTCTGCGCCATCCGAAGAATGATCATTTCGGTGACTTCTTGAATGGATCGAGCAAGATCCATTTCTCGCCGCGTAATGTGACTCTCTGGATCGCGACGGGGGCCGCCAAACAATTCGTCAAACTTGGGTGAAGTCGTACTCAACTCGCTCAGGAATGAAAAGTATTCCATGTTGAGCTGGATCGAACCATCTTCCTTGACATCAACGATATTATCGAGTATTTGCTGAACGTAGATTGGCCGGCCATAGGGAGCCAAACCCATCATCTTGTACTCGCCGGAATTGACTTTGAATCCTGTAAAATGTGTGAACGCAGAATAGAGCAATCCAACTGAATCTGGGAAATGCATTTCACGGATTATGTCCAATCGTTGACCTTTACCATAGCCGATGGCTGCCGTGGCCCATTCGCCTACACCATCGAGAGTTAAGATTGCAGCTTCGGAGAATGGCGATGGGTAAAAACAACTGGCAGCATGCGAACGGTGATGATTCCCTAGCAGTACTGGCCCCTCGAAGCCGAGATACTTGCGAACGATCTCTGGGAAGTGAAGCTTCAAGCGTGCCCATTCGGGAACTGCTCGCGACCACATTCGCTCGGCAGAAGGTTGATCAATGGCCATGATACCTTGCAGAATGCGTTCAAATGTCAATCCAGAGTTATCGTAGAACGCAACGGCTGCCAGTTCCTCAGCCGAAATACCCGCCTCTTCTAGGCAGTAGTTGATTGCGAGTTGAGGAAAGCGTCGGTCATTCTTAACGCGTGTAAACCGTTCTTCATCTGCCGCAGCAACCAATTTACCGTCACAGATCAACGCAGCGGACGAGTTATGGTAGAAACAGGACACGCCCAAGACGTATCGCTTGTCACTAGATTTAGTAATTTGCGGCGATCCTGGTAAGCTCGCTAGAGTCGTGGGCGGAACCAATTTCTGCTCAGTCAGAAACTGTGCCATCTTGTCGGCAACCAATGAATTGGCCATGGGCGTGAAATGACCGCCAACTTCATACGTCAACTTTTGTCGTCGTGTAAAAGGCAGCTTAGTCAAGTGTGTTGAAACGTCACCCACAAAAACACGATTGGGGACTGCCAGTTTTTCAAACAAAGGTTGGTATATTGGCTCCATGCCGATGACGTAGAAGTCCTGAGTCGGGATCGGAAAGATCACGACCGGCAACGGCTGAACCTCTTGGATGAACTGTCGAAGGATGGCGCTCATCAGTTGCCAGCCCGGCGTGTCCTCAGAGAGAATGTCGGGATAAGGGTGCTGTCCTCGAACTTTCTTGTACTCGGCGATCAACCGGCTTCCCATGTCTTTGAAGAGGGAAGAGTTTCGGAGGTCCTTCAGAACGGGTAGTTTTTCGTAGATGTCATGAGCCCAATCCAGCCATTCGTCTCCTGCTTTCGAATTTGAAACATCGTGGTCAGTAGCTAGAGGACGATCGCGCGGGACAGGAAAATTGTGCAGCACGAGCTGGCCAGACTCCAACTTAAAGTACGGCTTGGGAATGTAGACCTTGGCACCTGTGGCCCGATCTATCGACGGGCGCCGAGTCGCTTTGATGCGATTGAAGCTATCTACCTGAACACAGAGGACAACGAGGTCCGCTTCAATGTGGCGGCCAAACTTGCGGTGAATTAAAAGATGCTGGTCCGTGCCGCTGCCGGAGAGCCCAAAGTTGAAAACTTCAGCACCCGTTTTTTGAGCGAGGAGATCGGAATATCGCTGGTGATTGGATACGTTGTCCCCAGCGGTGTATGAATCGCCATACATGAGTATGCGGAACTTGTCCGATTTCTTTGATGCAAACTCGCAATTCGATCGAAAGCCATCGGAGTTAGTGACGACATAATAGCCGCCATCTTCGTTGGGAATCCTCGCTCGAATATTGGGTACAAAGCGATGACCAATCTCAGCGTCATACTGCATCAACATACGGTGAGTCGATTGCTTCAGAAGAAACATATCTGTTGTTTTCTCTCAGTAGAAATTATTAATAGTGCTTGCGTAATTTTGAACTTGCCGAGCACAGTTTCATGATCGTGTGGGAATGGCTAATTTCCACAACTGCAAATACTCTTGAACCATTTTAGGCAGCGGATATTCCACAACTACACGTTCGCGGTTCAAGCGGCCCAACTCATCACGAAGCTCCAGACTGGACGCTACTGTTCCCAACCCGTTTGCATAGCCATCGAGATCTGCATGGGCATAGACAAATCTACGGTTATCGTCAGACAAAAGCAGTTTATTGTCTGCAATATCTGTGGAGACCGCCGGCAGGCCCGCCGCCATAGATTCTAATAGCGAATTGGACGCGGCTTCTGATTTTGATGTCGTGACATAGACATCGAATGACCCATAGACCTGAGCAACGTCTTCGAAGTGCCCCATGAATTTGATCGCATCCCGGACCCCCAACTCGCTCGCCAGATTTTCCAGCGAAGCTTTTTCCGATCCTTGGCCGAACAATGCAAGATAATAATTGGGCTGCCAAATTTTCGCGAACGCCTTGACTAACATAGGCACGTTCTTGCTCGGTCGCAGACTGCCAACGTATCCGAAAATAACCGCTGATGGATTGGATGCGATTTGTCCACGCAATTGCGGATTGGACCGCGGCATGAAACGGTCGGAATCAACGCCGGTTTTAATGTAGGCAATCTTAGACTTGGGTACGCGAAAGCTGGAAACCGCTAGATCATACATCATCGCGGACGTGACTACGGTTTGATGGCATTTCGGCAGAATAAGCCGCCTGACAAAACGTCGACGCCAAATCTTGCCATCAATCTCGTTAGACAGTCCGCACTCGTTATGAATAACGGGCTGGAAACGATTTAACCTTGCACCGATTATGGCATCGGTAGCCCCCCAGTTGTAAGTGATCAGAACCTTTGGCTTGATCTGCTTGATTTTTTTCCATACGGCCAAGGGCCACTTTAGAGCATTGGTCCTTGGTGGGCCAGCAAATACACGACTGCCGGTTGCAGGATCGAGTTTATACGCGGCCTTGGCTTCGCCATTGAGGGAAAGGATTGCGTGTCCGGCCCCCGGGCCAGCATGGTTGATAATATTCGTAATTCGCAGCTCCGCGCCTCCCGGGTTATAGGAGGCGAACACATGCAAATAAACGACTGGCTCTGATCCATTTTCCATCTAAACTTCTGCCCTTACCGTATCAGCAAACACGCAAAAATTCCTCATGCAAGTGGCTACCATTGAATTCCACTCACCCAGTTTCCACTCACTCCAAGATCAACTTATAACCAAGCCGCTTACACTGTTTTCGGACGTGACAAAATGCGGCAATCCTATCGGAAATTGAGTAGGAAGCCGCTGAGCTACTGCTACCAATCTTGCTCTCCAAAATCTTTGAATCTATGTTAATTTGCAAAAAGTCGCTAATTCGCCCCAACTCACTCGAATCGCTCAACATGTCTTCGTATTTTACAAGCCGACAATTGGATTGCTCGCCGACTTCGAAAAATGAATCGACGAGATAACGCCAGTGCGCTAGGAACTGGGGCAGAGTTCGAACGCGGAACTCGGTCTTGACGGTATACCACCGCCGACCTTTATAGGATCGCCAACAATCAAGCGGATGTCGCACCAGGAATATGAACTTCGCGCTGGGATATAGCCAACTTAGATAACGCACATGGTGCGCCGACAATCGCACCTCCTTGCATCCCCAACGTGAATACCCCATACGTCTGGCAGGCTCCGCCAAGAGCGCTTCCAAGAAGGCGAGATGTGAGTTTCGAAAAGCACCAATCCCAGGGTTCATATTGGCGATCCACTGCTGCGACAGCTTTCCGCTAAACGAATCGCACTGCTGAGCTAAATGTCCATCACCTTCACAAAAGTGCTTCATCATGCTCGCGAGTCGACAAATAGGAATCCTATCTCCGAACGGCTCCCCCCACACCAATGTATTACTATCAGAACAACAGAGTCGCTGCAGGAGTGTTGAACCAGACCGCCACCCTGCGGACAAAATGAAAATCGGTGATTCGCACAAAACCGGAAACGGTGGAATTTGAGTGCTGCTGATCAAATAGTTGATGCTGCTGTCTAAACCGCCCCCAAGTATCTCTCGGGGAACTAAACTCCAATTCTTAAACATCCGTTAGCTTCCAAGTTTTGATTTATCGAATTGCTCGAATATTTGAACCAACCTGCCCGCCAGATACTCGGTACTGTACCTGTCGACGTTACCGCGGGAAGACTTGGAAGGATTGTTCGAATTGAAGTGATTGTCATAGTAATTTTTAATTTCCGTAGCAATTGCGTCTACATCGTTCCAATACGCTACAGTTCCCCAATTCTCTTCTGCGATCATGTGCGCGACAGCCCCGTCTAGTTCCGCCAACGCTAATACTGGTCGTCGGGCTGCTGCATATTCATATATTTTTGCCGGTATTTGCGAGCGCGTTTCGGGCTGTACGAGAAGCAAAAGGCTCGCTTCGGCTAAGTCTTTTAAGACTTCACTGTGAGGACGCCATTCGATTCGATTGAGTACTGGCGAGAGTTCTACATCCTCGAGCATAGAAAGCGATTCGCTATCCGTGACTGCCATCCGTCCGATCAAGCGAACTTCAATTCGCCTAGGGTCAATGTCACCCGACAAGAGCAATTTTTTCACCGCGGCGAGAAACTGCTTTGGAGAACGTTTTTGATAGAAAGTTCCAGCGTGAAGAACAACAAATTTGTCGCCCAATGGCTTTGCGTCTCGCAATGCGAGTTCGGCAGACTCCGAGGGAAAATCGGCTTTATCAAAGCCACATGTAATCACACCGACCTTCGAGGGTGCTTGGCCAAGCCTGGTGATAAAATCTTCGCGCGCCGGCCCTGTATTCGCAATAATGTGGTCGGCGCGTCTACAAATGAATCGCTCCAAATACAAGTCAACCTTCGTTCCTTTCCTTCCCCCCCATGACGGGCCATTCCAAGGATCCATGAAATCGATTACGAGTGGGCGAAAGAAAAGTCGCTTTAACAGGTACCCTACAAAGAACGCACTCCATGGTTTGCCCACCGCATAGATCACGGCAGGCCGCTGTGTCACACAGATCCACATACCTCGAACAAATGCGAATGGAATCCAACTTGCATAACGATCTGGCACGGAAAGCCAAAACGTGAGCCATTCTTTGGATTTCTCCCAGCTCGATGAATTCGAACTCGCTTTCGTCTCAGCTATCTCATCTGGAGAGCCGTTTTTGGACTCGGGGACATTTTCAGGCCCAGAGACGCTCTCAGATGAAGAGACTCCGGATTTGCGAAATAACGAAGTTATGCGTCGTTTAACTGCCCCCAGCGATTTGTGTGAGTCTAGGAAGAAAGCGCGACGTATGCAAACACTACTCGGAACCTGTGTAAGTACTTTTTCCGCGGCCTTCAACTCTCCGACGCCAGCGTGATGGGTAAGGACAGTCAGCGACCAATTATGCGACGGTACATACTTCAGGATCTTTAGATTGCGAATCGCACCACTCCCATTGTCCGGCGGGAACGAGAACGAGATCGCGAGTACCTTTTTCTGTTTCATAAAGTTAAACTGTCCTACTCGCATTGGGCATTGTTAAGGGATTCTAAGGCTCGCGACTGGATCGGATTTCTCGAGGGAGTGTCTTCGGCTAAAAAGAGGCTTGGCTGGAGCGGCTAACTCAACTGCGAACTTCCTTTGCGCGGGCCCCCGCTCGGAACAAGCAATTCACAAACAGACCTTAGCTCACTGCGCTGCAGACAAAGAGCGAAAATTAAAGTCATTGTGATAAAAACAGTGCCTTCAAGAATCAAGCAGGCAATTGAGTCTAGCCGAACGGCAATAAACCAATTCAAATAATGCACGACCACTGCCGCCACCACTGAAGTCGCTACGCTTAAAAAGAGCGTCGATACAAGTGGCGAAGCCTTTCGGACCTCGAGCTCGTTGTGCGCGAGCCAAAAACCAATGCCGGTTGAGGCGAGTTGAGTGACCGACATGGCTGCTGCGATCCCGTTGATGTCCCAAACGCTGCCTACAAAAACTCCAAGTAACGCGGTGCCTGTTAACAACGCGTTCAACCGGAGGACTTCGTGGCTTTTGCCTTTTGCAAGCAGTAGCTGGGCTGGAATTGGCATCAAGCACATCGCAATTGCGCCGGGCGAAAGCAGCCAAATTAATGGAACGGATGCCATCCACTTCTCGCCGAATACCGTGAGAATGATCGGCTCGCAAAATATAGCCAGTGCTGCGACGGAAGGTACAACTAGGAAGATAATCATCGTCGAAGTTTTGTTAACGATCTCCATCATTCGCACACTTGACTCCTGCTCACTGCAAAGCTTAGGAAACAACACTCTCGTAACTATCTGGGCGATTGCTTCACTGGGTAACCGAGTTAGTCGCGTGGCGAAGGCGTAAAATCCAAGTGCGGTTGGCCCCAACAATGCACCAATCAATGCGACATCGGCGTTTCTTGTCATGAATCGTAAAACATCCACGCCAGAAATGTTTATACCGAAATTCAAGAAGGTGCGAACAAGTCCGAAATCGCAATGCATTTTGATTTTTGTTGGAAGCGCATAATTGAATAGTACCATCTGCATGACGGCATTTGCCACAGTGCTCATCACAAGCGCCCAGACTCCAAATCCCAAAAACGCCAAGGCTATCCCGACCACTCCGGTTACTATTGCACAACCTATTTCTCGGATCGCCAGCAATTTGAAATCGAGCTGCCGCTGCAACAGCGCCGATGGAATTACGGTGAGTATATTTGCAAACACACAAATGGATAGGCAGGCGATTATGGGAGCAAGCCGGCTCTCGTTATAGAGCTGTCCGACGAACGGCGCAAACGCAAGCAACAACACTCCCATTAAGGCGCAAACAATAAAATTCATCCAGAAAACCGTCGATATCGAGATCTCGTCAAGTTCTTTGCGTTGAATGATTATGGCCCGGAAGCCCATATTGCAAAGTGTGCGCACAAAATCGGAGTAAAGTATGGCGATTCCAAGTAACCCGAAATCTGCGGGATCGAGGAGTTTCGCTAAGACGAGCGATACTGCCACCTGCAGTAATTGCGCGCCGTACTTCGAAATTGCACTCCAGCGAACAGAGGAAAGCGTAGAATTTTTGTTTTTAGATGTCATCTATTGATGTTGCCATGCACTCGCGTCGTGCCGCGTATATCCCTAGCGATCGCAAACCGTTTTTGTATTGTGTAATGTTGGTAAGGCAATTGGAGCTCGATTGTCGCCCGGTAAAAGGAATCTGCAATCTGCTGCACTAGAAGCGCACTCGCGTAGAGTGAAACACTATCGAAATTCCCAACCGCCCGTTTGTCGCCTGTAGCAAACGGGAATGACCAACGTCCACGAGCGGCAGGGCGACTAGACAACCAGGTTTACTAGATTAGAAGCGCCCTCAGGTCGGGCGATTTCCTGGAGTGATTCTTGACAGGACGTTAGCAATTGACCCGAAAGAAAAGCTTGAAAGAAGTACCTCTAGACGCCTAGTTGTACGTCCGAGTCCAGAATAGTGTCGAAAATGACTTTTTGCACCGATATCGGAAACTCGTGGTTGGTCAGGGTCGAACTCCCATGGGTGGGTGTAGAACATCATCGGTTGCCCCGAATTCCTGATCGATCGCATGGCCGCAAGCGTCAATACAAACGGTAGAATTCGGAAGTAGCCGCCACCTACCGGAATGTTGAATTTCTTCCAGAACCAGGCGGAGGGAGGGAATTCTAGAATTGAGCCCCCGGGCCTCGTTACTGTGTGAATATCGCGTCGCGCACCGGGAATGCCATATCGGTCATGCCCAGAGATCGGGAAAATGCTTGAATCGATCGTGAAACCTTGCTCAACCAAAACATCCAAGGCCCACAGCGATCGTTCAACAATTGAGAAACTTGGCGCCCGGTAGGCTTTTACTTCCACTCCGGTTGCGTTAGCGATTGCCTCTTTGGATTGTGCAAGGTCATTTGCAAACGCTCCAGGGGTTAACTCATACACCAGTTGGTGCCAGTACCCATGAGAAGCCAGTTCATGGCCTTGGGCGTGGATGCGCTTTGCGATTTCTGGATAGCGCTCCGCTATCCAGCCCAGCACAAAGAAGGTTCCTCGAACGTTGTGCTTGTCGAGAATCCTAAGCAGATGGTCAGTGTTGGCGCTTACGCGGGATTCGTATCGATCCCAGTTGGCGCGACTGACTCTTTTCTCAAACGCTGTGACTTGAAAGTAGTCTTCTACGTCGACGGTAAATGCACCGTCTAGCTTTTTGTTTGACAAAGCGAGTTGCGGTTGCGAGTTGCGAGTTGCGAGATACTAGGTGCCTGTGTTAAGGCCTTTGGTGGGGTTCCAGAGCTCTTCGTCGGGTTTGTTGAATTCGAAGCCGACCTCTTCCAACTCGTACATGCAAATGTCTTGGCGCAGTTTTGCGAAATTCATGGCTACTTCGCCAGGAACGCCGATCACTCTCAGACTCGTCGCGAACATCAGCCTCAGGTCGAGCCAAAAGTTTGAGTTTTCGATGTAGCGAACATCGAGCACTTGCTTTTTACGAGTCAAGTTGATGTTCGTGTCGGGTTCCAAGTTGACTTGGGCGAGACCTGTAATGCCCGGCTTTACCCGATGCCGGGAATGATAACCGGGAATCAGTTTTTCCAGTGAAGCGGTAATTTCGGGACGTTCTGGACGCGGCCCTACGAGACTCATATCACCGCACGCCACGTTCCAAAGCTGTGGCAATTCGTCGAGATGTAACTTGCGAAGAATTCTGCCCAATGGCGTGACTCTCGCGTCGGCTTTGTTGGACCAAATCAACTTGCCACCTGCTTCTGCGTTGCGGCACATACTGCGCAACTTGATGACGCGAAAGACCTTGCCGTTTAATCCCACTCGACTCTGCAGATAGAAGCCAGTTCCTGGCGAAGTGGCTTTTACCGCCAACCATAGAACCAACATTAGCGGCCAGAGCACGAGCAACAAACTGATAGCGACCACGCGGTCAAAGATGTACTTTAGCCGAGTGTATCCGCTTGATTTAGAGTGAGTCCATTCGACGGAGTCTTCTAAGGGCTGACTAAGCTGGTTCGGCGAAGTGTTGGGTATTGTTTCTGTTTTGGGGCTAAGCAATTCCGTTGACATTGAGACCTCTAGAGGAAGGCGAAGCAAGGCTTCTACTTGATATTTTCGTGGATACAAATGACGACGCTGGCTGTCGTTACGATTTGACTAACAGGGGTTGTAAAGCGGGAAGGAACTGTTGAAGAAACAAGACTGCATCTGGGACTTCGCCGTCCGGCGTTGGCCGGCAGGCGAGTTGAATTTTGTAAAGTCGCGAAGTTAGCCAGATTCTTGGATATTGCGCAGCTTTCCAATTGCCACCGTCGCTCCACGCGTAAAACGCTTCTAGTTCTGGCTTTAAATCTACTTTGGACTTAAATCCTGCGCGCCAAATCGTATGCTCCTGCGAATCCGAATTGATCTTTACTTGCTTGGTTTTTCCTGAAGCGGTCACTCCCTTTCCTGAATAGCACACCTCTGGAGTATGCACCGCAATCGGCCCTCGCGGGCCGAAAAGCACGGCAACGTTCACCCTCCGGCCCGTTTTTCTGTTTTGATACACCTGCAATGAGTAACCGTAACATTGCAACATGTACGCTGCTGACTCGGGGAGTTCTTGTTTTTCAATGAGTGACCATTCACCAAACTCATTCGGCAGATCTTTGAGTTTTTCCCCAATGGCTTGTAGATTGGGCTTATCTAACCACCGCCCGTCAAGCCAGCCGTGCAAAAGTCCAGATGCCAAGGCGATGGTAACGGCAATGCTTGTGGCAACCCAAAGAGGTCTAGCGACAATCGTCCTCATCTCAAACTGTCTCCGAACTGCGTGTTCAACTTTCCGAGAAACTCCTTATCCCCAGGAGTAAGCACTGCATCTTCCATGTTGCTTTGTTTTATTTTTTCCCACTGCTCTTTAGCTGCAGCGAGATCCTCTCTGGCCATATGAACTTGGGCCAAGTGTATTCTGAAAGTGACGTCCTCTTTACGGCTAGACGCCTCCAGCAACGTTACTAAGGATTCCTTCAAGCGGCCATTACGAAAATGCACTTGTCCGAGAGTGTCCAGGAGATCAGGATCTCTTCCATAGATTTGAACCGCCTTTTCAATCCAAACTAGTGCATCTTGTTTCTTCCCCGACATTTCAGAAAGAGCCATCGCTAGGTTGTTTAGAGTTCGCCTGCGTTTGGGATCTAACTTTTCAGCCATTTCGTAAAAACTGACTGCTTCAGGCAACTTGCGTTGCATCAATTGCCATGTTCCCATAGCATCCAAGAACTCGGCTGAATCGGAAAATTTCGTCAATGCCTCCTTGATAATCTGAGAAGCGTTTTTAGGAAGCGGTAGGTCGGCTTGCATTATCGCAACTTCCGCGATAAGCGATGCTGCGACTGCGGATGGCTTTTCGTGGTATGCTTTAACACAAATTGCAGTTGCTCTTTCGTATTCTTTTTCACGCACCAATGCAATTACTAATACCCCATACTTCTCAGGGTTTTTCTCATACACTTTTTCGAGCCAGGAAATCGCCTTATCCGCATGCCCAAAATCGATAAGTGCCAGCCCCGCAATTTCCCATAGGTATTGCTCACCTAACGATTTCAAGTTTTCAGCTCCCTTTACCCATCTGTCAACTACATTTTCAATATCGCTATCGTCCCCACGAGCATTTACCAATCGAATTCGCAACTGCAGCGACGCAACCGAGTTACCTGATGCGGCTTCCAGCTGAGATAACACGCGATCTGCAATCGCTAAATAGTCGTCTCCGGGTCTGTGTACTGCATCCTTTTCACTCGCATGAACGCTTAGTAATAGGTTCACAAACCTTGCGGCGTCATCGGGGCTAATCGTGGGTTCACTAAGCAGTTGTTCGTAGAGCAACTTTGAAGACTCAAACTTGTCCATGGCGAGCCTGGGTTGATTCTCTTTCACGTTCGTATACCACTGCAGAGCAAAGTAGTTCGCCAGCATTCGTTTGGCTTCTATCCTCTCCGCCGCGGTTGACTCGGCGAGTTGCTCGAGCGTTTTTATAGCTTTTGATTGCCGGTCCTTGTCTCCGCGTCGAAGCGCGATCAGAGCTCCAACGATGGTCGACCTCGGCGTACTTGGCAGGGCAGAGTTCGCTAAAAGCCCGTCGATTTCCTTCAAGTCAGCTTCCGTGCTTTCAACTTTGGAGAACGCGAGGTTAAGCACTAACCGCTCCCGAATCGCTAGATTCTTAGGGGCTGCTTTGCACGCCTTGCGCAGCGAATTGAGAAACTCATCGGTATCACCAATGGCGTTGTAGAGGTCCGCAAAGACCAACTGAATATCTGCCGAGCGAGGATTCATTAAGAGATAGCTATCTAAACATTTGCGACACAAACCAAACTCTTTCAATACCAAGTACCGACGGCCCGCTTCCAAAAATCGCACATCCTCAGCCAAAGATGGTTCTTTTAACATCTCTTCGACGACCGCAGATGCTCCATTCAGATCGCCCGCTTGAACCTTGAAACGAAAACGGGCATCCCAGACAGAAATTCCCTTGCTGCGCGAGAAGGCTTCTTCAAGACAAGACCAAGATTCTTCACGTCGTTTAGTTTGTACATCGCTATCGACACCGAGTGCCAAGCTAGCCGCAAACGCCGTTTTGGCTCGCAAAATCCAACCTTCGATGTCCTCGGGTTTGCGTGTCGTCAATCGCTCGGCAATGGCGAGTGCTTCGCTGAAGTCACCACGACGCAAAGCGGAAGAAACCGCAATTTCTGAAACAGGTACAACCGAATCCGACCAACCTGAAATTCGCTGGAATTCGGCATCGGCTTCCTCCGGACGTTTTACCAGATTAAGCTCGCGTACCAAATCCAAAATGGTACTAACCCGATCATCTCCGTCGCGTAGTGCTCGTCGCCACAAGCTGATGGCTTCTTCAGAGGCACTTGGTTGATTATAGATCTCCGCTCGCAGCGATTCTATCTTACCACCCAGGGCGCTCCCGAGTCCCCAGTGCGGTCGAATCGCATCAATGGCTTTAAAGAATGCTGCCGCCTCATCGAGAAGCTGTTTGTCGTTGGATGTTGTACCGATTCTTGCGATTAGACGTTCAGCAGCTAGATAACGCCAGTTCGTTCCCTCTTCACCTTCAGACTGCTTCAGCTGATTGATCCATCCATCAAATTTGCTTGATAGTTCTTCCGCTTTATCTGCGTTATTCGCTCTAAGGCTGACTGCTATGCCCGCTAAGAACACCATAGCATCGAAATCCAGCATGCCTTCTGGAACAAGGCTCATCGCCTCGTAAGCTTTATCGAAACGATTCTCGCGAATCTCAATTTGTGCTGCGACTTTGGCAAATTCCAATGCCTGTTCCGGCATCAACTTCTCAGCGTTTAAGAGCAGCTTCAATGCCCCCTCGATATCCTTTTTGACAACGCAAACCCGTGTCTTGACGAGTTCTAAGTTGACTCGCGACTCAACTTTTTGGGAACGTTCGGCGAGCTGTTGAAGACGATTAATTGCTTGGTTGGCAGCTTCTAGGCGACCAAAGGCGGCAAAATCTACCGCGGCCAGTGATTGGACCTCTGCAACGCCTGAGTATTTCTCCGCGATGAGTTCCAATTTGCTTAAACTGTCTTGCTCGCGTTCGCTTTGAGTTTTACTGTCATCCGCGTTTACGCGAATTTCGAACAATTCCAATCTCCATGGTTCGAGCGAGGATTGCTCTTCCACTGGAAGCGCCTCAAACCGATCTCGGGCCGTTTTCATTGCAGCAACCACAGCGCGTTTGTCAACTTTTGATGCAGGCTTAGAGCTGATCGATATGGCCCGCTCCAAAGCCGCTTGATAGGAACCATCATCTACGCTGACAATCAGCTCGTTAGCCCGCTCGGAGGAACCAGCTCGCCGCCAGGCTCTGGCCGCATTCATGCTAATCGACTTGTCGTCTGGCTTGAGCGTCGAACATTCGCTTAAAATTTGCCCAGCCAAGTCCCATTCGTTCGTTTGCGAGTAACACACCGCTAGCTGTTGACCCGCTTCGACACGACTTTCGGAAGAAATCGGCACGGCACTCCTGTAAACTTCCCGTAGCAACTTTTTCGCTGAACCGAAGTCCTTTTCGACAATCGCCAGTCGCCCCTTCAATAGTTTTGCCGTCCACTGTTCTGCGGCAATCTGTTGTCGAATCACTGCTTTTTCTTCCGTTGACATTGACAAGCCAGCTGCTCCGTCTATTTGCCGAAGTCGCAACTCGGTGTCGCTTTCAATTTCATTAATGGCATTTTTCGCGTCCTGCGTTTTCTCCAATTGAATACTTGCAAATGCGATTAAACGATTCAGAGGTGAACTTCGCTTAATCTTTGACAGACCTGACCTGCAGATAGCTACGGAAGTTTCGTATTCATTTTTCTCAAACTTAAGGGCCGCAAGACGTAGGAACGCTTCTTCTAGTTGACTCGAGGTAAGCTGCGGACTCGAAAATTCAAGTAAGCGTTCGCAAATTCTTTCTGCCTCGGTACCGTTCGCGATCCTAGAGTTTTCCATCGCGATTTGCCAATCCCAAATGGGTACATATGCTTCTGAATGTGGCGTAATGTGCTTTTTCGCCGATGCATCGGAGCGGGGTTCGCCGTCTTTTGTTATCGGATTTAGAAATTCACTCAATCTTACAAACGCTGGTTCGAGAGCGTCTTGAAGCATCGCATTCGCTTTTTCGCGGTTAGAAATTGCGATGTTTGCGTATGCAACCAACTGGGCGCGACCGTCATCTTTCATCGCTTGCAGACGTTCGATAGACTGCTTCGCAAGCGTTTCGGTTGCTGCTTTCGAAGCAGTGTCGTTATTTTGTCCAAACCAAGATGGTCTTTGGTTAAAAACACTGAGAAAGCTGGTTATAATCTCAACATCGTCTGGATTGGCTTCGACGGCCGTTTGCAGAACGCTTCCAACTGGCTGGGCGGCCAACCAACTCCAATAATCGGATTTTTTATCCAGTTTTGATGCGTCCCGATCCCGATATTCCGTAACGGTTCGCTGCAAAAGGAGCGACTGAGCAAGCCACTTATGCACTTCGACGTCGTTGTTGGCGGCGCGCAGCAAAATGATTTGCTGCTCCGCCTCAGCAGATTTGCTTACGCCGAACTGCAATAAGCGAGGAATAATCTTTCTACGCAGTTTCTGCCTGAGCTCTGCAAACTCTGGCCCAACACCGCAAGCAACAATTGCAGCTGAAAGACGACTTCTTACTAATTCAATGTTTTGATTCTGCCCGGACTCCTGAGTATCAACCGCAAAAGCCAGTTCGGCGAGGTTTTGTACATCGCTGGGAACGAGTCGAACGTATCGGGTTAACCATTTCACTTTCTCCTTGTTCGCACCGCGCTCATCTGAAGTTTTCGCCTGTGCAAGCAACTCAGACGCCATACTGGATGATTGCCAAAAGTAAACTACGGTCCCAAGCAGCCCCAAGCCACCTACAATGCACAGCGAACGAAGCAACAATGGGAAGTTCCATTCCCACCGGGCAAGCTGTTTTTTGTGTGATGAACGGGGTTTAGCGGACATTCGTTTGCCCTAGACCTTGGGTCTCAAGGAATGCAAGGAAGTTTTGTTTTCGAAGTGTCACGAATGGAACGGTTGGTTTGGTGGGAAACGGTTTGTTACGTGGCGTATGACGGAGGGAAGTTCGGCTGGAGATATCTATTGAAACATCACGAAATCGTCGGTGGCGGTTGTTGCTGGGAAAGGGATCGGGATCAGGTTTTCTCAAGTAGTTTGGGCATAGCGGTAGTCGCCATAACGCGCTGCGTAAATGCGTGACGGAACTCCGCTGAATACCGCACCGATAACATTTGAGTCCGACTCTTCCAGCCTTCGGAAGGTTCGCTTTACGTGCTCAGACTGGCTGACATCGCGCATGGCACACAACAACGTTGCATCACAAGCTGCCGTAATGGTCAGTGTTTCCGCCGCAGGAAGAACAGGAGCAGTGTCCACAATAACGTAACGATATCTGGCCGTTACCTGCTCAAGTACTTTCTGAAATTTGCTTCGGGTAAGAAGATTGTGAGGATTCGAATCTAACCTGCCTGCGGAGAGCAAATGCACGAGCGGATATTCACCGGTTTGGATGCACTCATCGAGTCCTGCGTCGCCGCTAAGCAACTTGCACAAACCAGGGCCTAATTCAAGTCCGAAAAGATCATGTTGATCAGGGTTTCGCAAATCTGCGTCAATCACTAAAACCTTCTCGCCCGAACACCTTGCGATGGAAGATGCCAGTTCGAATGTCACATTGCTTTTGCCTTCGCCCGACACCGCGCTCGTGACGGCAATTGTTCGAACGCTATCCACTTTGAAGAGCAAGTTGGCTCGCATTGCGTCAATGCTTTCCTCGAATAATCGGTGTCCGGTTGACCGTTTTCGGGACGTGGGAATTCTTGCAATCTCTCCTAAAATGGGAATGATCTGATTCGTATCGATCGATTCCGCGTTGGTGATGCGTTTGGCATGGAACTCAACAAGTACCGCCAACAGGAATGGAAGCAGAAAAGCTACTCCCGCAACCATGACAATCTTCTTTATGGGTGTTTCTTCTAAAGGTAGATTGGGGTCTTTGGCCATAGAACGCGAAGAGACGCTGGCACCGCGTCCGAGCTCCGCTCTCAATGCCAAGAAACGATCGTTCAGCTTATCGAAATAGAGCATCTCGGAGTCGACCTTTTTACTTGCAAAGGCCAGGTCGGCGGTTTCGACGCCGCTCTTTTCCAGTCGAGCTTTCTCCTCCTCAACTTGCTTTCCAATTGCCTCTCGTTTGGCAATCAGTTCGGCAATTTGCGATTCGATGCCCTTTATCGCCTGGTTCAACTTTTGGGCCTCACTTTCTCGCAAGGCACCTTCCGCTTTTTCACGCGTACTGGCTACCAGCCTTTCAAGATCGGTCTCCCACTGGCCTAAATCTTTCTTCAGTTCGCGATAACGACTTGCAAAGAATCCCTGCTGCTCTTTCTGCTCAATTTTTCGAATTTCAGCTTCATTGTCCCGGATTTTCCCGCGCAATTTCAGAATTGCTTCGTTGGAGTCGACATAAGCCTTAATTTCCTGGTCACTGAAAGTCCGGTAGGCAGCTTGACTAAGCTCCGACTGTTTCGATGTAAGAGTCGAATTAAGAGTCCCCTCCCTGAGATCCAGGTCTATCAATGTTCGCCGATCTTGACTCAACGTGCTCTCACCGTTCGGCGAATCACCCGAGTTGCTAAAGGGGCTTTTCCCATAGACTTTCTTCGAAAGATCTTCATAAACGCGTCGAGCATCCTCGACGTTCCGCCGAGCTTGGTCGATCGGCTGCATTAGCGACTTTTCAACATTCCTCAGTTGCAGCTCATCATAGCGCCGGCGCTCTTTCTTGTATTCTTCGGCAATTGCATTGGCCACCTTCGCTACTTGCTTCCGGTCGGTATCGCGGTAGCCAATCATGAGGAGATCCTCGGAACCGCCATTGCTTATTTTGACCCGTTTCCTGATCTCCGATTCACGGGTTTCTGGATCTGAAAGACTTGGCACCGATTTAAGCTCAGGATCCGCTAAGACTTCGCTCAAAACCTCATGGCTCAAAATAATCATGCGCTCATTCTTCGCGAGGTCTTTCGAGACATCCACTAGATCCTTGCTGAGAACGTAGTTGCGATTGGCCTGGAGGATATGCGTTGCTTCGAATTCGGGCTCGAACGTCACAAAAACGACTGTGGCACCAACGACGGCAACTAGCAAACCAGTCGAAACTGTCCATGCCCAGTGGCGCCGCAAAGCCACCCAAAGTAACCAAGGATCGAATGCCGGTCCTGGGGGTGCAGAGGGCTTCTTGTACTGAGACGGATTCACCATTAATCATTTACCGCTTGAAAAGAAATAGAAAGAAGAACATCCGTGAACTGAAAACTAAAGCGAGCTTTTTGGGAGAAAGCCGCACATGAGCTGAATAAAACAAGTAACAAACGAACTGAGAGCGTATGAGCGGTTAGTTATGTACCCAGCAAATCTTTTTGGTAATCTGGTTCTGGACGATAAACACGTTCCCAGAACGTACTCGCCGCAAATAACATCCCTGCACCGACCAAGATCATTACGAAGCCTAGTTGGTCGTGGGCTGCATGCGCTCGCTCAGCGTCCATCCAGTAGTAAGCCATGCCGGTTCCTGTAACTCGCAACGCATTGGCAATAACCGCAATGGGCGCGCTACAAGCCAGAATCACTACCCTGTCGATCCAAGATCGTCGGGTGAGTGCTGCAAAGAAGAAGCCCATAGCGACCATGCCCATGAATATTCGCAATCCAGAGCAAGCTTCCTCTACCAGGAGATGCTGATCGCCCAGCCAAATGGTGTTCCCTTCGGTAATCGCAGGAAAGCCAAGTATTCGGAGCACAATGGAACTCAGTATGGTCGAAACCCACTGCAGCTTAAAACTCAGCATGGATTCAAACCGATATGGCATCGGTGTTAACAACAGCAAAAAAACGATCGAAGGCAAACTCCACCAAAAAATCTTTCTGCCGCAAAAAAGCCAGACTAAGCCTGCAACCCATGGGACCAATGTCCAGCCATCCAAAAAATCCATGTAGGCGAGTCGACCAACAATCCTGAGAACTATGGTGAGCCCCATCAGCCAAAGCCCACCCCACTCGAGAAATGGTCCGCTTGCAGGTTTGAGATCCATTCGCCTGTAAAGCAAAACAAGTGCAAGCGGCAGGATCAAGTAGCCATGCGAATAGTCAGGTTCTGTTCGCCATTGATTTTCCATCCACACAAGCGTTGGCCAGTAAGACCACAACGTAAGCAAAGAAAGGACAGCAAGGGCTAGCAGAAGCTCTAAGTTGGTAGGCTGATAACGCTCGCGGTGCTCAACAGCAACGACAGCTACCGGAGTGGGAGCGTTTTTATTTAAAGCGGTCTTGTCCCGCACTAGTGGGTTTTTTCGGTTCTTCTTTTTTATCTTAGACATGCAGGGGAAATCTGGCGGGGCGGAGCCAATCTTAGTAAATCACACTAAACGCACTTGCTTGCGAGTTATACTAGACTGCCAAACGGCAAATTTAAATGGACTTCGTTCCTGTGGGTGACGAAAAATCGCCACTTTCTTTTACGTTCTTAGCCCAACGTCTTGAATCCAAGATCCGTTAGGCGACTTGTCGTCTTCATTCCAGGCTGTCGATTTTGATTTAGAGGTGCAAAAACGTCAAGTACTTTTCCGAGTGATTAGTGACTAGTCACCCTAATTGTTTTAAAGGTTATTAGTATAAACCGCAGTTTTTTTGGCCACTTATGAGGTAAAAACCCGATGTTACTAAAAGTCGGATGTCGCTGACTACTGATTTGTGGACCACAGGACACCATTAAGGCGACCGTGTGGTGCACCAAAGCGCTGGTAAGTTGACTTACTGCAAGCTGTTTATTGAATCGCCGAGAACTGGTTGCTCTCTGAGAACGCATAACCGGTTCCTTTGGGATCAGCAGCGGCTTAAAAGTACGTGAAGCGATGGGCTTTCTGCGTCGAGTTCATGCGTTGTGTAACCCGAATTGGAGTGTTTCGGGATAAACCAGTGGTTCTTAATGGAATGCTATAGTAGAAGTGTAGTTCTTGCCCAAGACACCCCTACATTTGAGGCGGTTTGCGCGATGTTGTACTCAAACTCGATAGCTGAGGTTACTGAGGATCAGTCTGCTCTGAACGAGCTCTTCGAAGATCTTCAAAAGGCGGAATCCGCCCTGCAACGGCAAGAACTGGTTAGTGGCGCCTTGGCAGCGGGA
This sequence comes from Planctomycetia bacterium, assembly GCA_031412515.1. GTDB lineage: Bacteria > Planctomycetota > Planctomycetia > Pirellulales > Pirellulaceae > Aureliella. The sequence goes on along the minus strand of JANODD010000365.1, from coordinate 5,242 downwards.
GTTGATCAGGATGAAATACGCGAGATGCTTGACTACATCGAGTCGTTCGGAAACGCGTATAAGCCCCGCGAGGTTTTCGGTTCTCGTATTTCCGTTGGCGAAAAGCCTTCTCTTAGAAGGTGGACCTCGTTCCTTAGTGGCTGGATTTACCGTTACCGCTAATTGAAACGGCAGCGACTCCATCTGCGGGCGTTTTTGAGAGCATTTTTGATTTCGGTTCAAGAAATCATCGGGCATTGTAAGCTAACGTTCTGGAAGCAGTCCTCCGTGTCAAGCGAAGACTTTTCCACCCTGAGCAGTTAGCATCATGAACACACCTCTTTCCGCACATCCCATCACGCAGCTTTCAATGGCAAAAAACCAGGCAGATCGAGCCGCTGCGTTTCGACTGACGCATAGTGCTTACGTAAATGCAGGACTCGGCTCGCCGTCGGCAAGCGAAATGCGGGTGACCCCATTTCAAATACTTCCAGAATCGAGAATCTTCGTTGGCAAAGTGCAGGAGGAAGTTGTCGTCACGGTTTCTCTTATCCCTGACGGCGAACATGGTTTGCCAATGGAATCGATCTACCCGAACGAGATCGAACAGCTTCGCAGTAAAGGCTACTGGGTTGCTGAAGTCGGATGCCTTGCCGACCGGCGAATGGAACCTCGACGATTTATTGACACCTTTTGTAGCTTAACGAAGCTGATGGCTCAGTACGCTCGCACTCGCGGAATGAATGGCTTCGTTATCGCGATCCACCCTCGGCACGCCAAATATTACAAGACGTTTCTTGGTTTTGAAGAGATCGGCGGCATTGTAAATTATCCGCTGGTTAGCAATCGTCCGGCGGTTGCCCTTTTTCTGGACTTTGAAGCTGCTCGAAAACACTCACCGCTCCAGTTCGGCGAGTTTTTCGATCGTCAATACGATGAGGAAGCCAAGGAATGGGTTCACTCTGGGACAATGCCCGAAGAAGAAGTCGAGTACTTTCGGCAGTTTATTGACGTTCCGATGCCTTTGCAAACGTCCGGCTTTTCGTCGCCGTGGGTTGCGTTTGCCGGATGAGAAACCGAGGCCGACCGCAGCATTAAGTTGCTAGTAGCTGGTTTCATCTAAAACCGATTGATTCCAGCCGATAGTATCCGGTGCGGAATCCACTTCGCGAAAGAGCCGCTTAGGAAATTGAACGGATGCTTGTTCTTGCGGCGTTTCAGTCATTGAAGCCGGAACGCAGCAGAGAGCGTCCCGCTTAGGAATGAACTTGAAAACGCGGATTTACAGGTGACTTATCAGCCGGAAGGCGTTAGCCGGCGTTAGCGTCCGGTTCAATACACAACCGGAGGCTAACGCCTTCCGGCTGATATGACTATACCGCCATAATGACCAGCTTCAGTTCAAACTCCTCAGCGGGACGCTCTCTAATGCGTTCCGGCTGGTAAGTCGCGCGAACAAAAGCGTTTTCCTTACTTCCTAAGCTGGACGCTCTCCAACGCATCCGGTTTTTTACAAAACCAGCTACGAACTCAGGCAAACACTACTTCGCAAGAGGCTTGTCGTGCAATCGGAAATCGTCGAACATTAAGTGTGCATCGTCGGCGTGATCGACCAAACGCAGCCGAACCATTTCGCCTTTTCCAGCACTTACGTCCAGCGTCACGCGGCGCAATTCGTCTTTGCCACCTCCACTGGTACTCGCTAGCACTTTGCCCGACTGATCATCGACTAGCTCCACACGCGCTTCGGCATGTTCACTCCCCCCGACCAACAAGCTCACATAGCCCTCAGTCAATGTGAACGGGCGGCTGATCAGTTCGCCAATCATTTTGTTATCGCCCGTGTTTGCAATGTGCTTTCCAGCGCCGGCAGAAGCGTTAACACTCTCCGGTATAGCGGCGAGTAATGCTTTAGACATCGATCCGCGAACTTCCCAATCGCTCAAATTGCCGGCTTCGAAATCAAAGTTCAGCGGCTTGTCACCGAGTGCAGGCCGAGTTCCACCGATCGCATCTTTTATGGCGACCGCATTTGTGGCAGGACGCTGATGAAAGGGATCCTTTTCGGCTAAGCCTGGAACGAGAAACTTGTCAGCCGACAAACTCGCGGGGCGTTGCAAAAACACGTGAGCACCCCGTTTGGTACCGGAAACAATGTCTTGCAATCCGTCACCGTTCACATCGCCAACTGTAATCTGAGTGCCAACACCGCTGCTATTATCGATCACATGAGGAACGAACTGAACACGACCGCCGGCACGTTGAGCCTCAAGCCACAGTAGCGTGGCAGGCTGTGAGTTGCCGTCGTCTTTATTGCCGTGAGCCCACCAGCGCTTGCCCGTTACGATGTCGGTCAAGCCATCGCCGTTCATATCGCCTAGCGCCACTGCGTGCAGTTGACTTACCGCCAACCCAACAGGGCTCGTTTCAGCTTTATTAGTCATAATGTCGACTCGCTCAAACTGAGTTGCGTCGGCATTGGTGGCTTTGTAATATGCCAATCCATATCCGTGAGCTACCAGACCGGTGAGCACTTCGTTTTTGCCATCGCCGTCCAAATCAATCGCATACATCTGCGATCCACCCGATGCCGAAAAAGCGTGCGGCTTGAATTCCCACAACTTGTCAGCCGGTGCGTCTTTACCAGCGTTCTTCCACCAGCCATCTTTCTCCAGCAAATCTATCAAGCCATCGTTATCCACATCGCCAATACCGATGCCGTGGGTGAAGCGTTGATAACCGTTGTTGGGCGAGACGATTCGGAATGCCCAGGGTTCCGTAGCCGTTCGACCCGCGTGCGAAGCGAATCCGTAACAACCTTTGCTGCTGCAAATCAAATCCATGACTTTGTCGCCATTAATATCTGCAATCAGCGGCGATTCGTTATCCACCGAATCAAGCATCGTGTGACGTTTCCACAATCCACCGTCGGCTTTGTCATGACCTGGATTCTGATACCACCAGCTTTCCTTACCCGGGAACCCGAGCACCAGAATATCTCGCTTGCCGTCGGCATCGACATCATCGGAGTACATTAGAAAATTCTCGGAGTAACCAATCGGATCGATAGCTGGCCCTTCGTAGTAACGGGACTTTTTCTCAAAATCTGGTCCCCAATAGATAAACGGCCCCACAGTCACGTCACCTTTTCCGTCACCGTTGTAATCGCCAAACGTACCGCCCTCAGAGTAGAATTCGCTGCTCAATTGCACCCGTTCAAACTGGGGCTCAGCGGCGTGTAAGCTTGGTGTCACGGCGAGTCCGAGTGGACTCATTACAGAAAGGGTAAAAAGCAAACGAAGTGCTCTTCGCATGGACTGTGCCTTTGAACTTGAAGGGAGAGGATATTGGCGGGACTCTTTTAGAGAATGCAATTATGGTCACGCGAAGGTGCTTTTGGCAAACCTAGCAGTGGAGTAGCGAAAAAAAGATTCTCGTTATGTACCAGACTTGGACTCTACCGGACAAGAAGGGCGCTTCGCTTAGAACATCGAAATAAGTGTGGTTGCTACGGTGGCTTAGAATGATCAGCCGGAAGGCGTTAGAGAGCGTCCCGCTTAGGAGTTTGAGCTGAAGCTGGTCATTACGGTGGTATAGTCTTATCAGCCGGAAGGCGTTAGCCTCCGGTTGTGTATTGAACCGGAGGCTAACGCCTTCCGGCTGATAAATCACCTGTAAATCCGCGTTTTCAAGTTCATTCCTAAGCGGGACGCTCTCTAACGCGTTCCGGCTGATTAGTCACATGTAAATTAGCGTTTTCCACTACGCCAGAATCGATAATGACTGACGTGCGAGATTCTTTGTAATCTCCATTGCTCCGATGTTGGCTTCGTACGAACGAGTCGCTTCGAGCGCGTCGACGAATTGTTCATTCAAATTGATGTTAGGATAAGCTACATAGCCTTTCCACTTGCCGTCTTTCGCGGCCAGGGGATGGTCGGGTTGATAGCGGTAGAGCGGCTCTTTCTGCGACGTCTCGACGGAGGATACTTTTACTCCCGGCGCTTCGTCAGAGGGAAGCTGTTCATCGGTTTGGAAGATCACATGTCGTGGTTGGTAGGGTTCCGCCTCGCCTTGCTCGTTTTGAAGCGAGGACATGTTGGCGATATTTCCGGAAATCGTGTTGAGTCGAATGCGCTGGGCAACCAGGGCGCTTGTACTTACATCCAGGGCGCTGAACATGCTTTTCTCCTTGAAGAAAAAGACAAGAATTTTCTAATTTGGACAATAGTATTTTTGTCCGATAGCCGATAGGGCGGTTCTTCCGCTACTCTGCAAGCAATGCCTATGCGCACCCGTTAGAACCGGCGCAGGCGGAACATTCTTCCTAAACTGGCGTCTTTGCGCAAGCGCTGCAGGTTTTTGTCAGGGATTTCTGCGCCTGGGCAAGTAAAACGGGCGAATCTAAAGTTGATAGCTATTGAAATTCTTGGGGCAGTTTTTCATAGAGAATAGGTCCGATTATGCCAGAACCGACAAAACCGTTGCTGACAAAATTGGCAAATGGACTTAAGAACTGGTTTAAACAACCCGCCGAGTCGCGGCCATATAAACTAGACGTATCGATCCTTGAAGATCGCATTCTGTATAGCGCTACGGCCATGCCGATGCCCGATGCAGCGCCAATGGACATGTCCAGCATCGATATGGAGGCGGTCGAAGCGGCTCTGCAATCGGCATTTACGGAAGCGATCGATACCAAGGCACTTCAAGCTGCAGCTGACGCAACTCAATCTGACCTGCAATCCCTAAACTCAGTCACTGATGCGACAACTCAATCGACTCCGGTAGGAACGGACGCTGCAATCGGCAATTTTCAAGTTGACAGTTTACAAGTCGATCCAAATTCGATTGATTCGACGCTAGACCAAATTGACACATTGCTCAGTGGGCTACAGTCGCCGGTTGCTGAGCCAGCAGATGCGCCGGTTGCTGATCTGTCTGGTTCGAATGTTGATTCGTCGCTGGATTCACAGTTGGATCCTTTAGTAGGTTCACAAATCGATTCTCAGCTCGATTCAAGCTTTGCGCCGACGCCCCGCGAAATCGTCTTTATTCAGTCCAGCTTGATGGATGTTTCCGGACTAATCGATGACATTGAAACCGAAGCGACGCTGCGAGGGCACGTAGTCGATGTTTATGTGATGGATCGATTGAGTGATGGCTTCGCGCAGATTGATGAAATCCTCGCGCTGTATGATGACCTAAATGCGATCCATATCGTCTCGCACGGTACGGAAGGGATGATTCAGCTTGGTGGTTC
>JANODD010000364.1:0-18962 GCA_031412515.1 Planctomycetia bacterium | reverse complement strand
AGTAGCCCCAGAAATGCGGCGAAGTGTCTCCTCCTGTGAATGCCCCATGCCAATCTTCGTAGTCCAGGCCACGTGACCACGCTCGGATACTGGGGACTTGCGGCAGCTCTTTCAAATCATAGACAATATGAAATATCTCGTTAGCTAAGAACAATAAATTGCAGCACCTCTCGCTGATCACCACCGAGTTTACTCGGTGGAATCATGACTTCACGGCTAAGTCGAACTGTAAACGCGTCACCTCCCCTGCCACGGCTGACCCTCTCCGGGCATACGCTTTATTCGGAGAATCTGAATGCCCTCCAAAGGGTCAGCCCCCCTTTAGAAACAGATCCTAGGGTGGTGACTATCAGCGAAAAAAGTCTGCTTTTCAATCTATGCGAACACCTCAAATATGACGAAACTTGCTACGCAACACTCCCAGCGTGCCCCGTACCTATCGTTTCCGGAAATTAAACCGGAGTTCACTACTTCGAAGCATTCAACATGATCGCTATCTTCATACTCAATAAATCAAGCGTTTCTTGAGAGCCCTTGAAAAGCCCTTCAGGATACTTCGTATCACGAATCATAGCTCGATATATCTTATCGCTGTCATAGTGGTTCAGACCAAGACCCGCCAAATATTGTAGCTTCAAGTTTTGATCGGTATTGATTACAGCCCCCGTCAGCCATCCACGCATATCCGATTCTTGGCCAGCGAAAGTGCCAAACAGATCGATAGCCGAATGGACTCCAATTTCACGCAGCGATTTCGCCACGGCGGCATTAGTTGGATCCTCAAGCCGCAACTGCACCGCATCGACGTCGATCTGTTCTCCTTCCAGTTGCCCGAACAGTACCAAGTCATAACCCTCGCCGTTAATCGTATTCGCGAACACGGCTCCATTCGGAAAGGCTTCTAAGAATGTGGCAATTTCACTCTTGGTTGCATCGTTGGTACTTTCGTAAAGCTGTACGAACAACGTCACAACGCCCCCTGGATTCAAATGCTTGCGGACCTGTTGAAAGAACTCGCGAGTGTACAGCGTGGCAGCTCCTTTCACCCACGGGTCAAGAGGATCGGAGGTGATCGCATCAAATTTCTCTTGGGTCGTCAATAAAAAATGCCTCGCATCGTCCAGTTGGACATGGACTTTGGGATTGTTGATAACACCAAAGTTATACTGGGAAAAGAAAGTGGAAACGACTTTGGGAACGAGCGGCTCGATCTCTGCGATGGTTTGCTCTTTCACTCGTGGATCGATGGAAACCGCACCCGCCGTCACGCCCGCTCCGCATCCGATCACAAGCACTTGGCGAGGGTCACTCGATACGAGGGTTGTGATGTGCCCGAGCATTCTTTGAAGCTTCATGTCTCTTGCTTCACTGGACGCTTGAACCTTACCTGCATTGTGGTAGCTCAAATCACCAGACGGCGATCGCGTAACCGCTACAGACGAAGTGACTCCTTCGCCCACATAAACAATCTCGGACTGGCCAATCCAGGTCGCTGCGTATCGACCATATGCGACCAACCAGCCGGACAGCGGAGGAACCGTACTGGCCACCATTACTGAAAAAGCAACAATCACTGCAACTCGCGAAAGCACCAGTGAAGTCGCCTCCGCTTTAGAATTTCTTTGACCAAACATCAACAAACTTGATAACGCCGCAATGCCGATCAAAACTTGCTGGGTAACTTGACTGCCAAGTGTCCCCACCAGCAACAGTGCGGTACCGAGCGCTCCGACAATCGCACCGACGGTGTTCGCAGCGTAGACTCCTCCGACTAGATTGCCTGTATCATGACCACGTGAAGCGACCGCCGAAATCGCCAGCGGAAAGCTCGCCCCCCAGAGAATGGCTCCTGGAAGAATTACCCACCCTGCCCGCATCAAATCCAGTTGAAACATGAACTCGAGCTCAGTAGCAATCGAAGGGTCGATCGGCCATCGCGGCAACGAAGTGCAAGTCGCATAAGCGGCCCAAGCCAAGGCGCCGCAGATCCCGAGCTGACACCATCCCAAAGCGATATGCGGATTGGGTATTTGTTTCCCTAGCGAAGATGCAAGACCACTCCCAATTCCAAGACCAACTAAGAACACGGCGAGTATCAGTGAAAACGTATAAGCGGTTCCGCCAATTAACAGCGAAAGTAACCGCGTCCAAACCACTTCGGCTCCAAGGGCAGTCATGCCTGACAAAGCGATCGTGACATAGACCAGCTTTGAATTGTTGCTGACGGTGAACATGGATTCTCCGCTGGGTTGGGATACAATTGCACAGTTGGGAGTACGTCCAGCAATGATCCATGCCACCATAGCGACAACTAGATTGATCCCCACGGCAACATAAGTCGCGGTGGGCATATCGAAGTTACGTAGAAGGTAATAACCAGCCAGCAGACTGCCCGTTACGGCCCCGGTAAGGTTACCGGCGTAAAAATATCCAAGCCATGCGATGCCTCGCGGTGTTGCCTCAACCCATCGCGCAATCGCTGGAAGAGTTGCCCCCATCAACAGCGTAGGCGGAATCAGGCACAGCCCAGCGACGCATGCTCGAAGCACTAGACTGAAAGCTCCTGATCCGGCGGATGAAACATAAGCCTGACCAAGAACTGGGACCAACCAAAGTACTAGAACTCCAAACAATGCGATGCCTATTTCCAGCATCGCATAAACTCGCAGGGGATGTCTCCGAGTGCTCAAGAGTTTAGGCATCCCAAGACTTCCCAGGCACATGCCACCCATGAAGATTCCGAGTAGCACTCCTAGGGAGACCGCCGACGAACCGATCGATAACTGAAGAAGCTGAAACCAAACCACTTCGTAAATCAGCGCCGCACATCCCGATCCGACGAACAACAAAAGCACCGCTGGTAACCATGGCGTCACGTCAGTGTTCGCAACAGCAAGACAGTGGGACTGCGTCGTCGCTGGATGCGGTTCTACATCTTCAACAGTGGACATGGCAATTTCAATTTGTGCTAAAGAGAGGTGCACCTTTCACAAAGTGAGAAAAACGCGGCCCAATGGTTGGCAATCGTAGTCCACTTCGAACAGACTGTCCATTGTGAATGGTTGTTCGGTTGGCATTCAGTTATCAAGGTACTCTCGGATTACGAGAAGGATGGACCTTGAATGCAAGACCTACCCTAGGGCGGCGCGAAACGCTCTGCCCTGGGTTAGCATGTTTTTGCCCTTCAGGCCGGAAGCTCCTTCGTAGCCTAGGCATCTTGCCTGGGTTTAACTCGTAGCCTAGGCATCCTGCCTGGGTTTAACTGTTCTAAATCACTACGACGTTTCAACAATGTCTCTAATGACCTCTCCAGCTACATCGGTCAATCGAAAATTGCGACCGTTGTAGTTGTAGGTCAACCGCGTATGGTCCATGCCGAGCAGATGCAGAATCGTCGCATGAAGGTCGTTCAAATGGACGCGATTGACGGCCGCTTTGTAACCGACCTCATCGGACTCTCCGTAAGTCGTCCCACCTTTCGTTCCGCCTCCTGCTAACCAGGCACTAAAGCAATGCGGATTGTGATCACGGCCAGGCTTTCCACCGGTTTGTGCGATCGGTAAACGCCCAAACTCACCGCACCAAATCACAAGTGTCTCGTCGAGCAAACCGCGCTGTTCCAGGTCAGTTAATAGAGCCGCGACGGGTTTGTCAGTTTCATCTGCAAATTGCTGATGATTGCCTTGAATGTCGTTATGGCCATCCCACGAGCGTTGATTTTCCATGCCACCGGAATAGATCTGCACAAAGCGGACTCCTTTCTCAACCAATCTTCGCGCCATCAAACACTGACGTGCAAAATGATCGCACTTGGGATCATCGACTCCGTACAGATCAAGTGTCGATTTTGATTCTAGCGCGGTGTCTAAAACCTGAGGCGCGGCGGTCTGCATGCGATAGGCCAGTTCAAAACTCTCGATCCGCGCTGCCAGATCCGCTTCGGCCGCGTGCTGCTCACGATGCACTTGATTTAATTGCTTGAGCAAGTCGAGCTGCCCGCGCTGTGTGGCGGTTGTCATCGTTGCTGGCAGTTTGAGGTTGTCGATCGGTTCGCCAGTTGGTCGTAGATGCGTTCCTTGATAGACTCCCGGTAAAAAACCGGCGCTCCAATTGGCTGCGTTTCCTTTAGGCAATCCGCGGCCTTTGGGATCGCTCATAACGACAAACCCTGGCAGATCGCTGCTCTCACTTCCCAGTCCGTAAGTGACCCATGAACCAACACAAGGATAGCCCATTCGAGCAAACCCCGTGTTCATTGCAAATAACGCGGGTGAGTGGTTGTTCGATTCGGTGAAACCTGAATGAATAAACGCCATCTTGTCGACGTGTTCGCCAAGACTAGGAAAGATCGAAGAAACCATCTTGCCGCATTGGCCACGCGGTGTGAATTCAAAGGGCGACTTCATCAAGTTGCCGATCGAGTTCTTGAAGAAGCCTGTTGTGTCAGAAAACTCAGGCGCGAACTCGCGCATCGTTTTCCCGTCCCACTTAGCCAATTGCGGTTTGTAGTCCCACGTATCGACTTGACTTGGACCGCCGTTAACAAAAATCCAAATCACATGCTTGGCTCGCGCCGGGAAGTGACTCGGCTGCGGTGCGAGCGGATTGAGCGACCGCGAACCGAGCGAATCCGCAGGTAAAGCACTCGCTCCGAGCATTCCTTCATCGCTCAGCAAACTGGCCAAGCCCAACATTCCCAGACCACAGCCCGCACGCTGTAACATCAATCGTCGATTCATCGTTATGCTCCAGTGTATTCGCGATCTCGCGAAGCTCGCGCTCTCGTAGCTGGTTTCGTGAGAAACCGGAGGAACCCGAGAGCCGCCCCTAGTGCAGCCGGTTTTTTACAAAACCAGCTACAGGTGCCAACTCGACTGTGAAGCAACCGGTTACTCACGAAACCAGCTACATGCGCTAGGTCGTCTCTAATGCAGCCGGTTTTTTTGCAAAACGAACTACAAATGATGGTTAGTTAGTCGCGCTCAATCCACGTACAAAAACTCATTCATGCTCATGATCGTTTGACATAAATCCGTCAGTGCCGAAAGCTCCGCGTCGGGCTCGCTAGCAGCTTTACGTATCGCAATTTGCGAATTAAGAAACTCAATTGCTAATTTCATCTCTGCTGGTTGTGGCCCGCGGGTAAGAGCAGACCAATAGGCTCGATCCACACTCTCCTCTGCTGATTCGCTTTGCACTCGCTTCGCAAGTGCGGCAGCATAGTCACGGCCTTGAGGATTGTTCATGAACATCAGAGCTTGCGGAGCGATCGTTGTTAGCGGTCGCTGTCCGATACTTACAAGATGCTCAGGCCAATCAAAGAGCATCATCATTGGAATAAGCTGACTGCGTTTAATAAAGAAGTAAACACTCCGCCGATGCATGGTCGAGTCGATCGAGCCTGGACCATACATGGTCGTATCAAGTTGTCCGCTGGCGGCTAGCAACGCGTCGCGAATCGCCTCGGCTTCTAAACGCTGCGGCACACGGCGCCAGTAAAGCTGATTCTCGCGATCAATGAGTAACCGCGCGTCATCTGGCGACAAAGCCGATGACTGCATATAAACGCTGCTTGTCATGATCAACTTGTGAATGCGTTTTAAATGCCAGTCGCCAGCGATCAGTTCTCCTGCCAAGTAGTCGAGTAATTCGGGATGAGTTGGTCGTTCCCCAGCGGATCCAAAATCGTTGGGAGTTGTGACAAGACCACGACCAAAATGATGTTGCCACAGTCGATTGACTATGACGCGTGCCGCCAGTTGTCCGGCACCTTTTTCAGCGTCCGTCATCCACAGAGCTAGCGCAGTTCTGCGATAACTCAGACGTGGCTCTGGTGCAGGCGGCGGCTGCTTCCATCGCTGGGTATCGCTACCGACCAATGTAAAAACTTGCAGTAATCCAGCCTCGGCTTTTTCCCCTTTCTGATTCACATCACCGCGACGAAGTTGATAAGTGTCTGAATAGAAGTGAGGGAACCCACGATCGTTGGCGTGATGCGACAGGATTGGTAGGCCTTCGCTCGTGACCATAGCGGTCGCAAACTTCTCCCCCGTTCCAGCCTTCCTGGCTTCATCGATCTTTGCAAGTCGCTGTCGATATCCAACATCTTGAGTCTTAAACCATTCAATAGCTGTCTGCCATGCACTTGAAAGTTCAGTTTGTTCATCCAGTTTTAGATCTGGTTGCTTCGATAGTGCTACGCGCAGTTGTGCTAACGCTTCTATGACGGGCTGTGGCGGCCCGACTTCACCAACGACAGGCTCTGCTGCGGCATCCGAGCTGACCGAGATTCGGAAACGCCCCACTGAGTGCTTGGGATTCGGATGATTGAACTTCATGGTGACTGCAATCTCAGTCGGAGCGTCGATCAACAAAGGTACTTCCAGTTGAAAAACGGCCGCGTGATCTTTGCCGATCTGACCATCCACGGCCCACCCGGAAACTGGATCATTATCAATTGATGCGGCCACTGAAAGGGAGTCTTTGTTCTGTTGATGCGTCGCTCGGGCGGCAATGAATTTGCGTGAAGCTCCTTTGTCTCCCTTTACCAACAACTGAAGATCAACCAGTGCAAAATTCCCGTTGTCAGCTCGTCCCGGGCCTTTTCTTGGAAGCGAATCGTGAGCGAGAGCTTCCAATCGAATCGCTTGGATCTGTGTCTTCTCAACAATGCTTGTTACAGTGATCTCGTCTTTAGTGGGCACTTTGCCAACACTCAAATAGCTAACGTCCGGTTGCAACTGGTAATTGTCGGCTAGCTTCGAAGTGACTTTGCCCGCAAGGCTGCTCCATGTGCGAGGTGAGCCTTCGAGACCGCTTTCGGAACGCAACCAGCTTTTCAACTGCCTCGGTAGTTCATCGCGAGCATACGCGTTCAGAGCGGAGTCAAGTTCTGCGAGTTTGACTGCATACGCGTCGCGCCTTTTAGCATTTCCCTGAGGCTCAAGGTCCAGTTTCTTTTCGCATCGAATGGCTGTCGTAAAGGTCGCCGCCATGCGGTAGTAATCGACCATGGGGATTGGATCGAACTTGTGATCATGGCAACGAGCACAGCCCACTGACAAACCTAGGAAGGCAACTCCGGTCGTCGCAACCATATCATCGAGTTCGTCATAACGAGCGGATTCGAATTCGGCTTCGGTCAACTGAGTTGGGAAGGCTCCTCCGCATAAAAATCCAGTCGCCATCCAAGCCAGCGGTTCTTCAGGTGCTAGCTCATCGCCCGCCAATTGCCACTGCACAAATCGGTTGTAAGGCAGGTCGCGATTGAAAGCTTGGATTAAAAAGTCGCGATAGTGATACGCATTGGGTCGATCATAATCTTGTTCATAGCCATGCGATTCGGCGAAGCGAGCCACGTCTATCCAGTGCCTTGCCTGACGTTCGCCGTAGTGGGGACTATCAAGTAAGTGGTCGATCAATGCTGCCCAGGCAAGATTGTTGATTTCATCGTCGACGGAAAGTTTTTCGGTCCACTCGCGCATTTCGTCCGTTGTCGGCGGTAAACCTAGAAGATCGAACCAGGCTCGTCGCACTAGCACACGAGCATCAGCAACTGGGTTCGGAAAAAGCTTGCTCGATTGCAAACGTTCAAGGACATAGCGGTCCACATCCGATCGAATCCAATTAGTCGGATCATTGACGATTGGTGGAGTTGATTTGGCCAGAGGTTGAAAGGACCAGAAGTTTCGGCGTGATTCGACGTCCATGACAGTCGTAGCGCGGGCTGGTTGACCGCTGCGAGGATCCTGTGCGCCTGCTTGAATCCACTTTTCAAAATCAGCGATGATACCCGCTTCCAGTTTTCCTTTGGGAGGCATCTCAAGGTCTTCGTGTTTCAGCGCACTTAGCAGTAAACTCTCCTTGGCGTTGCCTGGAATAACGGCCGGTCCGCTCTCGCCACCTTTGAGTAAAGAGCCGCGTGAATCAAGTAATAGTTCGCCGCGCAGCTTACCCTTCGCGGCAGCTTCGTTCGAATGGCAACTGTAGCACTCGCGAACGAGTACAGGTCGGATTTTCGCTTCGAAGAAATCCAATTGCTCTTTTGAAATGGGGTCATCGGCGAGAAGGGTTCCGCTGGATAGGAAACTTGCACATGCAATGAAAGCCAACAATGGAAATGTTGAAGGAGAGGGAAAAAATCGAGTCATGAGTCGACTCATGCTCCGGTCCTTGTGTAGCGTTCAGTGGGTGGGAGTTAATCCGATGGTCGGATTGGCGGGCAGAATTATTATAACACAGGGTTGGTAGAAGCTCTGAAGGTAGGATGGGACCATTTGTCCCGTCCGGTTTGGGCTAAACGGCTGTTCACAGACAAGAAACTCGACTACACGCTCGGGACAATGGTCCCAAAAAAGTGTAGTCACCGTTTCCAGCTTGCGATCACTCCTGGCTGACTTCGGCAGAAACGCAAACTGGAAGCGTGCGCCACCTCTGCCCTTCTTTGGTGCCCTTCTGGGGGCCAAAAAAGCAAGCTGGAAGCATACGCCAGTCCAAAAAAAATTTCACTGTTCGTTAAGATTCTGCGCAAACCATTACCTCGCAGCACTTTACGAAAACCGTTTCAATATTGACCCATTCTGCCTATCCGGTATAATCCGGCTGTCCAGTCAAGCTCGGCAAGCTTGGTGGGCGTGGGGATTGCTGAAGGATACAGAGTCGGAGGGATTTGGCATCGTTAGCCACACCCCCGTTGTTCGTCAGGGAAAACAGCTAGGCTAGCCATACCCCATGGCAAAGCACGACCAAATCTACTGGAAATTTTCAAACGGATTTGCAAGACTAGCTAGGCCATCGAGAGGAAGGATGGTTGATTATCTATGTCTACTACAAAGACAGTGTTTACTACGGGCGAAGCCGCCAAGATTTGTAAGGTCAGCCAGCAGACGATCATTCGCTGCTTTGACAACGGATCGCTCAAGGGGTTTCGCGTACCAGGAAGCCGCTTTCGTCGGATTCCACGCGACCAATTATTTTCATTCATGCGCGACAACGGAATTCCAACCGATGCGCTCGAGAATGGCAAAAAGAAATTGCTGATCGTCGACGACGAACAGGATTTAGTTGAACTGATGTCGGACGCGTTTGCTCGCGACGGTCGGTTCGATATTCGCACCGCCAACAATGGCTTTGATGCGGGCATGCAAGTCAAAGAGTTCCGGCCTGACATGGTCGTTCTCGACGTAATGCTGCCAGATATCAACGGCAAAGAAGTTTGTCAGCGTGTTCGCAGCGACAAATCGCTCGACTCGGTCCGCATCATCTGCATCTCAGGGATGATTGAGCCAGAAAAGGTCAGCGATCTGCGAGCTTCAGGTGCCGACGATTTTATGCAAAAGCCGTTTACGGTCGATCGCTTGATCGAACGCGTTTGCGATTTGCTTGAAATTGATAAACCCGTTGCGCATTAACGATTTGTACAGTTTAGATTGACGTCGGGAATTGGATGCTTACGTCAGAAGTGATTGAGCGGAAGTTGCCGACATTGAACACGAAGCGTTTTTCCGAGTCGACTTGCGATGCGCTTATTTGCTTGGTGCTGCGCGGATGCTCGAAGGATCACTGCGCACAAGAATTTTCAGTAATCGAAATTGCTAACCAGGACAGCGTCTTTGCTCAATGGGTCGCTGCGTCACCGACTGATATAAGTACAGCCGATCGCCTTGTTCGCGATTCAAGTTGGCGCGATGACACGCCTGCGTCGGAGCGTCTGTGGCAGGCTGTAAACGTAGCACTGCGACTGCATACCCTAGAGCAGCGGTTTGCCGAAGAGCTTGCAACGCAAAAACGGGAAGCGATCTATCATTTCGCTTATGGCCTAAGTCACGAGCTTAACAATCCGCTCGCGAATATCGCCACCAGGGCCGGTGTACTGGCGCATCGCGAGCAGGCGGTGGATCGTCGTCAGATGCTTGAAACGATCATCGATAACGCCATGCGCGGCAGCGAAATGCTCGGCGATCTGATGTTGCTTGCCAGGCCGCCAAGACTCAATCCTCAATCAACAGTTTTAATTGACTGGTTTGAGCCCTTCGTTGCTCGATGTACTGACTGGGCAACCAAACGCGGCTTGAAGATCGTTTCGAACCACCATCTGCAATCTCACACAGCCAGCTTTGACCCGATCGCGATCACCGAAGCCGCATGGTGCTTGGTCCGCAACGCATTGGAAGCTTCTCGCGAAAACGATGAAGTGCAGGTTTGTTTCGATGAAATGAACGAGAGTCTTCGAATCACCATCACAGATTCAGGCCCGGGACTATCCGCCGAAGCCCTTAAGAATTGTTTCGATCCATACTTTAGTGGTCGCGAAGCCGGACGCGGCTTAGGGCTTGGGCTATCCAAGGCTCAGCGAATCGCCGCCATGCACAGCGGCAAGCTGATGATTAGCAATCGATTGAGCGGCGGATGCGAAGCCATACTTGGCTGGCCAGTTTGCAGCTAAAAGCACAGTGTTCGCGCGCCGTACTCTTATCGCTACTCCCCTTCGCCCCGGTACTCCGGGGAGAAGGGGAGGAAAATTATGTCAACGGTCCTTCGCCCAGTGTACCGGGGAGAGGTAAAGAACGATCTTGTGATCAAGCGATCATTCCTTCACACTTTCTACCATTTTATCGATCTCAGCATCGGTCAACTGTTTTCGTGATGCCATTAGCATTTTGCGTAAATGCTTCTTCCCTTCAAAGCCACCGGGATGACCAATGTTGCCAAGTGGTCCAGCACTATCAATCACTATCTCGCCGTCACTATTGAAAATAGCATGAAATGGAACGCCATAATGCTTGCCCTTGGTCAGTCGGTTGGCAACACTTTTGCCGTTCTCATCGCGCACGTCATCAACCTTGAGCAACACATAGTCTTTTGCTAACAATTCATCGCAGTCGGCAAGCCATCGAGCTAGCATGAAACAAGGGCCGCAATATCTCTGACTAATTCGGACCCAAACTTTGCGATTGGTTCGCTTGGCCTCTTCAAAAGCCTCTTGCCACTTTTTCTCGGCATCCAACTTCTTCGGTGCCCATTGAGCCAAAAAATTTGACGCCTGATCCGCTGCTTGCGGGTCGCTAGAATCGAACTCCATACGTCCTAGCTCTTTGTCGGCTGCATCTATTGCGCAAACAAAGACCTTGTCTCCGGTTACTACTGGCCACTTTCGTTTGTTGTAATAAGCGAAGTTGTCAGGCGATACATTCAATTTCTCAGTCGATACAGCCAACTGCAGAAAAGAGCTCACATTGGGCAGTTCACTATTATTCAAATATTCTGCGGAGAATTTTGCTGCCGCCTCGGAAGTGCCCGATGCAATGACGAGCAAGTGAAAGCCACAGAGCCCGCAATCTCGCTGCATTTTTCCAATCCGTTCGGGTAAGGTCAATTTGGTTGGCTGCGCAGCCTCTTTTCCCAAATTGCTGACAAGTGCAGGGCGTGATTCGTTCGGTTCCAGAAAAACTTCGTCGATCGTTTCTGCGCTTCTAGTATCTGCTGACCGCTTCAAAATAACGCGGATCTTTGTCATTTGGGGTACTCCAGCGATTGAGTACTTCCCCTGATGGTCTGTTCTCCCCGCAAGACTCTTTGCGCGATACGTCTTGCTGTATATCTTCGAATCTTCGAACAGATCGTCTCCCTCCAGCTCTACCAACGCTTCAACTTTTGTGCCGTTGAGCGGTTTGCCCTTGTCACCAAGCAGTTGACCATGAAACGTCATGGTCGGTCTAATTTGAATTACAAGGGGCTTTTTCAAGTCGTGCGCTACCATGCTGCCTGCTACTTGAGCATCTTCGCTGTAAGCCAATAGAGCGACATCCGATGAGAAAGTTGAAAAGGTAAATTCACCATCGGCGTTCACTTTTACAACTAAAGACTCATCGTGTTCTCCATCAACTGAGCCAATGTTGATACTCACTTGATCGAGTTTCGTTTGGAGTCCATCCGAAAGCAGAAGTCGCCCGGTAACTTTTGTTTTTTCGCTGTCGTCTTGACGGTGAAGGTTGATTCTCGCGAGCTTTCCTTCTTCAACCTGAATGTTCTCTGACACTCGCCAAAGCGGGTCGTAAACCGATACTTCAACTTTGCCTGGCGGCACCTGCGTTGTCGCGCGACCTAATGCGTCAGTGGTTACCCGCCACTGCGGTCCACTGTGGCCAGTTCGTGTCCTTCCGTCTTCTCGCCAAGAGTAGCTGTAAGGTCTCCGCAGACTCACCCCGAGATTTGCGACGGGCAGCTTTTGCGATCCGAAGTCCGCAATAATTTCGAGGGTTTGACCTTTACTCACCGTAAGCTGAGGGTTTGCGACTTGCTGTTTGGCCCAATCGTATGGCAATAGATCGATGGTCTCGCTAACCCAATGTGAGTCGAGAGCGTTGAAGCAATAAGTTGCATTTGGCAAGACTTTGAATTCAAACGACCCATCTGAATTCGAAAACGTCGACAGCACGTCTGAGCGATTTTCCTCTTCGGCCTGAAACGAGTGCGCGTCAATTTTGAAGCCAGCGACATCGGTTTCCGAAGATATCAATCTGCCGATGATACGCTTGCGCTCATGAATTTTGCTTTTCTTCAGTTTTATCACGTTGATGTCGCCTACCAATTCGCGACCTTCATCGAGAATCCATTCGTCGGTCAGAAGTTCGACATGCTTGTGGCTTTCCCATTCTGGCATCCACTCGTAGGTGACTGCACCATTCGTGCCAGTCTTCGATTCTGAGTAATCGTGCAAGCCAATGTAATTGACGTTCTCCGGAGTCGCGATCTGTAACTGAAAGGGAACATTGGAAACGGGCGTTCCACCCTCATTCACGAACTGTAGTTTAAAGTCTCGGCAAGCAGCCACTTCGACCGTATATTCGTTGAGCTCTGGGTCACGTGTTGGTTTTCGATTAAAACTAAAGCCACCGATTTTTCGGTCCGCCGTCCATACTGTAAATTGACTTAGCTTTTGCTCAGCGATCAGTCTTATCAGTGCCCTTCCGCTCTCATCCGAACGGGCTCGCCTTTCGTTCCCAGACAGCGTCTGAACTTTCACGATGGCATCACGCACCGGTTTGCCTTCGTGCACGACATTGACCGTAACTATCCGGGTCGCTTTTTGAAGGACTAACTTCATCCCATCAATCGCGGCTTGTCGAAAATCGTTAGCGGCGAATGATTTGACGGCCGACTGCTCGCCGTTGTTGGAGGTGACTTGAATCCAGCCTCCATTAACCGACAATGCATTGAGGGGAACCCAAACCTCAAAGCGATTCCTTTCGATTTTTGGTTCGACTTGTTCGACTTTCCATTTGGTTCGAAAAAAAGCATTGACTGTAAAATCAACCGCAGGCTGACCACTGGACTCCAAAACTTCGCCATGAAAACGCATTTCAAGTTGATCGCCTGAGTTTCGAAGCCAGTCGCTAGGCTCTGCGGGACTTGCAAACGCAAACTTCACATTTAGCAACAGCAGACACAAGACAGGAAATATCGCAATTGTTCTTCGAAACATGGCATCCTCCGGTTTGCTAAGTGTCAGTCGATGTTTACACGTTTTGCCCCCGTTTCATCATAGCAAGTCTGCTGTGCTGGCTGGGATTTGGGGCTGTTGCAGGCAAAGCAAGGGTAAGAAAATTATTGGTAAGAAAATTGCTGGCTCTAAGTCGCTGAGGCCGCAATGCCCTGATGCTGAGTGTAAAACGGTTGCGACTCGGCGGAGATCAACGTGCCAAGAGCCTAAACTCTCGTCGCTTTATTCATTGACGACCAACTTAGTTGGAAGCCGAACGAACCGCAGGGTAAACCGGTAAACCTGCGGGATTCCATCGAGTCTATTTGTTAAACAACTTTCGAAGCAATTTAATCTTCGCTAATGCCTAAGTCTCCAAGTTGGATGATCGCATCTCCAACGTTACCGCCATGCTGCTCCGGCTGGTGGTTCCCATTCAAGCTCGGTATAGAACATGGCGCCTACGTTAATATTTTTGGCTTGCATTGAACTGATGTGCTCGCGCACGGCAGGCAATTTAGAAAACCAGGGAAGACCGACACACCACACGAGTGACAATGCAACGATCGCGGTTAGAAATCGAACTCGTTTCACTAGAACAGTTCCAGGTGGTGATTTACTAGCCATAAAATCAGGATTTTTACGACTGCTTTTTAATGGCTCGTTTTGACGCAGCTTTTTTAGAAGCCGCCTTTTTCTTTCCAGTCGCAGGTGCGGCGTTAGCCGCGGCCTTACGAGCCAGCTTTGCGTTGCTCGGTTTTAGAGCCATCTTGAGCGGACCGTTGGCTTTTTCAAACATCGCAATAACCTTCTCCCGATCGGTGCATTTTTCTTCGCGCGCAATCGTCGCCAAAGCCAGTGCGTTTTTCTTGCCGTATTTGTTGACCAAGAATCGGATATTGCAACGCTGCCTGGCTTCGTTCATCCAAGAGGCGACATACGACACATACTGGCAGTCTTTGTAGCGCGGATCCGATTCAGTGGCTAAGTGAACGCCGACTACGCCTGACGAGTTACGCTTGGTGATCTTGTCGCGAGTTGATATGGGCGGTTCCATCTCAGCCACCCAAGTTTGGTAACATTCTTCAGCTTTCCTTTTCGACTTCGCCTTGCCTCCGTGTGTCTTGTCCGAGAAAAAACGCGAGCGTCTTTCTGTTCCGCGAAGGATGCGTACCAACCATCCGTGACTGTTCGTTGATTCGCTGTCAACCCGCGCGAAACCTTTCGGAGAGGCTTTCTTTGGCACCGACGATTCCTCCAACTGACTTTATCCGGTTATGCTGCCCGTAATCAATCTGCGACTAGAGTTTAAGCAAGTTTGCCAGTTTATCAAGCAACAAACGACTTTCATCAGCTTTTCGCAGCTTTCATTTCAGCAACTTCCACTTTGACTCGTGGGCATTTACTATCATGCTATTTGCACTCTCGCGCATTAGCTCTTAGAATCAGCACCTAAACTTTTGCCCGATCTAAACTTTTGCCTGTTCAGTGCGAACAAGTCCTTGCACCCGACCCCGTGCAGGACTCCCGCTACTCAAAATACCCCAAATTGATCCAGTGAATTCAAGGAGCCGCGATGAGCGCAAGTGACCAAGGTCATGTCGATTCGGTAATGATTGAACAGCGTTTGTTCGCGCCGAGCAAGGATTTTTCAGCCAACGCACGCGTCAAAAGCCTATCCGAATACGAAGCTCTTTACGCTCGCGCCGACGGTGATCTGACGACTTTTTGGGCGCAGGAAGCTCGCGAACATCTGCATTGGTTCCAGCCGTTTCATACGACTTTAGAATGGGATGAGCCGAACGCGAAATGGTTTATCGGTGGGAAAACCAACGCCAGCTACAACTGCCTCGACGCTCAAATCAACGCCGGCCATGGTGACCGCACCGCCATTATTTGGGAAGGTGAACCGGGCGACACACGCACGATTACTTACAAACAGTTGCACCAAGAAGTTTGTCAGTTCGCCAATGTGCTGAAGGCGCATGGGATTGTCCAAGGCGATGTCGTCAGCATCTATATGCCAATGACCCCTGAGCTGGCCATTGCCATGCTTGCCTGTGCTCGTATCGGCGCAGTCCACTCTGTCATATTTGCTGGCTTCTCTGCTGAAGCGGTCGCCGACCGTAACAACGACGCCAAAGCCAAATTACAACTGACCAGTGACGGGTTGTATCGCCGTGGAAAAGTCCTGCCACTGAAAACAACCGTCGACGAAGCGCTCGCTAAGAGCCCCACGATTGAAAAATGCATCGTGCTCCGTCGCTGCGGCAACGAAGTCAACATGCAATCCGGACGCGATGTTTGGTGGCACGACGAAGTTGCAAAAGCAAGCACCGATTGCCCGGCCGCACAGCTCGATAGTGAAACCCCGCTGTTCATTCTCTATACAAGTGGTTCCACCGGTAAACCTAAAGGCATTTTGCATACGACCGCTGGATACAATTTGTACGCCAAGCGAACTTTTCAGTGGGTCTTTGACCATCGTGACGACGATATTTTTTGGTGCACCGCTGACTGCGGCTGGATCACCGGGCATAGTTATGTTGTCTATGGGCCACTCTCAGCTGGCTCTACGGTGCTGATGTATGAAGGCGCTCCCAATCAACCCTCGGAAGATCGTTTTTGGGAACTGATTGAAAAATACAAAGTAACGATTCTCTACACCGCACCGACTGCGATTCGTACGTTTATCAAATGGGGTGATGAACACGTCGACAAGCACGACTTGAGCAGTCTTCGCTTGCTTGGCAGCGTCGGCGAGGGGATCAATCCAGAAGCGTGGATGTGGTATTACGAGAAGATCGGCGGCAGTCGATGTCCCATCGTTGACACATGGTGGCAGACCGAAACCGGCGGGATCATGATGTCCCCTTTGCCTGGTGCGATCGCGACCAAGCCCGGCAGTTGTACAAAGCCGTTGCCTGGTGTTCGACCGCGGATCGTCGACGATCATTGCAAAGATGTTCCCCAAGGTCGCGGCGGCATGTTGTGCATCGATCACCCTTGGCCTGGCATGTTACGCGGTATTTGGGGCGATGAAGCCCGCTACAAGGAACAGTACTGGACGAAAGTCCCCGGGATGTACCTTACAGGTGACAACTCGCGATGCGACACCGATGGTTATTACTGGATCATGGGCCGCATCGACGACGTCATCAACGTATCCGGCCATCGACTGAGCACGATCGAAGTCGAGAGCGCTCTCGTTTCTCATCCTGCAGTTGCAGAAGCCGCTGTAGTAGGCAAACCCGACCCGATCAAAGGCCAAGCCATTTCAGCTTTTGTGACTCTTCGCAGCATGCAGCCCAACGAAGAGATTCGCAAAGCCTTGATGATGCACGTTCGCAAAGAGATCGGTGCCCTTGCGCAACCGGACGACATCCATTTTACCGCGACACTGCCCAAGACGCGCAGCGGCAAGATCATGCGTCGGCTGCTGCGCGACATTGCCGCTGGTAAAGAGCAAACCGGTGACACCTCAACGCTTGAGGATTACAGTGTTTTGGCAAAACTGCGCGGTGATGAAGAGAGTTGAGTCCTAATTCGTTTTTACTTATGCAAACACTAGACGCGGGTCTCCGTCCAGAGATCCGATTGGGTACGTAGATGGAGTCAACCTGTTCATGGCATACTTTGCAGTAAGTTTGGCATCAACAGATCCTGAAGGGTTGTTGGATGGCGGTTTACCTAGCATTCCAATCCCTGGTAGCGGAGTTGGCCAAGGGTGTGCAGTTAACGGTGGAATAATGCCTCATGCTAATACACCGGCACCTTGGGCAATGCCTTGGATGCCGGGGGGAAGAGCACTTCACTACCTTAACAGAGAGGATTTTGTTCTGCCAAAAAACATTGCAATCGGCGGCACTCCCGGTATATACCCTAATGATCGTTTCCGTCCAGAAATCGTCGCATTGCAGTACCAATATATTACGTACAAAAGTCGTCAAATCACTATTCCAGACGGAATGCCCAAACGAATTCCAATTAAGCCAAGGCGACGTACCATCATGCCGGGGGATCGTCCCCGACGGTGTGAAGAATCATTCCCACACGAGTTTACTTGCGCAGATGACGCGACGGACTTTACTACTGGTATAGCAGCGTGTTTAACCTGTAATCCAGGTATGAAGAATCCCCGCGCAGTCGGGCAAGATCCGAAGAAAACAACAAAACACATTTGGCCGTTTTTCCCTGGATCGGTTAACCATTTATCATGTTTCGATGGGGGTAGTTTGGGCCAAAGCGCCATTTGTGGAAAGTGTTGTGACGATAGCAGTGGATTTCCTGAAGTGGTTGACAAGTGTATCTGTCGATGAAATGAGGTCGAGATGAATTCGTTTGAATCTGCGTATCGATGGCTTTTATTTCAAGTGGGACTTGCGACTAGAACTCAAGATGTATTGTTAATGGCTGAAGCATCGCTTTGGGAAGCTCGCTTTAATCAAGTTTGGCATCACTCTAGTCCGGAAACTCTGCTTGACGCTTTTACCACCCTCAGCCAGCAGAATCTGATTTCCGATCGGGGAGGAGAAATCTTTCTCACCCAGCAAGGAACCGTGTGTTGGGAACAATCATTTTCTCCAGCATGGAGTAAGGCATACTGTAACTACGAGATAGATCCCGGCATTACTACAATTGAAAGTGCGTCGATTGAAACATGCGTCCGAGTGTTCTACAAGAAGTGTTTTCTGGAGTTTGTGAAGCTAGAGTCAGTCGCCGTTTCTCAATTGGATGGGTTCGACGTACTTTATTGGAAGCGAATTTCTCCAGCATTTAGGCTACAGTTCGAAGTGGATAAATCGCCTACAAGTGTACGTTATCCAACGTTATTCCTTTCAACGGAATATGCTAGCCGAATACAATCGCCGGAAGTACGTCCACTAATAAACACCTGTCGCGAGCTTGAAAGTAAAATACTAGCATGGTATTCTTCTGCAGCAATGAGTTTAGAGTGGTATGACTTTCCAGAGGATGAGTACGTCGAGAAAACTCCATGAATGATTCGAACGCTATAGTTATTGAATTAAGCAATGCGGAGCCAGATAAGTGGGTTGTCAGCTGAATTTGCGGGTGATTAATTATGAATTCAGGCAGCGTAAGGCGGGTCTGAACGGAAGTTTATGGCATTCCGCCAAATCCCGAAGCGCTGATTGAAGATGAAGTGCGACGGCGAGCGTTTCGCAAGCCGCCGAGCGTTCGGTCATTGTTCCTGAGCGAGGCTCAGGTCGTAACTCTGCGTTGCTCCAATCCACCGCTCATGCGATCGTAGCCTAACGGAAATTTTTCGTCTGGACAATTAGATTCTGATCGTTGAAATGCATCTGGAAAAACGTAGTGACTGAGACGTCCCCTCCCGAGTCGGAAAAATAGTTTCCACGCAGTTGATTGTTATGGCATGCGATTGGCTAAGGGGCTTAATGGGCTAATTGATGGTCAGCGATGACCATGAGCCCCGTTGATGACGCGATTGAGATCGCGA
>JANODD010000363.1:0-11722 GCA_031412515.1 Planctomycetia bacterium | reverse complement strand
TCGAATAGAAGCGTTTCATTCCGATGCATACGCGCGTTGCACAATGGCGACCGAAGTAATCAACATCGCAATTAGCGGCGCTTTCCACACAAAAATCAACCACCGTGGTGACGCATGTGTTTGAATGATTGGAATTTCACTTGCGTCCAAACTTTGACTGCTTTCACGGCGGGTAAGTTTGCGTTGGCACCGTTAACGGCAGTTAAAGTCACCTACTCCGTTTCACTGGCCTTGCCCCATAGAGTCCAATATAAATCCGGACTTTATGGGGCAGGCCAGTGGCACACAAAGCAATATGCGCAACATCAAAAGGCGCTAGCCGCGGGTGAACGGAGTAGCGGTCGTTCATGAGTAATAATTCATCTAATACCAATTCTCTTGATGCAAATTGTCGGGCTTTCGGTAGGCATTCATCGATGAAAGTCATCCGCTTCGTTCACCCGCGGCTAGCGCCGTCGGCTCACAACCAATTCATCTGCTTGGTGGTTGCCTTGCTCGCCAGTCATGCAACCGCGGATGAATCCGAGTACTATCGCATCGTATCCGTTGCTGTTTCAACTTCGAGCGCAGACTCGCGAGCCGAGAATTGGAATCCACCACCGGACGACCTGGCACTGGAGGTCAGCGGTATCGCGGTGTTCGATGACCGGCGCGTGGCAGTCGCAATTCGCAAAGGTGAGATTTGGTTCTTGGATGGCGTTTATGACGAACCTCCGAGCAACGTAAAATACCATCGCTTCGCCTCGGCGCTACATGAACCCCTCGGACTACTGCGTGTTGGCGATGCCTTTTACTGTGCTCAGCGAAGCGAACTGACCAGCATTCGCGATACCGATGGTGACCAAGTCGCAGACGAATATCGAACGGTCGCAAAGGGCTGGGGCGTAACAGGTAACTACCACGAATACGCCTTTGGTCCCAAAATCGATGGAGCTGGAAATCTCTGGGTTACATTGAATATCGGCATGGGACTCACCGGCGAGCAACTTGATCGGATCGTGCCGGGCGCTCCCTTTGGATACAAGCAAGGTCGATGGCGTGGCTGGGGCATGCAGATCAAGCCCACGCGCGAGCTTGTGCCCGTCGCGGCCGGTATGCGATCACCGAGCGGATTGGGGGCCAATGCAGCTGGCGACATGTTTTATACCGACCAACAAGGCAACTGGGTCGCCACCAATTCACTTCACCATCTGCGATCCGGCGCGTTTTATCATCATGCAGAATCACTTGCCTCCATGAACTTGCCTGGATCGACCATCCATGATGTGAAAGAGGTTCCAGATGGTCTGCCATTGCCGGACGCATTGAAGAAATTTACGCAGCTGAAACCGCCAGCAGTTTGGTTTCCCTACAAAAAGATGGGTCAATCGACAACCGACATTGTACTCGACGCGAGTGACGGCAAATTCGGTCCGTTTGCTGGTCAGTTGTTTGTCGGTGAGTTCACGCAGGCAGCGATGCAACGTGTGTTCTTAGAGAAGGTTGACGGCGAGTATCAAGGAGCTTGTTTTCCATTCCACAGCGGCTTCGCTTCGGCAGTCTTGCGACTCGCACAAGGCACCGATGGCAGCATGTTCGTCGGCTTAACCAATCGCGGCTGGAGCAGCCTTGGCTCTGCCTCGTACGGCCTGCAACGATTGGTTTGGACTGGCAAGACACCGTTTGAAATTCGCGAAATGAAAGCTCGTCGTGACGGTTTTGAACTGGTGTTCACCAAGCCCGTTGATCCAGTAACAGCGAGTCGACGGGAATCGTATTCGATGCGCAGTTACACCTATTTGTTTCATAGCACATACGGCAGCGACGAAATCCAAAACCGCGACATTGCGATCCGTTCTGCAGTCGTTTCCTCAGACGGCTTGCGAGTGCAATTACAAATCGACGGACTCCGAGAGTTCTTCGTTCACGAATTGGTCGCAAGTGGAGTTCGCGATTGCGACAATCAACCACTTTTGCACAAAGATGCATATTACACGCTCAATCGCATTCCAAAATAGAAGCTAGAACCTAGAAGCTAGAACCTAGAACCTAGAACCTAGAACCTAGAAAAAGCTCTAGCGTCTAACTTCTAACTTCTAACTTCTAACTTCTAGCCTCTAGCGTCTGCCTTCTATCCCATCACTTCCCAACCAGCGCGATACTCCTTGGTGAGGAATTTCTCAGCAGCTGGGTTGTCAAGAATTTTCATTTTCTCGCCGTCCCATTTAAAGCCTTTGCCGGAACGATAAGCGACATTGCCTAGCAAGACCGCTTCGCTCAATGCGCCCGAGTAATCGAAGTTACAGGTTGTCGGTGAACCGTCGCGACAAGCCTTCAACCACTCGCGATGATGGCCGATCGATTTTTCGATGGTCTTTGCAGGTGGCTTGAAATCGGCGAACTTTTCAGTCGGGAACAGCTTGTACTTGCCGTAGTCGGCAAACATTTTGCCCTGAGTTCCGATGAACATCACGCCGCTCGCTACCACCCGCTCACCGTCCACTTCTTTAGGAATCATAGCGCCGTCGTACCAAGTCAAATTCAACGCAGGCATCGAACTGCGAGCCGGGAATTTGTAACGAACGATCAGTCCCTGAGGCGCAGTCTCGGGATGTACCGGTGGCCCTTCAGCTTCAACAGCGATTGGATGACGTAAGTTCAGTGCCCAGAATGGCAAGTCCATGAAGTGGCAACCCATATCGCCGAGCGTTCCTTGTCCGAAGTCCCACCATCTGCGCCATTGAGCGGGATGATATCGTCCAACGGCATAAGGCCGCACTGGGGCTGGTCCGAGCCAAAGATCCCAATTTAAAGTAGGCGGTGGTGTGTCCGCTTTTACTGGTCGTTCGCCTCCGCCCCACTCTTTACCAACCCAAACATGCACATCCGTGACATCACCAATCACGCCGGCTTGAATGATTTCAACCACACGTCGATAGTTGTCTTCAGCATGAATCTGTGTGCCAAGCTGCGTCGCAAGATTCTTCTTCTTCGCTTCCGTAGCGATATAACGGGCTTCGGCAACGGTGTGCGAAAGCGGTTTCTCACAGTAGACGTGCTTGCCAGCCCGAATAGCACGAATCGAAGCCGGCGCATGATTGTGATCGGCGGTTGCGACGAGCACTGCATCAATCTTGTCACGTTCGCGATCGATCATCTCTCGATAGTCCGAGTAAGGTCGAGCTTGTGTGTGTTCACTGAGCGCACGGTCTAACAGCGTTTTGTCGATATCGCAAAGAGCAACGATGTTCTCATGTTTGATTTCTTGGATGTTGTCGCCAGCTCGATTGGCAGTACCAACAACCGCAAGGTTCAATTTCTCATTAGGTGATTTACTTTGAGCTACCGCGGTGCTGGTGAAGTAACCGGTGCTCGCCGCGGCAGTGGTCGCTGCGGTGACCTGCAGAAAGCGGCGTCGCGAAGTTTGTGATTTACGACTCGTCATATAGGACTCTCCCGTTGGCATCAAGTAAGAACTTGCATTAGGTAGGAATGCGGTGCACTGCATGAACTGCAAGAGCATCCGGCAGCAATTTGGGCTTCATGCTAAGCTGCCGAGTACCCCAAATGCAAGTCGCCAACAGAACAAACACAACGTTTTTCGCTATCTGTAGCCGGCTTCGTGAGAAGCCGGACGAACTTACCGACCACTTACACCGCCTCCGGTTTCTCACGAAACCAGCTACGCCGCAAAGATGTATCGACTCATAATCGTTACGACCGATTCGATTACAACCGCTATCGAACGAGGAGGCTAGTAAAGTTGCCATTGGGAATTGGCGGCATGCAGATGCACTCACCATAACGTAGGGTTCCGCAATCATCTTGAGCCTGACAACGTTGCCAGGGCGCTTCCGCGAACTCCTTTGCCCCATCGAGTTATGCAAATTTACGAAATAATCGATCGACTAGCCTGTTTATGTGGTCACCGCGACGAATCCGAGTTGTTGCGAATCGCCTTTCTCATATCACTGCGCGTTGAGTGCCTCAGCGCACTCGACGAAGCGGAGCTTGCTTCGCATTTCGACGCCGTATCATCAGATCTACAAATCGCGACTGAGCAACACGCCTCTGTTTCAGAAGAGCTTGACCAGTTGGCCGACACCATGCCCTGCGAATTCTCACCCGATCATGTCTGGACTCTAGTCCGAGCCATCAAAGCCCAAAGCCGATTCCTGCAGATGTACCTGGGAAACCAGACGCTAGACGCTAGAAGCTAGAAGCTAAAAGCTAGAAGCTAGAAGCTAGAAGCTAGAAGCTAGAGGCTAGAGGTTGGTATGGCGAAAAGTCGGTAGCGGAATGCGTCAAGCATTTCGTGCATGCAACTTTGGCCCGCAATATCAGCTCCCGAAAGCCTTGACGGCTTCCGCTACTGCGTTTGTTCACGACTTTCCGACAGCCCAGCTAGAGGCTAGAAGTTTTTCTAGTATCTAGCTTCTAGCTTCTAGCGTCTTCTTCACTCCGATGTTCCTAGTTTGATGGGGACCCTTAGGGTCTTTCCGGCGCGAGTTATGTCTAAGACGACTGTGTCGCCGGGGCTTTTGTTTTCGAGAATTTCTAGCAATTGATCTGCTTTTCTCACTGGCTGGCCATCGATGGCTTGAATCAAATCGGCCGTTGAAGCGTCGATCGTTGGCTCGGGTCGATGAAGTCCAATTCGGGGTTTTGTCACCAAGCTGAAACCTTTTAAACCAGCGGCTTCTGCTGGACCACCTCTAGCAACGATGACCACGAGCAAACCCTGTTCGTTCTCGTAGACTCGCGTGATGCCAATCGTTGGACGCACGACGCGACCATGAAGTAGCAGCTTTCCGACAATGCGCTGTATGGTTGCGGATGGAATTGCAAAACCGACGCCCGCGCTGTCACCATCGCTGCTCATGATGGCCGCATTCATGCCGATTAATTCGCCGCGAGTGTTCAGCAGCGGTCCGCCCGAGTTGCCTTGATTGAGCGACATGTCGACTTGAATCAGCGAACGCATCTCGCGCCGCTCGCGAGCCGGGATGGTGCGATTCAAACTGGAGATCATGCCTGCTGACATGGTCCGTTCCAAACCGAAGGGGTTGCCGATCGCGTAAATACGTTGACCGACTTGCAAGTTTTGCGAATCACCCCAGGCGATCGGTTCAAGTTGCTCCGGCGGCGCGTCAATTCGTAGAATCGCAATGTCGGTATCTGCATCTTGGCCAACAAGAACGGCTGGGTAAGAAATTGAATTCGATAGACTGACTGTGATTTCTTTCGCGCCACTAATCACATGTTGGTTCGTAAGAATGATACCCGATTGATCGAGCACTGAACCGCTCCCGGTCCCTTTCTTCAGCGATACGGTCAGCAGAGTTTCCATCCGAGAACTCGTTGCGACATTCACTACGCTGCGATTACAGCGCTGGTAAACCGCGATGCTCGTTCGCTCTTCGGGCAGCAAGTCGTCGATGCCGGTAAAAGTGAGTTGTTTAGAATCGCTCGCCAAAGTTGCTGGTACGGTGCGTGGTTGAGGCTGAGTACCGACAGGGCTTGTGATCTGTGGAGTTGTTGCTGAGGGTATGACATTCGGACGGGCGAGTGGATCAGGGTTTGGCGCAGGGGTTTGCTGCGGGGCTTGCTTAAGCGGTACTGCAAATTTTGGCGGCTGGGCACAAACGTCGTGCATACACAGTGCAAATTGCAAAACAATGCAAACAGCCGCGGCGATGTACAATGAACCGAAGTTCGAAATCCTTCGCTTGATCATGATTTACTGTGGGTTGATGTTGATTAGGTAGAATCAAAGGATGGCAAGCTGGAAGCTTTGCTGGCGGA
This sequence comes from Planctomycetia bacterium, assembly GCA_031412515.1. Lineage (GTDB taxonomy): Bacteria > Planctomycetota > Planctomycetia > Pirellulales > Pirellulaceae > Aureliella. Next base: position 5,938 of record JANODD010000363.1, on the reverse strand, counting down.
CAGTCGGGAACAAATACAGTAGCGGAAGCCGTCAAGGCTTTCGGGAGTTCATTTTGAGGTTCAATGTTGCATGCACGAAATGCTTGACGCATTCCGCTACCGGCTTTTCGCCATACCACGCTTACCCCACTAGCGCCGATAGTTGTCAAGCGAAGTGGGATAAGGAACTGCAGTGGTCGATCGATAAACCGGTGGTACCGTGGCAGGCGGCTGTCCGATTTGCGCGTTGGCTTGCACCAAGTCAACCGTTGACAACCCCGTACTATCTGGCATTGTAAAAGCGGTTGTCTGTGGATTAGCCGTTTGATTGAGCAGATAAAAGCCTACATCGATGGTGAACGAGAGCGTGTCTCCATCATCCGGTATTAACTCCACGATTACCTTATGCGGCAAACTTGTTTTGATGGCCGAGAAATACTCAGGTTCACTTAGTTGTGCACGGGCGACTAATTTGTCAGACTGGTCATACAGCGTCGTTTCTTCGACGACCAACGTATTGGGAGCGAAGACTACAACGCGTCGATAGGGACCGCGTGGGGAAGGGATAAATGAATTAACGACTAAGCGACCGTCCGAACGTACGGTGGGACCTTGGTGTTCAAAGCTCGGATCAAACTCAATAATCCCCAGCGCCTCGCGCAACCACAGAGGTGAAACCGGTAAAATATGGCGCGGTCCAAGTTGCGATTCAAATTCATCGTGTCGAGCGTAATAAAGTGTCGCCGGTGGGGGCATTTTGGTTTGCAGCCAAAACATCTCGCTGTTGCTGCCTGCGGCCAGCACGGTTCCCAAAGCTTGGCTCCCCATGTATGCCTGCAAATTGAAATTGTGGGGCCTTTCCCACTGAAGGTTGCCACTAAGGTTGCCAGTAAGACCAGGGCTAGTGATGGTCAAACTATTGGATTCAATCCGTTGAACTGCGAAGCTTTGATTGGTATGGTCAACTAGTTGCTGTAACGTCGGCGTCTCGCGAAGGACAACCGGTGGTTGAAATTCGGAATGTGGCCGCCGCCTCGCGCACGTCGCCCCGCCGGAGACAAAGCACACGCAAAAAAGAATTAAGCCTGTAGTAAGCTGCGGTGCGAGGCTTTGCTTTGGATGTTGCATATCGCGCCTTGGCACTAAGGTCTTGTTTGGCTGCTGAAAGTCGTGGGTCTGAATCAGCCGGAAGGCGTTAGAGAGCATCCCGCTTGGGAGATCGAAAGCAAAGTTGTCGTTACAGTGGATTGGTCGTATCAGCCGGAAGGCGTTAGCCTCCGGTTACGTCTTCAACCGGAGGCTAACGCCTTCCGGCTGATAAGTCACATGAAACGAGCGTTTTCCTTTGATTCCTATGCGATGCTCTCGTTGGCCTCCGGTTTGAGCTACTTTTCTTAACCTTGGGTTCGTATTTGGGTGGCACGCTCTGAGGCTTTGCGAAGGGCGTGGTGAACGTCACCCAGCCACGGTCTTCGCAAAGCCGCAGGGCGTGCAACCCGATGAATCAAAGTTGGACAATCTCACTAGACTTCTGTAAACAGCAGCAGGTTTAACTGCGATTGGAGTTCTTCTAGCAGATTGGGAGCTGGAACCGCAACAGGAACCGTCCACTGGCGACCGTCGGGTGGATAGATAATTTGCCAAACCAGCTTCGATTCCATGTCGCTGGCCTCTGAATCTGAGAATTCTTCATCAACCAGCACTCGCCGCCGACAAAGCAACAATGCCAGCAAATAGGCCAAAGCCTCAGCTCCGGGTTGCTCCAACAGTCTTGTCAGAGTGTCCAAAAGCACCCCGACTGGTGCGGGTTGAAGCTTTTTCGCGGTTGCGTCAGGCATTTTGAGTCGCCACCAGCCGATGGTTTGCGGCGGCGGCCCAGTCCAAGCGGTGGCCGAAATGTCCTTGCGTACAACCACATCGCCGTCACCCACGACTGCAGAGTAAAAGAGTTCTCCGGGCGCAAGCGGCTGGCCGGAAACCGCGCACTTGCGAGTGCATTTGCCGATCGTAAAGTCCGTTTGCAACTAGTTTCTCCTGTGAAGTTTCTGCTGTACGGACTTTGACAACCGAACAGACTGCTGTCAATTCGGATTTTCGTTAAGCTCACGCCGGTAATCGCTTCGAAAAACGTTTCATAGCACTTACAATCAATCAGTAAACTTGGAAGACAAACAAAGTAGAGTTTCGACACTTCTCGCTGGTCGCCGCCCCTCAGCTTGGAGGGCGCTTCACTTAAAACATCGAAATAAGTGTGGTTACTACGGTGGGTTAGACTGATCAGCCGGAAGGCGTTAGCCTCCGGTTGGTAATGAACCGGAGGCTAACGCCTTCCGGCTGATCAGTCACCGGCGATTGTGAGTTTTCTAACGGTTCCTAAGCGAAGCGCCCTCCTTGCTAGGTGGAGCGAGGACTTATCGGCTAACATTGGGATGTATGATCGTTTTTTGGGGGCGACTAGAAAAATCTGTTGTCACCCACGGGAACGAAGTCCGCGCACACGATAGTCGCCTTTCGCTCCGCGAAAGTAGCGCCGTCATCCGTTTCTTTCGCAGGAGCGAAAGACGACTCTAAAAATTTATCTCACACAATGACACTCGCCGAACAACTCGAACTGGCTGATAGCCTTTTGGCTCTGGAGCCTGAAAAAGCGATGCATCCCAATGAACTTCCAGCCCGTTATGGCCGTGTGGTCAAAGATCTCGAGCGTCTGCTAAATGCAGTTTCCGCCAAAGCCGCAGTCGCTGGGGGCTGGGCGGTATGGCACCACGGATATGTAGGTCGTGTTACACAAGATGTGAACATCGTCATTCCGGCGAACTGCCAGTTAGAACTGCTGCGGCTTGCTCCCATCTGCGGATTCGAAATCGTTGACGTTCGATCGGGAATATGGCCGAAGTTGATTCATCGCGAAACAAAAATCGATGTTGACCTAATGCCCGAAGCTAGCGTTCTAAGAACGGCAGCTAAGCCTGCCCCGGTGCCGATTCGACATCCGGAACTGTACGGCGCGGTCGATGGCGAACTGGTCTATATCACGTTGGCTGGATTGTTCGAACTAAAATTGGGCGCCCACCGCGCGAAAGATATTGCCGACTTGATCGAGTTGATTAAAGTCAAACCGCAAGAGATGCCTCAAGTTGTCGAAGAACTACGCCGGATTCATCCATCTTACGCAGCCGAGCTTGAAGCCCTCGTTCTTCAATCGGAACAAGAACAATCGTAACGATCTCCTAGCCTCAAAACACCTTTTTAAAATCTAGTCAAAATGAAACTTCTAATCACTGGTGGTGCAGGGTTTATCGGTTCGAACCTTGTTCGGTTAATGCTCAAGTCCGGCCATGAAGTTCTTAATGTCGACAAACTGACCTACGCTGGGAATTTGAATTCGCTGCGCGATGTTGCTGATTGCGATCGCTATCATTTTGCTCAAATAGACATTACCAATGCAGAAGCGATTCGAGCCGAAGTGCGGCGGTATCAACCTGATGCAATCATGCATCTAGCAGCGGAAAGCCATGTGGATCGTTCGATCGATGGCCCTCGCGAGTTCATCGAAACGAACGTCGTCGGTACTCTCAATCTTTTGCAGGCGGCGCTTGAGCATTGGCGGTCACTGGATGCCGAAGCCGCTAGCAAGTTTCGCTTCCTGCACGTTTCAACCGACGAAGTTTACGGATCACTCGGCACCGAAGGGGCTTTCACTGAAACCACTCGCTATGATCCGCATTCACCCTACTCTGCCAGTAAAGCCGCCTCGGACCACTTGGCTCGAGCCTGGTACGACACTTATGGGTTGCCAGTGATCGTTACAAACTGCTCCAACAATTATGGTCCCTACCAGTTTCCCGAAAAGCTGATTCCAGTTGTCATTATGAAATGCCTGCGCGGCGAGCCGATTCCAGTCTACGGTAAAGGCGAGAACATTCGCGATTGGTTGTACGTCGAAGACCACTGCGAAGCTCTATCGCTGGTTGTTCAAAAAGGCCAACCCGGTGAAACCTACAACATCGGTGGCAACAACGAAAAACGCAACATCGACCTGGTTCGCATGCTCTGCTGCACGATGGACGAACTCGCACCGCTTACCAGCCCGCTAGTAACCCCGGTCGGCGCCGCAATGAACCTCTCCCCTCGCCCCGGTACTCCGGGGGCACCGGCCGCAGGCCCAGTAAACCTCTCCCCTCGCCCCGGTACTCCGGGGAGAGGGGTCGGGGGTGAGGGGTACTCTGATCTTATCACTTTCGTCACCGATCGACCTGGCCACGATATGCGTTACGCCATCGATGCCTCCAAGATCAAACGTGAACTCGGGTGGACGCCAAAGCAAGATCATTCTTCGGGCTTTCGCAAAACCGTTCAGTGGTATCTCGACAACGACGACTGGTGCCAAGATATTCTCTCGGGTTCCTACAAGCTAGAACGTCAGGGAACCTTGTAAGATGACGCTGCGAATTCGTGTGCAGCGTTTTCTAACATCTAACTTCTAACTTCTATGAAAGGCATCCTACTCGCCGGAGGAACCGGAACGCGACTTGACCCAATCACTCGAGCTGTCAGCAAGCAACTGATACCGATCTATGACAAGCCTATGATCTACTATCCGCTGTCGACATTGATGCTAGCTGGAATTAGTCAGGTCTTAATCATATCGACCCCGAGAGACTTGCCCGCATTTAAAAGTTTATTTGGTGACGGATCGCAACTTGGAATGCGGTTCAGCTATGCGGTCCAGTCGGAGCCCAGTGGGGTCCCGCAAGCATTCCTAATCGGACGCGAGTTTATTGGCTCAGATCGAGTTGCCCTGATCCTGGGCGACAACTTGTTTTATGGCCAAGGTTTTCGCAAGCTCCTTGCGACCGCCGTGGAAAAGCCCGGTGCCACTGTTTTCGGTTATCCGGTCAGCGATCCGGAACGCTATGGCGTGGTCGAGTTCGATGCGACCGGCAAAGCCATTTCCATTGAAGAAAAACCCAAACAACCGAAATCGCACTACGCGGTTCCCGGATTGTACTTTTACGACAACAGCGTTCTTGAAGTTGCCGCAAATCTCAAGCCATCACCGCGCGGTGAACTTGAGATTACGGATGTCAACCGCGAGTATCTCCGTCGTGGCGAATTGTCAGTGGAGCTCTTTTCACGCGGTTTTGCTTGGCTCGACACCGGCACCAAGGACTCGCTGCTGGACGCCTGCAATTTCGTCGCCGCCATCGAAAAACGCCAGGGCCTAAAAATCGCCTGTTTGGAAGAAATCGCATTCCTCAACAAATTCATCGACGCCCAGCAACTCACCAAGTTAGCCAACCAATACACTAATGAATTCAAGCAGTACTTGATTGAAGTGGCTAGAAGCTAGAAGCTAGAAGCTAGAGGCTAGAGGCTAGAAATGTCGTTTGAAGACCTCGATGTTTGGAAGCGGTCGGCACGCTTGTCGGCAACTTTGTACAAAACGCTCAAAGATCTGCGAGACTGGGGATTCAGGGACCAGATAACTCGCTCTGGTCTGTCAATTCCTTCAAACATAGCAGAAGGCTTTGAACGCGAAAGTCATGCCGAGATTGCACGATTCCTGCTCATTGCCAAAGGATCCGCAGGCGAATTAATCACACAGATTTACATTGGCATCGAAGCCGACTATGTAGAGAAAAGTACCGGTCTAGTCTGGGTTGATGAAGTCAAGCAAATCTCAGCCATGCTAGCCGCCTTAATCCGAAAACACAAAAAAGAGGCTAGCAGCTAGATACTAGAAGCTAGACCCTAACCAACGTCTTCTCTAACTTCTAGCCTCTAACTTCTAGCCACTTAAGCGTAGCGATGTTATCTACCGAAGAACGAAACGCTCGAATCATCGCAGTCCTCAAGCAGACGATGCCGCACGTCACGGACTTTAGTCACGATGTCGGTTTACCAACCAAACCCGTTGGGCACCGAAGCGGTATCATGACCTCCACAGAGATCCTAC
>JANODD010000362.1:0-6887 GCA_031412515.1 Planctomycetia bacterium | reverse complement strand
GACAAACGTTATTGAAAAATTTGGAAATTACCCAGCAGCCACCACAGTAGGATGAAGATCAGAACCGTAGAAAAACAGCCTCCACCCAGTTTCCAAGCACCAACGCCAGCCGCCGCACCTCTAAGTAGCTTACTCATTTGTATTCGCCCTTTCAGACATTCAGTCTTCTAATGTTCCTTCCAATCTTCTCGTATAAAGCAGATTGCACTCGACTCGCTGTGTCTCGCGCTTAACTGGCTATTCGTGCGAACAAGGCCAGTGCTAAAAAATTACGAGCTGATGCATGCAAAACTGCCTCATAAAATCGTACAAGCAATTCACGCGCCAATAGGATAGTTTCCATGCATGCAATCTATTTCGTTGATTAGCTGTATGCGTGACTTGTAGAGCAACTCACGCATTGCAGGGTGCTGCGCGACAGGGACGCAATTCGGTCGCTCATTGTTCGCTACGTTGCGCGGTTCGTCAGTCTGAAAGAGTAATTGCGTTAAGAGATATACTCTGAGGTACCGGAAAATGCACATCCTTTCTGCCTAATGTGGTATTCAGCGTTTCGACAGGTATGACGACTTTATCTGGAACGCCTTTTGCGACAGTCCGACAAACCAACAGACCTGCTATACGTCAAACGGGTCAACCGCACAATCTTCGCTCGGAGAAACAGTGATGAGTAAAAGTAGTTTTGGAAAAATCGGCTGTGCATTGATATGCTCAGCTTCGTTGGGACTCAATGCGACTGCACAGGATCAATCTAGTCAGCAAACAGGAAGAACAGTTCAGCAGGCAGGACAGGCAGGTCAGCAAGCAGGGCAATTGCAAGGCGCTGGACAGCAACAAGGTGCTGCTATGCAATCGCAGAACATGATCGCTAGTTGCTTAGTGCATGACAACCAAGCAGAAATCGCGCTTGGTCGAATGGCACAGGAGAAAGCTGAAAGTGGTGCTGTCAAAAAATTCGCCGGGATGATGGTCCAGGAACACCAAGAGTTTCTCACAAAGCTGCAAAGATTTGCTCCCAATGCCGGCGAGTTGTCAGCCCAGCATAGTGAAGGCTCTGGACAATCGGGCAGTGAGGGTGGACAGCGGGGGCAAAATCGTGATGGTCAGGATCGTGGAAGCCAAAATCAGCCAGGGAAAAATCAATCTGGACAAGGCCAATCTGGTCAGGGACAAAGCGGTCAGGGACAAAGCGGTCTTGGTCAAGTTAGTCAGCCTCAGGGGAGCAATCTAAATGCAGCCCAGATGGGCGACCCGTCCATGCTTGCTCTTAAAATACAGCGGGAAGTAGCTCAACAGTGTTTGTCCGACTCGCAAGCCAAACTTGCAAAACAAGACGGTGACAAATTTGATAAGTGCTACGTGGGCATGCAAATTGTCGCTCACGCTGGTATGAAGAGCAAACTTACCGTATTCAGTCGACACGCGCAGGGTGAACTCAAGCAGCTGATTGATCAAGGACTTCAAACGACCGAGAAGCACCTTGATGAAGCCGAGTCCATTATGAAGGATTTGGACAAATCGTCTGACGCTTCAGAAACCGCACGGCGATCTAACGATAAGTCCGATTCGACGAACAAGTAAGATCGGTAACACAGTTGTATCGATGCGACTTTAACAATCGCCGTAGTTGCTTTTTCGCAACTACGGCTTTTCTCAAAACCAAGCCGCAGCGCAGGGGTGTCCATTGCATTTAACACTTTCCGTTTGAAAGAGTTTGCCTTGGTGTTTCAAAGTATTATGAGTCAGTTATTGAATGTGGCTGGCCCCGAGAAACCGGAAGTCAGACCTAACGAACGTGACCCAGAAGTGCCGGGTCCTCGGAGTCCTGATCCTAAGCTTCCACAAACCGGCGACCCTCCTAAGTTGCCTCCAGACATGACTGATCCACCGTCTAGTGATCCAGCACCTAGTCCCGTAAGACCTCCATCTCCGACTATGAATATGTCAGCGTGAATCTCGAATACGAGTACACAAACTGAATCTGAATGTCACGACCTTTATTGAATACTGGCAAGGCCGCGTTGGGTAAGTTCTTAAGCGATGACTGCATGACGTTGGCGGCATCGCTCGCGTTTTATACTCTGTTCGCGTTGCCGCCGTTAATTTTCTTGTTAGTTATTATCCTCTCGACAGGTATGAGTTTCGCCGTTGAGCGTGGCGAAGCCGAAGACTGGGCTCGAAAGTTTTTACAACGTCAAGCGAGCAACTTGGTGGGTATAAAAGCCGCAGCCGCAGAAATCGGGAATATTATCGAGTTAAGTCGCAATCAGCCAGGCGTGTGGTGGAAATCGCTTCTTAGTCTAGGCGGTGTACTTTTAGGTGCTACCGGTTTAGTCAGCGCATTACAAAGCTCGCTAAACCGAGTGTGGGGCGTTAAGCAAGTTGACGCAACTATGCACTTAATTTGGAAACGAGTTATATCTCTGACGCTTATTCTTGGTTTTGCATTCCTCTTGATCGTGTCTTTTATGTTGGCACGGGTCATTGAAATAATGACTTCCCAAGTTTCATCGCACTTTGCTGCTCAGAGTATTTTGCCTGTGATCATGAATCAGGCTGTCAATGCATTCACAACTTGGGCTTGTTTTGCTGCTATCTTTCGATTCATGCCGGACGCCCGCGTTCCATGGACGCACGCAATAGCGGGAGGCTTCCTGACCTTCCTGCTATTCCTCGTGGGCCAAGCGGTTCTGTATGCCTATTTATCGTTTGGCAACCCGGCTGAACAACTCGGATCTGCCGCGGGTTCACTGGTTGTTATTCTCTTATGGATCTACTACTCGTCTTGTATATTGCTTTTAGGGGCCGAGTTCACGGCATCGATGTCCAGGCCTTCCAAAATAGTGCCAGAGGTTGGTGCAGTACGCGTCGAAGAACACGTCGTGCAGCGTTGAAAGCGCTAAACATCACGCGCGTTGTTTTGTAGCTGGTTTCGCAAGAAACCGGATGGAGAACAATGTGGCCGGCTTGGGAAACCGGATGCCCGAAAATGGCATTCGCGTTTATCCGGTTTCTCACGAAACCAGCTACATACAAAGCTTTGCAGCTAGAGCTTCTTTACTTTAAAGCTGCGAAATGCGACAGGATCGCTGTGACCTGCGAAACCAATATGTCCTTTGCGATTGTCGAGGCCCTTAGGGGGATGCTCGATCTGACTGCGATCAAAAGTATCGATATCGACATCAAGAATCTTAGTGCCGTTAAGAGTCACTTTGATCTTCTGTCCACGGACTTCGATCTCTTCGAAGTTCCACTCGCCAACAGGGCGCAGGTAACCGTGTTTTGCACCTACGCAATGGTAAAGCGAACCGTGATATTGATATAGTAACAGCGGCGCATCTTTGTGCTTGGCGTTATAACCATCGCTGTCGATCACTTGCATTTCGAGTCCATCGCTTGAAGAATGGCCGCCAATTGGCGTGCGAAGGGCGATGCCGTTATTGCCGGCTGGTGGCAATTTGAATTCGAAGCGAATGATGAAATTTTCATATTCGTCTTCGGTTAGCAGGTCACCGCCTTTGCCCGCTTTGCAAACCACTGCGCCCTCTTTAACTTCATAGTTGTCGACTGCGCCTTTCCAACCGCTGAGGTCCCTGCCGTTGATCAACTCGACAAAGCCATCCGCGCCGCGAGCGGCCAGGGCCTTGTTAGCTTCTTCAGTGGAGATCTCGCGGATAAAGACATTGCGCCATCGAATTTCACTGCCATGGGTCTGCAACTGAATGGGTCCCTTGGCATAAACAGGATCGCGCATGAACCCGTTCGGCATCTTGGGTGCTTCACCCTCTTTCTTGGATGTGTCCGGTTTTGCAAAAGCGATATATCCACTTTTTGCGTTCGCAAAATAGTTCTCTAAAGGAGCATGATCAACGACAACTTCGCCATTGAAGACCACCGTTACTTGCTCGCCGATCATCGTCATCTTCAAGCTATTCCATTCCCCCAGTGGTTTGTCCATCTTCTTCAATGGATCTTTTCCTGGCGAACCTTTGCGGTTGTTCCACAATCCGCCTGAACCCAGCGCCCGACCCAGTCCACTTGGATCTGCTTCGGCCGGGTCCCAAATTTGAACTTGGGGTGTACCGCGCAAGTACACGCCGCTATCGCCTTTGGGCAAGGCCTTGTATTCAAGATGTAATTCGAAATCGCCGTAGTCCTTATCTGTGGAAAGATAAAGTCCATGGCCATCATTTACCAGTTCGCCGTTTTGAACGCTCCAGTGAGCGTTGATGTGTTCATTTTTCGGATTGCCTTTTTTATCTAGCAATCCACCTTCAATGGATTCCTTCTTGTACTTGGCTTGTTCCTCGGCTGACTTCGACCACAGGTCGTTCGGATCTTGCGTACCCCAACCATACCAACCTGAAAGATCCTTGCCATTGAACAGGGCTGTAAAACCAGCCGGTGGCATATTCAATTGAGCTCGAAGTGTTTCGCATTGACTGGTGAAGAATGTCACTGCAAGCGCTGCACTAGCGATAGCAGCGGATATTCGTTTACGGGTGAATTTCATAAAGTATCTTTCTGCTTGACTGGGAAAGTAATGAATGACTTAAGCTCTATGATTGCGCCGCAGTTCCGAGATTGCAAGCGCCGCAATCGTCTGTTCGGTAACTTAGTCAGTAGTAGAGCAAGCGACCTTGGAAGCAGTTTGGCGAGCAAAAGTGGCTGGTTTCGTGAGAAACCGGCATGCACAAGTGACTACTCTACTGCATCCGTTTTCTCACGAAAACAGCTACCCAAATTCTCTATGGCGGCGAGTCCCCAGGCAAAGCCCTGGCAACGAGCAAAAACACACCTCATGTAAGACTAGGCAACCTGCGGAGGCTGTCGGGTTGTGCTGAATATTCCGCAAATAGCGATCGCAATCAACCCGATAACTGATCTGAAGAAAGAGTGTAAAGGGGATCTGCCGGGTATGCGGTCCGAAACACTCGGAATAAACAACGCAGATTCCTTATTAGACGGAGTAAACTGTCATGAGCGGACATGGATGGAAGTTGGCACTGAAGAGTTTGGCTACAGTTGCAGGCATAAGCTTCGCAACGTGCTTGAACGCACAGGACAGCCTTGCCCCAGTACTCAGCGCTGGCTCGTACGAAAATTACGCGGGCTATAAAACGCCCGAGGCGAACGCTGCAGATAGCGAAAGCTACCAAGATGAAGGCCTTGATGTAATCGAAATCCCGTCGGTTTTCGAAGAGAAGTTCAGTGACGTAAAACCAGTTTCCTTCCATCAGTCGGCATGCGATACGGCCGAATGCTGTCCCACTGTCTGCTGCCTGCCCAAGTGGGCTCATCGTACCGGCGGCTTTGGCGAAGTCCTTTATCTAAGTGCTGGCAATTCCGACTTGATCTATGCTAACGAGCAGACCGGACCGGTGGCGTCAGCTTCACCCACCGGACCACTCGGCATCAGCAACATTGGCGAACACGTCGGCTTCCGCGCAGGGTTCGCCATCGCTCGATCGAATTGCAGCAGCATCAACGCCAGCTACACTCGTTGGGACGGTGCAACAACCAGTATCCTCGACGCAACCGGGAACAATGTGATCAACTCACAAGTCTCACATCCCAGTGTAGCTACCACGGGTGCGTCGAGCTTAGATGCAACTGCACGTCAGTCGGCTAATTTCCAATTCGCGGATATGTATTTCCGGCGCGTCTATCGCTCGAACGACTGCGGAGCGATCAATTGGAATGGCGGCTTGCGATATGGCAACTTAGAACAAGGTATATCCGTCGATCAAACCATGTCAGTATCAACGGGTAACACCAACGTAACCACAGATATCGACTTCAACGGTTTTGGTATTCTTGGCGGCCTGGACGGCGAACGTCATAGCGATTCCTCAGGCTTCTTAGTCTACGGTCGTGTACTCGGAAGTCTGTTGGCCGGTAACTGGCAAGCTGATTATCGACAAACAAATCAATTCGGCGGTGGTGTTATTGCAACTCACTACGAAGATTTCCGTGTAACACCGGTTGTCGATTCGGAACTTGGCGTTGGATGGCAGAACTGCACCGGTCGCTTCCGAGTGTCAGCTGGCTACCTTTTCAGCACTTGGTTCAATGCTGTAACGAATCGCGATTACATTCAGTCAGTCCGCACCGGCCAATTGCTGAACCTCGACGACAGCCTGACCTTCAGTGGCCTTGCACTACGCAGCGAACTGCGATTCTAGTCAGAATCAACAGAGCTAAATCAAGCAAACCAAAGAGGCAGGTCCATCACCTGCCTCTTTTCGCATTGCTCATAGATCCATCGTCGTTATTTACGAACGACGTTTCTTCATGCTCTCCAGATCTGAACTGTCACCTAGCTGAGCGAAGAAGTCATCGGCAGCCGCTTGGTATGGATCGGCTTGGGTTGAAACGTCCGATGCCTCTCCTTCGCCTCCCCCGCCAAGGTTGCTCTTCTTATTCAACGCGTTGATCACCAGCAGAGCGTCTAGCGGAGTGACACCGCGATCACCGCTTGCATCTGCTTTCACTTGTCCAATGGTGAAGTAAGCACGAACGGGATCGTTAGTTGGCAAGCCTTGGAAATTATTGAGCACATTGATCACCAACAGCGCATCGATGGGACTGATGACACCGTCACCATTGATGTCCAGTGGAGCCGGTGTGCGGTGCAGTGGGTTTGAGTCAATCGTGCTCGTCCCAACAGGTGGATCAAAATTGCCAAAGACCGGCAGTGCTAGTTCGTCACCAAATTGAGCTGACAAATCATTGCCGAGCGGTGCTGGACTATACGAATCAAACACGTTGGCCGGGTTCGCATTGACGCGGTCCGAGACCCAGAAGAAATATTCCCCTGAGTTTCGAGGCAGAGTGCCTTGACGATCCTTGGCCCACAAACCGATGTCGTCGATTCCGTCCAAGTT
>JANODD010000361.1:0-46156 GCA_031412515.1 Planctomycetia bacterium | reverse complement strand
CACAAATTTTTTCCGCCCGAATTTTTATCTTTGTAAAAAATTAAATACTCCCCCCCAAACCACTTCGTCCACCGGGGGCTCGCGCCGTCGGCTCACTGATGTTGAACCCAAAATTAAAGTTGGACAAAGCACTGGCCTACTTTATTGGAACCAAGTTTAAGGAAGATCATGCCGCGAAAACCATTCGAAACAAAAGGAACTTCAGAGGCTTGCGGCACAGTTTACTTGGTGGGAGCGGGTCCAGGCGATCCAGGTTTAATCACCATTCGGGGTCGCGAGTGCCTCGAAGCCGCCGACTATGTACTTTACGACGGTTTGACCAACGCTAGTTTACTTGACTATGCGGCAGCAGCGGTCTGCGAATCCGTTGGCAAACACGGTTCTACTGAACGGGCACCCGCCGAGCCAATCTGGACTCAGCAGCAAATCAACGCTCGAATCGTCGAACTAGCGAAAGCAGGCAATTCAGTCGTTCGGCTTAAAGGTGGTGATCCTGCCGTTTTTGCCCGAACTGCTGAAGAGTTAGAGGTCCTAATTGCGGAAAAAATCCCATTCGAAGTTGTCCCTGGAATCACCGCTGCGTTGGCCGCCGCTAGCTATGTTGGCATTCCCATAACACATCGAAGGCACGCTTCGGCAGTCGCATTTATCACCGGCCAGCAACAATCTGAAGAAGTACCGCAGTCGATTGATTGGGACGCGCTCGCTCGCTTTCCAGGGACGATCGTACTTTATATGGGCGTTACCACAGTGGCTCGGTGGAGTAGCGAGTTGCTGAAAGCAGGAAAGTCCGCCGAAACTCCAGCCGCCATCGTTCGACGGTGCACTTGGAGCGATCAATCTGTGATCCGTTGTCGGTTGGACGAGGTTGCCGATGCACTGACACCCGCGAGTAAAATGAGGCCGCCAGTGATTGTTATCATTGGCGATGTCGCAGCGATGGGCGAGGATTTTGATTGGTTCTCATCGCGGCCGCTCGCAGGCTGTGGCGTGCTGGTCACACGCGCGACGGAACAGGCCGACGAATTATTGGTTCAGCTTCGGCACTTAGGCGCGGAAGCTTATCTGCAACCAGTGCTCGAAGTTAAACCGCCTTCGGACTTACTATCTCTAGAGTCGTCGCTTCGCCGTTTGGCCGCCGGTGGATTCTCGGGCGTAACGTTCTCGAGCGCCAATGGTGTCGATGGCCTTCTTAACAACTTGTACTCGTCTGGCTCTGATGCACGGGCCTTCTCTCGCTCAACGATTGGCGTTGTTGGCAAGCATACCGCGGAGCGCTTGATGCGATATGGGTTGCGAGCCGATGTGTGTCCAGAACACTTTAGCGCTTCCGGGTTATTAGCAGCGCTGCCTGATCGGCTCGACGACCAGCAATGGTTAGTGACCGCTACGAATCGTTCCAGCGATGAACTGAGCGATGGATTGAAGGGTCGTGGAGCGATCGTCACGAAAGTGATTGTCTATGAAACCCTTGCCGTAACTAAACTCAAACCCGGAATTGAAACTGCAATTCGAGGCGGACGCATTCAATGGGTTACCATTACCAGTTCCGCAATCGCTACGAGCGCTGCAAATTTACTTGCGCCTTACTTGGAACAATTGAAGCCGATCAGTCTCAGCGACGCAGTTAGTGCGCAGTTATCTAAACTCCGTTGGCCTGCTGCGGCGCAAGCTACTGAACATAGTCACGAGCATTTGGTTCAGGCCCTCATCACTGCTGCTGCAAGCCAGTCAAACGAGCAGGTGTGAAATCGGCAAGCGAACGACTGCTTCCAACCCTTGCGTCAAAACTTGCCTAAATTGCAATTCGCCATCGTGCTTTTTGACGAATGTCTTACATGCCCACAAACCTAACCCTCTGCAGTGTTACGTCTTGATACAAGAGTATGCGTAAGGAAATCCCTAGACTTAGGTCTTGCTCTTCGAGTACGTTGCTCTTTGAAGCCAATGTTTGCCGTAAATTTCTTGACACTAGATAGTCGACAAATTGTTTCGAATCTCACACTTCGGTCACCCGCGGCTAGTGCCGACGGCTCACTGTCCACTTTGGCGTGGAAAGGTGCAACAGAAACTACGGCCAGGCTTTCACTGGTAGCATTCCGCTTTTTCCCGATCTGCCCTAAGCGGCTTTGGTGTCGTCCCAGCGGCGTAGGTCAGAAGACGTCCCGCTGTAAGGCGGAGCGATGCGATGCTGTGTTAGTGTTTGCTTTATGCGCCTCAGCCATTCTTGCTTGACCGAGCCGTGCTTGTTGGCAACGGTTTTCACAGACACCTTTAAACTAATACTCGGACCGCCTAGGTTCTCAATCGCAGGTTCCGAAGGTTTTTCAAGCAACAATGGACCGACGACTTCGTCACGCATCAATTCCTCAGAAACACTTTTCAGAAGTTGGATGACATGTTCCAAATCCTCTTGATGACTGACGCCAATCTCGCAGACCGCTCGTGACCATCCATGAGTCTCATTACTTACGCTGTTAATCGTTCCGTTGGGTATGAAGTGAACGATGCCGCTTCCATCGCGAAGAACGGTCATTCGTAATGTAATTCGTTCGACTTGGCCAGTGACTCCACCTATGCGAACGGTGTCGTTGAGCATGTATTGGTTTTCAAGCAGCATCACAAATCCATAAAAATAGTCTTTAATCAAATTTTGAGCACCAAAGGCCACTGCCAAACCGATCACCGCAACACCTCCCATCAAGACAGTAATATTGGCTCCCAATTCTTCCAAGATCATCAGCGACCCGGTAATGAATAGGCCAACCGTCGCCGCATTTTGGAAGACGCCGACCAACGTCTTGGCACGGTTCTCTCGCTCTGCCTTGGAACCTCGCATAGAACCTGTCGTCACCAAGCGTACCGATCGACTGGCGAGCAAAGTTGCGGCGCGATTGAGTACGAACATACCGACTGTGATCAGTAGCAATCGCGGACCATGATCTAGCAACCACTGAAGAATGTTTCTCAGAGTGAAAGGATTCTTCAAATCTGCGACATGTTGACCTGAAGCGAGGGCTTCCTCGCGCTTCTTTTGCTCTTCGTGCAAAGCAATGATATGCTCGGCTTGTAAACTGCTCAGCTCCGCTCGATGATCATTCAAGCGTTCATTGATTTCTGTGACTTCCGAACGGGCTTGAATGAATCTTTGATTGGCCTTGGAGATCGCATTCTTCAGTGTATTGAGCTCGACTGGATCTGCGTTCTCTGACTGTACTTTATTCAGTTCCACGCCAAGGTCGTGTTGAGCGGCAGAGGCAAGGTCCACTTTCTTGCGAGCTATGTTCAACTCTTTTTGCTCTTGGGCGATCAGTCGCTGAAGACCATGCAGTCGTGCTTCGATGGATTCTGTTTCTTCTTCGGCCTCTTTGACCTCAGCCTCTTTTTGCTCTGACTCTTCTTGGGCTTTTACGAGTTCTTCGTCAAGTTCTAGATCGTCTTCCTCTTCTTTATTACGTTGATCGTCGGCGTTGTTTTCGGAATCGTTTGAGCGCTCATCGGCATTATTCTCGGATGAGCTCTCACGCTTTTCATCTTTGGAATCCTCCGACTTATCATCGCGTTTTGACTTGATGTCTTCGTCAGGGGATTGTTGAGGACCGTCGGTTAGGAGTTGCAGTGCTTCTTGATCTTGTTGAAGCTTGTGCTTTAAGGTGTATAGTTGTTCTTTCAACGTTTTGCGATCTTCGATGGCTAGATCGAAGCGGTCCTTTGCCAACCGCCACAGAGTCGTCTGAGTGTCGACGTCTGAAGTCATTTTTTCGATTGTCGCGGCCGGAGTTTTTGAGTCGGCTTTGGCAGTTTCCAACTCTTCGAGCAATTTGTCGCGGCTTTCATTCAAAGAACGAAATTCGCGCTCCGCCATCGCATACTCGCTCTCCGGACTGTCGAACTCAGCGGTTAACGCCGCCAACTGTTCCTTGTCGCTATCGATCGCTTCGGTGAGTTCAGCGATTCGTTCGGCGTCGGAGTGTTCGCGGACAGTGGCGTCAGCGTCCTCTGCATCGGGCTGGGTTGCGGCGGTCTGGGTTGCATCGGGCTGGGTTGCGGCAGTTTGGGCGTTAAGCGAATCTCCCCTTTGCCCTAGTACACCTGTGGTATTGAGACCAACCGCAAACAGGAAAAGCGACACAACGATCGATTGATATCTATTTTTCACCACTAGGTCCTCCATGACCCAATACAAGCAATACTAAAGCTGGTAAGTAACCAACTAGCTTGGCATCGATATTAACGAGCTTGTCCCTGCATTACCAGACGGGTGAAGTTCAGGACATTCGACCGCATAACTTCACCGAAGATAGTGGAGTTGCTATCCATTCGGAAAAGGATCACAATTCGGCACTGTTTTTCCAGCTTGACCGACTTGGCCCATGGGACTTACCAAATGAGTGAAAGTACAGAACAGAAACCCTTTATCCCTGACGAAGCCAACATCCCTGAGTTCACTTGGTTTCCAATCGTAATGGGTGCTTTGCTGGGAATCGTGTTCGGGGCTTCGTCGATGTACTTGGTCCTGAAAGTGGGTCTGACCGTTTCAGCCTCGATTCCGGTCGCAGTGCTTTCGATCACTCTCTTCCGAGCCATCTCTCAAGTCACCGGTTTTCGCAAAACAACAATTCTCGAAAACAACATCGTTCAAACAACTGGGTCGGCCGGTGAGTCACTTGCATTTGCAGTGGGGCTTATTATGCCAACGCTACTGCTGCTTGGCTTTGACATCGATATCGTGCGAGTGATGACGGTAAGTGTCTTCGGCGGACTGCTTGGGATTCTGTTGATGATCCCGCTGCGCCAGGCGTTTATCGTTAAGCAACATGGAATATTGACGTTTCCTGAGGGCAAAGCGTGTGCGGAAGTTCTACTTGCGGGCGAAAAAGGTGGATCAACGGCGAAGATGGTCTTTACCGGGTTCGGGCTCGGTTTTGTCTATCAATTTTTGATGCAAGCGTTACATCTTTGGAAAGATGCTGTTGCTTTTGCTTTACACGCAGTCGATGCAACTGGCAAAGTCGTTGGGCTAAAAGGAGCAACAGTTAGTATCGAAATCTCTCCGTCGTTACTCGGCGTCGGTTACATCATCGGTCCTCGAATCGCCAGCATCATGGTCGCAGGTGGCGTCCTGGCATACCTCGTACTCAGTCCAATGATTGTCTTCTTTGGCGAAGGACTCGAGACGCCATTAGCGCCCGGGACCAAGCTGATTCGAGAAATGGATGATTCAGCCGTTCGAACGGCTTACATTCTCTATATCGGAGCTGGTGCTGTGGCCACGGGCGGGATCATCAGTATGGTGAAAGCCCTTCCAACGATCCTTAACGCAATCTTGACTAGCCTGCGAGATCTGCTTTCACCGAACAAGGGATCGGGGCAAAGAAATCGACGAACTGAACGCGACATTCCGTTGCCGTTTGTTTTGGTTGGTAGTCTGCTGCTCGTATTGGGACTAATGGCCGTTCCGCAACTCGGGCTTGGCTTCGGCTATACCGGTATGGCAGGGGCTGCGATGATTATCATTTTCGGTTTTTTGTTTGTCACGGTTTCTTCGAGGTTGACGGGAGAAATTGGTTCTTCTTCCAATCCCATTTCCGGAATGACTGTAGCGACGCTTCTGTTGACTTGTCTCTTGCTTCTTGGGCTGGAGTGGTTGGGTGTTGCGACCATCAATAAAGAAATCAAGCTGACCGCGCTCACGATAGCCGGTGTGGTCTGCGTAGCTGCGTCCAACGGTGGAAGCACAGCTCAAGCTCTCAAGGTTGGCCACATCGTAGGTGCGACGCCGCGAGCTCAACAGCTTGGCATTCTCGTCGGAGCACTCACTTCAGCTCTTGTGGTTGGCATGGTGCTAATCGCTATGAACGAAGCCAACTCAACGTATAGTAAGAAGGCTGTTGAGCAGCATGCAAGCACTGTGGTTGATATCAAAGGCTTACCACAGGACCATGTGCGGTCGGGTCCCTATTCTACCGAAGACAAAGCTAACTACTACGTTTTAAATGTCGGCAGAACAGAACGCGATGCACCGCTGCCACCTGGGCGTTATCTGCTCGACGATTCCGGCAAGCCAGTTTACTTGGTGGACCCAGGTATCAATGGAATTCTGACTGAAGACGATGATGGCAAGGATGTGAAAGCGAGCAAGTTCGATGCGCCGAAGACCGTTTTGATGCAACTGATCATTGACGGTATTTTGGATCGACGATTGCCTTGGGGCCTAGTGCTGATCGGCGCCCTGATCGCATTGACGCTTGAACTGAGTTGCGTGCCGAGTCTTCCGTTCGCTGTGGGTGTTTACCTTCCGCTGGCTGCTTCAACGCCGATTTTTCTTGGCGGAATGATTCGTCTGGCTGTCGACAAATGGCAAGGCAATAAAGCGGGCAGCGAAGACGACTCCAGTCCAGCGGTTTTGCTGAGCTCCGGTTATATAGCGGGCGGCGCCATTGCTGCGGTGCTGATCTCGTTCATGAACTTCAAAAAAGAGTGGCTGGAGATGATCAACTTGGAAAGCTACAGTTCGAAGCTGGATGTGGTTTCGCTTTTGCCCTTCGTCGGACTCTGTGTTGTGTTGCTGTATGTTGGTATGGCACGCCGTCGCGCGGAAGTTGAATAGTGCTTTGCCCGACTTGGGTTTTGAGATAGCGAGAGCAATTTGGTTTTGTGTGCCACTGGCTTGCTTTGCCTATTAGCGATTTAGCTATTGGGCAAAGCAAGGCCAGTGTACCGAAGCGATTGAGCTCGAGCTATATGCGCCACACCAATGCCTGGACGGATCGGATGATGAGTGTCGAAGTCGTTAACGTCAACAACCATGCATCTACAACATCAATCGACCCCGAGAATGAAATCAAACTTTAGCGAGTATTGCGGGTCGTTAGCATTATAACTTCGGCAAATCTCTCGCTCTATTAATTAGTGTCGGGAGCACACACGACAAGTCAGGTCATTTACTTCGCTTCACTGGCCCTTCCCAACTGCATCCGGATCCCGGAAGCAGTTGGGAAAACCAGTGGCACACAAAACCAAAATGCAGTACTTGCCGTCGCTCAAAGGGCGGTTTTGGCGGACGAGGCCGTCCGCGGTCCAGTAAACTGAGCTTCGCAGCGACATTAGGTTCCTGTTAAGCTACTCGCTCGATGATAACTAAATGCTAGCGACCGTTAGTGCGAGGATAGCGTGCGTCCTACACCGATTCTTTTCTATTTTCCAGTTGCACTGTTAGCTGTCCTGGCGTGGATCGGGCTAATCGAATCGGCGTCCCTCGGTCAACCGCCGACCGCGAACTTGCCCGTTGCGGAAAAACTCCCACCACGAATCACTCTTGAACCATTCAATGCGACGGCTCAAAAGACTCGGGCTTTTCCGGTTTCGGACGTCAAAACGGTAGGTGATTTTGCATCACCGCAGTTGATCTTTTGGCTGACAAGCATGATTCGCGAGAACTTGCCGCCAGCTTACGAAGACAACAAAAAATGGGGAACTCAGAAAGAGGTTTGGGACGGGGTCGAGATCTGGCGGGAAGGACGGCATCTTGAAACCAAACGCAAAAAGAAACTGGTCAATGCAGGCACTTGGACCAAGTACCGGGTCGAATTTGTGGAACCCGATCAGAACTTGCATATCGAATTTCAGCAGCTGCAATCGTTGACCGATGGACGTATCGCGTTCAGTGTTTCAGTAGAAGCGTTGCTCGACGTTTTTGGACGCATGAGTCAATGGGTTCGCGACGTGCAAGTGATCAGCTTGAGCGTCAATGCCGATGCGACCTGCAAGATGACGATGAGCGGCACGGTGAAATTTCAACTCAATCCACTCAAGCTGCCTCCTGACGTGATCATCAGACCGCAGGTCGACCATGCAGCCGTGGAACTGAGTTACTTCCGCGTCCGCCGCATCAGCCAAATCGGTGGCGACTTTGCCAAAGCTCTCGGCGAAGGGGCACGCGGGACGATCGATAAGAAGATTGACGAAACGAACGAGAAACTAGTCGAGAAGATCAACAAACAAATTGAAAAGCAGCAGTCCAAGATGGTCTTCTCGATGCAAGACTGGTTGCACTCAAAGTTGCCAGCGCCGAAATAACGGTCGAAAGGGGGAAAGTGAGCCGCCGGCGCTAGCCGCGGGTATCGAAATTAGGCGGTTCAAATTACTCTTTGTCTAGCCAATGTCTAACTCTCTTTGCTCTGCGCTTAAATGCGACTGTTTATCATAATTGACCACCGCTCCGAAACCCGCGGCTAGCGCCGACGGCTCACTGCATCAGCTGTCTAAATCACACGTTCAACTACAGAATATCGAGCAACGTATTCATTCCATCAGCGCGTTCAGATCATGTCTTACCCTTCGCCTTCTATCTTTATCCGTGTAACTGGAAAAGAATGACAAGCCATAAGTGGTGCTGTACAATGGACCTACGTGTACATCGATTTGATTGCGGACGCTGGCAGCGTCCGCGCCACGTGGCTGAACTTGCCACTTATGTTTCCAAAAGAGGAGGCCTGCGATGAACGATCTGAATCGCCGCGATTTTCAGCGGCATGGAATCGGTGCTCTGCTTACCTGGTCGTTACTCGAAACAGTCTTCTCGCGCGATGCATTCGCGCAGCAAGTGAAGCCGCTCGCAGCCCAGTGGCTCGCCGAAGTGAACGCGTGGAGTCTTGATTTAAAAGGTAAGAAGCTGGGGCAACTTGAGTGGCAAAAGAAGGTCGAGGACTTGTATGCGACCGTCGATCTGCCTGACTTGCTGAAATTTTTGGACTTCGACAAGCTCGCAAAAAGTGCCAAGGCGAACGACCGAGGCGAGACGAGTTTAAAAGCGACCTTGCCGCAAGTTGAGGGTCTGCCGACTGAGTTGGTGTTTGGTCATCAGATTTTTGTGCTCGACAAGGATCGTTCTGTTGTGCCGCATGGGCATGACAATATGGCGACGGCGTTTTTAATTCTCAAAGGTGATTTCCACGGCAGGCATTATGACCGCATCGAAGACACCAAAGAGCACATGATCATTACGCCTACGATCGATCGTGATTTTGGGCCCGGTGGTTGTTCGACCGTTACTGACATCAAAGACAACGTGCATTGGTTCAAATCCAAATCCGACGCCGCGTTTATCTTCAATATCCATGTGATGAGCGTTAAGCCTGGTCGAACGGGCCGAGTGTATATTGATCCCAATGGAGAAAAGATCGCCGGTGGACGTATCAAGGCAAAGAAGATCGATCACGCAGAAGCCAATAAGCTGTATGGTTAAGTGATCGCCAATCGCTGCTTGTAAACAGCAATGAATTTTTCAGCCGGAAGCCAGCTGCTACCGCTGGCTAGAGACTCCCGTTAGTAGCTTGGGACCATTTGTCCCGAGCGTTCTTTGAACTCAACTCAAGACTGGAAGGACGGGACAAATGGTCCCATCCTACGTTACTCCAACATTAAATTGAGCCTGAAGCACTAGGCTTTTAGCATTAGACCTACCCAACGAACGACCTCTACTTTGCAGATGTTGGAATCGCATTCTGCGGCAAGGCGGGAGCAGTGTTCGTTCGAGTCGGAAGGAACCGAGAGTGTCACCTTGAATCATTGTTCAATCCTCACGTTCCCCTCATCCCCCGCCCCCTTCTCCCCATAGTACTGGGAGAAGGGGAGCCGCGATTTAGTATGGCATTTTTCGCAATCTAGGAATCTTTTGAGTCCCATGTCCTGTCCAGGGCCGCATTTGCTTCGAGTAATTGGCGGCGGGTTTAAAAAATGGCATCGATCAACTTCTTCGCCAACTAAAGCAGTTTGGATTTGTCAAATGCATGCGACAAGTCGAGCAGGCTTAGTTCTTCGTTTTTGGATATTCGATTGCCGATTCCGAGAATACCACCTGCTGCTTGGGCAACGCGCAGCGCACGTTCTAAGGTGTTATTGCGGACTGCAGTCAAGCTTACATCATCAAGCTCACTGGCTAAGGCCCTCGCGTAGTTGTGCCATGCTTCGAGTAGCCCAGGGTCCAGGCCTTCGTCTAGCCATCCCTGCAGCAACTGATAACTTGCTGATTCTTGCGTAATCCCTTCTCCCTTGGCCGCTTCTAAGATTGCAGCTCGTTCGCTGTCAGCGACTTCACCATCTGACCACGCAACTCGCACTAAGGGTAATAAACTGAATGCCGCAAATGACTCGGCATTGACTCCGACTCGGATCAAGTCGTCGAGGACATTCGTATCGTGCATGTGCGAAACTTCACTTAGCCGTGCTTGAAGTTTTGTCTTGTCTCCCTCGGAGCGTAAATACTCCAACAGCGCAGCATCTTTCTCGCGGAAAAATTTTTCTTCTAACGCTCGGCTTATGTCTATCAATAAATCTCGGCTCATGGCTGCTTCTTTACAACGAATAGATTTAGGATGCTGCAGACGTTATTCTAACACCAGTAACCTGATCTAAATCATGCCATAGTCACGGAATCTGTGGGCTTCCGGCGGCTGCTGGTTATTGGCTAAACGACTTTACGGAATCTGATATTTTCGCAAGTGAGCAAGAACTTTGAACAAAATGCAATTACACTGCTGAACGATGGATTCGTATTTCTTGCCGTGTAGCGGTTGGGTCCACTTCCAAAATCACTTTGTTAGCGTTACAAAAAACGGCAACTTATCTTAAACAACGGAGTAAGTATGACGGCGACCCGAATGACCCGAGCAAACCTGCCTAAAGGCGAATGCTTGTGTGACTATTGTCCAGCGAAGTGCTGCCGCTATTTTGCTTTGCCAATTGACATTCCAGAAACTTTGAAGGATTTCGACTACATCCGCTGGTTTTTGTTGCATGAAAAAGCAACGGTGTTCGTCGAAGACGAACATTGGTATTTGCTCGTTCACACTGTCTGCAAGCATCTGCAACCAGATAATCGATGTGGTATCTACATGACTCGTCCAGAAATCTGCCGCGAGTACTCGACGGATAACTGCGAGTACGACGACGACTGCGCTTATGAAAAATATTTCGAAACCGCCGAGCAGGTGGCCGAGTATGTTGAAGCTACAGTGGGTCGTCCAAAGCTCGATTCAATTCGATCACCGGAGCCAACCGGGTTGCCGATTTTAGCTTAGTATTTGTAGCCTCAGTACAACGCAGATGCGAAGAGGTTTATAATAGCGAGCCTTGAAACCTACGCAAAAACAACTTTAGGACCACCCACATGACTCCTCTCCGTCGTTGGCTTGGCTTGACTCTAGTACTCGTTGCTTGCTGTCTTGGTATGCAGACTGCAAACGGACAAAAAAACGATCTGAATCGTAAAAGCAAAATCGTGCTGGTGGCTGGCGAAACGGCCAAGGTCGATAAGGTCGGACATCACGACTACATCGCTGGATGCAAGTGCCTTGAAGCGATGTTGAGACAGACCGACGGCATTGAAGTCGTTCAGGTTTTGGACGGCTGGCCAGCTGATGAAAGTGTCTTCGAAGGCGCAGGTTCAGTGGTGTTTTATACCGATGGTGGCGGCAAACAAGCGTTTTTAAGTTCACCGAAAAGGATCGAAAGAGTTCAATCACTGGTTGACGGGAAAGTGGGAATTGTGATGATCCATCAAGCCGTCGATTTTCCGGCCGAGTTCGCTGAACGTGCAAAGAGTTGGCTGGGTGGTATCTACTTGGCAGGAAAATCGGGGCGTGGACACTGGGATAGCAAACACGTCGACTTCCCAACTCATTCGATCACGTACGGCGTAACGCCCTGGGAAATCAATGATGGTTGGTTGAATAAGATTCAGTTCGTTGACGCGATGCGCGGCATCACTCCACTAGTTTGGTCTGGCAAAGAATATGCGGGCAGCCGGGCCGGTTTGAACGATGACATTGTTGCGTGGGCATACGAGCGTCCAACTGGCGGCCGGTCATTCTCTTTCACTGGGCTCGATGCGCATTCGGCTTGGTCTCTCCCCGGTATGCGGCAGCTTATGGTCAATGGAGTACTTTGGTCGGCTGGCGTAGATGTTCCAGTGGAAGGTGCAAAGTGCAGAGCCAGTGAGGATGAACTCACCGCGATGCAAACGGAACGTGAACAACCCAGGCCCACTGCGAAGAACAAGTAAGCTTGGCTTAGATTGTGAGTAAAAGAACGCTCGGCACAAATGGTCCCACCTGGGATGGCTGAAAGTCGGTAGCGGAATGCGTCAAGCATTTCGTTCATGCGACTTCGGCCCTGCAAATTCAATCTCCGAAAGCCTTGACGGCTTCCGCTACGGTATTCATCCACGACTTTTATCCATGCCAGGTCCCACCCTTGGAAATTTCGGCTAACCCGAAAGTTAAATTGTGTTGAAGCACCTTTGCAAACACGTTTCTTTTGTTTGCCAAATGCGTCCTTCGAACGTAGTATGAATGAATGGTTGGCAATTGCACGACCGCCAGGCCTCTACGGCATTAGCCTTTCATTGCATTTAGTTAAGGAACGCTAGCGATGCGAATTTGGAAATTAAATTTAGCGACAGTGGCGCTGGCCATATGTGGTATCACCTTCGGTGCATCTTCGGCTGATGCACAGTTCGGTTACGGAGTGCCCGTTTACGGTCCAAGTCCGATCGTTATTGCACCGCCAGTCACCGTCGCGC
Source organism: Planctomycetia bacterium (assembly GCA_031412515.1). Taxonomy (GTDB): domain Bacteria; phylum Planctomycetota; class Planctomycetia; order Pirellulales; family Pirellulaceae; genus Aureliella. The sequence continues at coordinate 33,573 of JANODD010000361.1, read as the reverse complement.
CGCCGGTAATTGTAGCGCCGCCAGTCGTAACATCCTATCGCCCAATTGTGCCCACCTACGTTGCCCCGGCAGCTGTCTATTCAACTTATCGGCCGGTTTACCCGGTAGCACCTGCGCCAGTATACATACCACCGGTATCGGTTTATGTCCCACCAGCCTATGGTACCGTGACATCCTACCGGGCAGGTTTTGTCGGCCCGGGACTAGGCGGAATTCCGTCAGTTTATACCCCTGGTCAACCGGTTCGCAATGCACTCCGTTATGTCGTGCCTTAGACGGCTCTTGGACTTACCTGGTCTTGTTCTGCAGCTATCCGGACTTCGCGAGTTTGCTTCGTCCAGTAGAACGGGAGCCCAAAGCCGGCGATAACAATCGTTACCAAACGATAGATGGTTGCGACCAGCATGCCAGAGTAACCCGCCGGAATGTTTGGCAACGTTTTGAATAGCTTTGCAAGAGCAGCTTCCTGGTATCCAAGACCCCCTGGAGCGAGTGGCAGAGCGCCTGCGGCGAGGGCTGGTGGAACAACTTTGAGATGGTCTTCCAGAGTTGGATGCTCCGGATAAGCTCCGCAGGAGATCAAATAAATCGAGAACGCCAATAGGCCATGTACGCCAATGGCTGTAACGAGGAGGCTGAGCAGCGTCATATGTTGGCTCCGCAGTAGCCGCAATGCACGGGCCATTCTTGCAAGCGTTTGACCGACAACAGGGATGCCGCTTCCCCAGTCAATCAAGCGATCAAACCAAGTGCCTGCATAAATCGCCGTAAGCAAGGCAATAATCGAGACGATTGCAATTCCGCTCGACCAATTGCGAATCACAACCAACGGTACTGGAAGTCCGCTTCCAGAAAACGCGATCAAGCTGATACTGGCCAGAAGTATCAGGCCGAGCAAACCGATTGCGCGGTCCAGTAGAACCGACGCCACCGCTTCAGGACGGCGTTGAGGCTTGTCCTTTGCAACTAAGATTGCCTTAAACAAGTCACCCCCAACGCTACCAAACGAAATGAAGTTCAAGAGATATCCAAGAAATCCCAATCGCAACGCTTCGGTGGGCGTGAACGGAATTTGAAACGCAAGAACTAATCTGCGCCAGCGCAAAATACTAATCATGACCGCCAAGAACGCGGTCAACAACGCCAGCCCCATCAAATCCCAGCGTTTGGGTTGCTCCCAGAAAATGCGATAATGCTCGGGGTCGACGCGCCACAGCAGGTAACCAAAAAGCGCAAGTGGAATCGCGACTTTCAAAAATAGAATTGCGGCCTTCTTCAATGGAGATTTCTTTCCAACAGAGTGCGAACTAGCAAGGGCGTCTTGTCGGTTATTAAGAGATTCTAGTCAGTCCACTAGAGTGGGACTATCGCCCGAGACCTCTTGTACTGGCCAATGCAGAATAAAAGTAGTGCCGTGTCCGGGTGTACTGTCCACATCCACGTCACCGCCATGTTCGCGAAGAATTTTCCGACTAACCGGTAAACCCAGCCCCGTTCCTCGAGCTCCCTTCTTGGACTCGAATGGGGAAAAAATTCGTTCGCGATCCTCGGCGACGATGCCCTCTCCGTTGTCGGACACACAGACCGCGATCTGCTTTTTGGCAAAATCAGCAACTGCGGTAACTTCAACGATGCCCAATTCCCGGGCCCCAGCGGCGTCAATCGCATTGGTTACCACGTTGAGAATCGCCCGATGAATGGCCTCCGGATCGAAACGGATCGTTTTCAAGTCCTGTGGATCTTGCCACTTTAATTGCACGTTCAGTTCTTTAGCGCGGGATTGCATTAACTCAACGACTTCCGAAACCGTCTGACCCAAATCGGTTTCGACAAATTCCGGCTGACGTTCTTTACTGAAGGAGAGCATATCCATGACCAAGTTGCTGATGCGATCCTGGTTACGCTCTACCATTCCCCATCCCTTACGAACGACTTCAAAATCCTCCTTTCGAAGTCCATCTTCAATTAAATAGCTTCCGCCTCGAACGCCCTGCAGTATGTTCTTGACGTGATGGGACAAGTTAGCGATCGTCTGTCCCATCGCCGCAAATCGCTCGGATTGAAGCATGGCCCGATAGAACTGCGTATCTTCAACCGCCAGTGCAGCTTGACTAGCGATTGCAAACAGCAATTTAAGGTGGTCTTCGTTGAAGCTACTCACTTGGCCGCGCGCAGTATATTGGCCTGGCGACATGGAAGTGTCGATATAGATCGCGCCCACAAAACCATAGCGGCCAAGCATCGGCACACAAATCGCTTCTTGAATACCGAGGTTCACAATGCTCTGGACGGTGTCCCATCGCGAATCATCCTGGGCATTACTGGTCAGGACGCCTTCTTTTTTCGAGACAACGTAGTCAAGAATCGTCCGGCTGATTTCGAGCTGTGCGTTAACTAAGTTGTGCTTGCGACTTCGATTGTGAGTTGGCGTCAAGTGACCGGTAACATCATCGATCATCAAGATGCAACCTCGGTCACAAGCGATCCACTGGAAAATAAGATCGAGGACCTGTCGAAGCAGTTCGTCGAGGTCCACAGTGCGACTGATGGCTTGCCCCACAAGATAGACTAACTCCCAATGCGTCCGCTGCTCAGCATTCTCGCTTACTTGCGGTATAACACTGCGCACTTCACTACTCGGGACGTCACCTGGCGTCTTTAGCGGCTTTGCAATTCCCGATACGCTAGATAAGCTGCTGCGCTCGTGCGGCGTTTGCATGGACGACCGGATCTGCGACAGGTCCAGAGATGCGTTTTTACCAACGATGTTTACAGCATCGTGCGCAGCAGGCGTCAGTGGTTCGGGACCGCCCGTAAAGATCATTAGAGTGCCGCCGACTTGGACTCGATCACCGCTTCGCAGTATTTGGCTTGTTACTTTACGGCTGTTGATGAATGTCCCATTGCTGCTGCCGAGATCCGTCAATCGAAGCGATTTGTCGTCGTTAACATCAATGCGTGCATGATGGCGGGAAACCTCAGTGTCATGGACTTGAATTTGGTTCGTTATGTCGCGGCCGATCGTGATACTTGATCCGCGCAGCAGATAGTGCTGGCCATTATCGCGTCCTCGGATTACATAAAGCGAAGCCATAAATTACTTGCCGCGTGGGTTTCTCGCGTTAACCGTAGCTCGGGACCATTTGCCCCGAGCGTTTTTTAGTAGCTTGGGACTCCTGTCCCGAGCGATTTGCGACCAAATTGGAAATAACTTTACACAAGTGCGGGACAGGAGTCCCGCCCTACCAAGAACACGTAGCCAAGCAACTAGGTCTACGTTAGCTTGCCAATAGCTTGATACGAAGCTTGCAGAGCTGGGTAGAGCGATTGATAGATCGGGAATAACTTATTATACGACTTCACGGCAGGCTTGCGGGGGGGAACTTTCTTGACAACTTCGATCGTCGCTTTGCAAGCTTCCTCAATGTTCTTGAACTGGCCGGAACCGACCGCGGCTAGCAAGGCAACACCATAAGCGGGACCCTGTTCAGCATTGATGGTGCAAGCCGCTTGATCGGTCACATCAGCGATAATCTGTTTCCAAAGTTGGCTTTTCGCGCCGCCACCACTCAACCGCATCTCGCGGACAGGGACGTCAAGTTGACGAATAATCTCCAAACTCTCACGCAAGCTCATCGAAACGCCTTCCATCACGGCGCGAGCCATGTGACCACGAGTGTGCTTGCTCGTCAGTCCAACAAATGCACCGCGTGCCAACGGATCCGCGTGTGGTGTGCGTTCGCCCGCAAGGTATGGCAAAAAGATAAGTCCATCGGAGCCGGGAGGCACATCTGCGGCTTCGGCGTTGATCGTCTGGTAAGGATCAGTACCACGCCGCGTCGCAAGTTCCGGACACATGTTTTCAACAAACCACTGTAGTGAACCAGCCGCTGAAAGTGTCACCCCCATCATGTGCCATTTGCCACGAACGGCATGACAGAACGTGTGAAGGCGGCCTTGTTGATCATATTGCGGTTGATCGCAGTGGACAAACACGACGCCCGAAGTCCCCAGACTGATTGTGCAAACACCCGCTTTTACAATTCCATTTCCGATCGCTCCTGCAGCGCAGTCACCGGCACCAGCAACTACTTTGCAGCTTGTGGTTAAGCCCAACTTTTCAGCAATCTCCGGAGAAAGTGAACCCGTCACCTCCTCCGATTCGTAGACCTTGGCAAGCATTGAACGCTCAAGGCCTAACTTGCCTAACAGTTCATCGGACCAGTCGCGTTTGCACACATCCAAAAGCAACATACCACTTGCGTCGCTTGCATCGGTCGCCAATTCGCCAGTCAATCGGCGACGAATTTCGTCCTTGGGTAACAGCACATGTTTCAGTCGCTCGTACTTTTTCGGTTCGTTATTGCGAAGCCACAAGATCTTCGGGGCTGTAAATCCGGTCAGAGCCGGGTTAGCGACCATTCGAATCAATTCACTCCGTCCACCCGCCAAATTCGTAATCTCTTCGCACTCAGCCATCGTACGCTGGTCGTTCCACAGCAGTGCCGGACGAATCACTTTACCTGCTTTGTCGAGGAAAACCGAACCGTGCATTTGGCCCGACAAACCGATCGCGCTCACATCCGCTGGTTTCGCTCGGCCTTGCTTCATTACGGCCCGAACGGTCTTGACTGTCGCCGTCCACCAATCTTCCGGATCCTGCTCCGTCCACATCGGTTTGGGCATGGCAATTCCATAAGTGGCTGCAGCTTCGGCGATGATATTTCCATCTGGATCGACCAAAAGACTCTTGGTTCCCGATGTACCGATGTCAATGCCAATGGTGTAAGCCACGTTGAGATGCTCCGCAAAAAGCAAGTGCGAAAACTACTGTCCCCTAAAATATAGTCGCACACTATACTTCCTTTTCAGGCGAGTTCCTACCTCCCAAATCAGTCGCCGCTACAAATCGCCAATACGAATCGTCCGTACGAATTTATGACAAAGCCAACTCGACATGCTTAAGCCACTTTCAACCCGTTCGCTTTCAATCGTTTTGATATGGATATTCACAACGTTACTGGGCTGTGAATCGAATTCAAAAAAAATTGCCGAATCCGCGCAAGCGACTACCCCGGCAACGTCCAATGTCCCGCTACGGTTGTGGATAGTTGGTCAAGTAAGTGACCCTTCGTTGGTCGAACGTGCTTGGTTGACCGGTTCGGACCAGAAGCTCGAAATTCGAATTCTGACAGTCGAAGAGTATTTGTCGGAAAAGACCTGCAATTGCGATGTAGCGATGTACCCATCGCGTCTACTGGGTGAAATGATTGACCGCAAGTGGCTTACAAAACTCCCCAGTAGCTTGGTCGGCGCGGATGCGGAGACACAACCCGTTCTATCGGCATGGGCTCGCCAAGTCTCTTACGGAGGCGATGTTTGGGCCGTCCCACTAGGTGCGACGATTCCAGTAGCGATTGTCAGCCAGTCCGCTGCAGAGGCAATAACAGAGGGGGCTGATTGGGATGGTTTGCTAAAGATCATCGACGCTAACCCAATTTTAGCGAAAAAGAGCGATCGGGCAAAAATCGATCGTACAAAAGTTGATCGGGCCGCGCTCGTTGACAGATTTTTGGCAATTGTTGGCAGTCTATCGCAACGATCACCCGACTATGGATTGTTGTTTGACTTGCAGAAAATGAAACCTCGGCTGACTGAGCCCGAATTTGTCCGGGCTGCTGAGATCCTTTTGAACCTATCGCAGCAAACCAGCGATCCGGAGACGGCAGTTCAATCCGTAATCAGTGAATCCTCACAAGCATGGACTTGGATCAATGCGCAGACTAAACCTGCCGTTACGATCGTATCCCCTGCATTGCTAAACGCCTCTGCAATGAAGTTAACCGGATGCAAAGCGATTCGAGTGCCTGCTCAGAGTATCGGATGGAATACAGGAAGCGGTTTAATCGCGTCGCTATCGACCAGTTGCCGACAGTCCGCGCGGGCGACGGCGTTGCTGAATTGGCTCAAGCAAAATGAAACTCGTAACTCACTTTCGCCGCTGATCATTGGAGTCGATGCAGTCTCTCCGACCGCCGGAAGTGACTCCTCAGCATGGCAAGCCAGGAGCATCGCGGCTGAGCAAGCCACCAACGTCAAAATCCCAAGTGAATTGCGATTGCCTCGCGCAGAGGAGTACCGCAACGTATTGACCGACAAACTGATTATGATCCTGACGGGCGATAAACCCATTGCAGAAGCCCTCTCCGAAGCATCTGCGGCTTGGCAAACAATTACTGACGACCGTGGTCGCGAATTGCAACGTAACGACTATGAAAAAAGCTTGGGGCTAACTAGGAATTAAGCTGCGGCTCACAGGGCGACCATGGCTGCATTACAAACGTGAATCTCCAGCTTCTCAACTAAGTCGACGGTATTGAACGGCTTTAAAATATAGTCGTTTGCACCGGCCTGAAGAGCCTCCATAATGAAGCTCTTGGTTGCGTTGGTAGTCTGCATTACGATTGGGCATTTATTACCCGCTTCACGCAGGGCATTAATAACGTCGATGCCGCTGCCACCGGGCATATTCCAATCCACGATGACTAAGTGATAGTTAGTTTCTTGGATCATCTCCAAGGCTTGGGGGGAATCCGCCGCTTCATCGCAAACAGGAACACCCAATTCCACCAAGGCTCGCTTGATAACACAACGGATCAAACTCGAATCGTCTACTACTAAAGTGTTCATTTGGGTTGATTCGTTAATATTGTTAGGTGACACGTAAGACGACCCAGTGGTCAAGATTCGTTCAAATTCTATTTCAAGGTTTCGCAAGGCTTCGTAATTTTCCGGCGCTGATTAACTTCACTCGATTGAGTCACTTTCGCTACAATCCTCGGTCCGATCTCCTGCAGAGGCAAAACCTCGCAAGTAGCTCCGATCTCCTCAGCGCGAGCAGGCATTCCATACACCACGCATGTGCTTTGGTGTTCTGAAATTGTATGTGCACCAGTTCGTCGTAGTCGCAACAATCCGTCCGCTCCGTCATCTCCCATACCCGTCAACAGCGCAGCAACGACAGTCGTCCGTGAACTGCGTGCAAGCGAATTAAAAAGTATGTTGATGCTCGGCGCAAACCTGTCCGTTGCCACAGTGCTGAGTAACTTGATGTGTCCGCTAGAATCGACTTCCATATGGTGCTCTGGGGGCGCAACGTAGATACTTCCGCGAGTGACCTGACCGCCATGCTCGGCGATCGTGACTTGCATGTCGGTTGCACGCTGCCAGCCCTTCACCATTGTTTTTAAAAATCGGTTAGAAATATGCTGAGCGATTAGAATTGGAGGCGAATTGGCGCTAAAGTGCCGAACAATTTGGCTGATTGCCCATGGTCCGCCGGTACTTGCACCAATGGCAATTGCTACAGAAACCGCATTGGTCCAATTCTCAGTTACGCCGCCCGGGCGGTCATTGTGGTACACTTGTAATAAGTCACCCTTTACAGCCTTGCGGTTCTGGTTTGCATTCTTTTGCACACTTAAAACCGTTGCCAGAATGGGATGAAACTGACTGATGAAACGCGATTCGTCCTTACAACAACTCGGCTTGTGAAGTGTTTGCACTGCCCCAAGTAATTGAAGCCTCTCAATTCGACTACCGTCCGCATTGGACGCTCGGGTAACGACAACCACAGGTAAAGGATGATGTCGCATCAGATGCCCAAGGAATTCTCCACCGGACATGCGCGGCAGATCGACATCCAGTACGATCAACAACGGATCCTCCGCAGCAATCATCTCGCGAGCAAGAAACGCATCGTCGACGCATCGAACTTCTATCTCTGCCGAAGCCGACGCGATCGCACCACATATAAATTCGCGATCCACCTTCGACCCATCAACTATTAAAATGTAGCTCATTCGATTTTCATCCAGTTGTCGTTTTCGGCTTTTTGCGAATGTCCGATCAAGAGTTGGCAACGCATTTTTCTTTAACTGGAAATGAAGAAACGCGAGTCTCATTTACTTTACGGAAAACACTTTCCCTTTCGAATTCCATCCCACCCAAAAAGCCTCGAACCTGCTCCGACGCGCCCACATAAAGGAGGCCACCCACTTTAAGTCTGTCAGCCACGCATCTGACAATCTTCTGCTGTCTGCACGTCTTGAAGTAGAGAAGAACATTTCGGCAAAAGATGATGTCAATTTCACCAGGTATCATTAAAGGACACTCGCACAGGTTCACATTGCGGAAAATCACGAGATCACGAAGTTGCTTGCTAACTCGCACCATCGCTTCGCCGTGGATGTCACGCTGCTGCGTTTCAAAGTAGCCGCGCTGCGGATTCGAAACTTTCTGCAAGGAAGAAATAGGAAACCAGCCTTCATGAGCGTGCTGCAACACCTGATTCGATATGTCGGTGGCCAAGATACGAATATCTGGCTTGCGCACGCCAGCGAGTGAGGCGGCCTCTAATGTGACAATTGCCAGCGAGTAGGGTTCCTCGCCGCTGCTACATGCGGCTGACCAAATACGAACCTTGTTACGCCCTTTCTCGAACGACTTCCGCAGTTCCTCGCGGACATGCAAAAATTGTCCCTGGTCTCTGAAAAACGACGTGTAATGGGTTGTTACAGCCTCGATCAGTGCTTGACGTTCCGAACCCGCAGCGTCCGACGCTACGAAATCGTAATATTCTTCCAAAGAACCGATCTTCAGCGCGTTCAATCGGTTTGAGATTCGATTGACGAGCATTTTTTTTCGGTTCTGCGCTAATTCAATCCCCGCTAAATCGGAAATCAATTTTGCGAATCGAAGAAAGGTCTTTTCGGTAATGGGCACGATAAATTTCTTTATTTAGCGAATAAACGTCGATTCGCGGTACTGCGGCAATATTGTCTCGCTGATAATCAAGTTGCGGTTGGGGCGAATTGGAAACTGTGCGATGCGATCAGAATCGTAAACTAGAAATCGGCAAAGTCCTTTGAATCGAACGGAATCAAATGCTCGGCTTTTCGGTCAACTCGTTTCTTTTTTCGAATAGCAGGACGAATCGTTGCAACGCGATTCGAGATAGTCTTTTTAAGTGGAGATAAAGGAGTTCCGCCGTCGTCGTCGCCAAAGTTGAAGGCGGTGAGCAACCGGTCCAGCTCACTTAGACGAACTCGCATGCGCTGTGCTTCTTCAGAAGTTTCGCCGCTCTCCGTAGCCGACTCCTGCAATGCACTATCCAGCTGTGTTACAGAGTGACTAATCTGTTCAATACCCAAAGCCTGTTCGCCACTGGCAGAGGCTATTTCTTTTATGCATACGCTACTTCGCTCTGCCCAAGTACAAATCTCAGTTAAGATCTGCGAAACCTCATTGGCCAAGTTGACGCCAATCGCAGTTTCCGACAGCGACTGCTCAGTCTTCCTCGCGGTATTGTTGGCTGCCTCGGCACTGCGCAAGGCCAAATTGCGAACTTCGTCTGCTACGACCGCGAATCCTTTGCCAGCTTCACCGGCCCGAGCTGCCTCTACGGCCGCGTTCAAAGCCAACAGGTTCGTCTGAAAAGCGATGTCGTCAATGGTCTTCAGGATTGCTGTCTGTTCGTCGCCGACTTTCTTGATGCGTTCAATGGCCTGCACCAATTCACGGACCTGCTTCGCGCCTCGATTGGCGGATTCACGAGTGCTCTCGGAAACATCTTTGGCGGTCCTGGTGCTTTCCGCTGACTGACGAGTCATCGCAGTCATTTCTTCCAGACTACTTGCGATTTCAACAAGTGCGGCCGCTTGTTCAGTGGCATTCCGAGCGACTGTCTGGCTGTACTGTTCTACGTTGTCGGAAGACGTATAGGCTTCACGATTGCTTTTGCAAACTTTGGTCAAAGTATCTGCGATTCGATCAATGGCGGCGTTGAGCCCCTTCTGCATATCAGCGAAATCACCAGAGTACTCGCCGATGAGACGCTTCGAAAGATCACCCGAGCCGATGGCTGTGACAACGCTCAATACCTCAGAATTAATCGACGTCAAAGATTCGGAAAGTTGGTTCATCGCACCGGCCAATTGACGATAGGTTCCGCTAAACCGGGCGGTATCTGCCCTGTGCCCAAGTTGTCCCTTATCAGCATGCATGATTTGGGAACAAACTTCGTCATTTAGTCCTGCGAGGACTGTTCGCACTCGGCCAACCGCCTGCAGCACTTCTCCAATTTCGTCATTTCGACAAGTATCAATGGCGACCGTGGTATCACCTGCCGCCAATCCATTAGCCACTGCTGTCAAGTTTCGAAGCGGCTTCAAAAAGTGGAAGTGACTGAAGTAATAGCAGAATGCCATTGTCAAAAGAACCGAGCCGAAAAGAGCAACGACTTCACCAGTTATCGAGTATTTTTTGGCGGCGAGTTCGTTGGAAGCATTTTCCGCAACTCGGATAGCGACAGCATCATAAACGGAAGTAAATTGAGCAATCCGACTGCTCGCTGCCGAATCCCATTCCAATGATATGACTTCGGCGGAATTGCCGCGTACCAGCTTTTCAACCTCGTCACGGAGATACTTGATACGGCCGTTGGTTGCGCCCGTTTCTAACTCGTGAAGCTGCTGGCTTACAAACGGATCCTGTATGTCGTCGATAACTTCGGTGAAATTTGCGTCCTGTTCGAACTGGGCGTGTTGCCAGTCCTTGAAGCTCGAAATCGAAAGTGATTTATCGCTTAAAATCGTTGCCACAAGGATGCGCTCACGTGCGGCAAACTCAATACAACACAGCATATGCCTTAACGAGGCTTCCTTCATGTAGCAATCCGTATCTTGAGTGGTAGAGATTGCCTCAAGAATAACACTTAGAAGAATCGAGTTTAACTGATCGTAGGTTTCAGAAAACTCCTGTGGACTGAGCCTTCGATCCAAGGCCGCCGCCCGATGTACTTTTACTTTTTCAAACAGTTCTCTCACGGTCGACAACTTCTGACTAAAAAGAGAATGCGATGTAAGGACTGACAGATTGGTGTTGGCGAACCGTTGGTCCACTTCGACTGCGAATTGCTTCAGTGCTCCCGCTTCTTTTGCGTCCTTGTCAAGGATCAGCGTAACCCCGCTTTGCCTCTCGCACTGCAATTGCAGAACCAACTTGGAAATCGGATCGATGAGCGCACGTACTTCAATCGCATGACTGGTTGCGTGCACCTCCTGCCATTGGTGTCGAAGAATGAATATCGACATTGCTATGACCATTGCCGTCGGAATGGAGCACAGTAGCAGAAGTTTTTGGTGAATTTTCATCGTTATGATCTTGAGTATCTTAATTGTTTCGAAATTGGTGCCGGATTGAGCTTCTCTAATGATCTCGTTGGGGTCTTATGTTTTCGTTGGTTGCTCGCGGTAAGCAAAAGTAATCGCGTCTTTTAACTGGTCCACCAGGGTTCGTGCATCAACAATCAGCTTGACGCCACTATTGATCTTCGCGACGCCGCTAAAAACTAGCTTGTCCATAAACTTCGTCATGGAGGGCGCAGGATCAATCTGCTCCGCCGCAATACGGGCAACCTCAGATACTGAGTCAATCTTTAGACCGAGTTCCAAAGTTTCGTCGTCCGATTCGAGCGTCAGAATCATGAAGCACTGCCGCTCATTTTCCTTCTGGGCGAATCGAAATCTCGTTCTTAAGTCGATCATGGGTAGGATCCGACCTCGCAGATTGGCGACTCCGATTAAAAAATCGGGCGAGCCCGGTACCGGAGTACAGGTTAGCGAAGTAATAATCTCGCTCACATGTTCAACTGCGATCGCGTAGTCAAATGCATCCAGTTGAAAGACGAGGTATGCGTTCGACTTCTTCTTAATTTCAGGTGCGGTTAAAAGTTCGCTCATTATATTGGCTTAAGAGATTGGTTTAGTTGTTCAATTGCTGTTTCGGAAAACTTCGTTCAGGTCCAGAACAAATCCAATTTGACCATCCGACAGCAACGCTCCGCCGACAAAGTACCCAACACCCGCTAGTACCCCTCCAAGCGGCTTGATAACCACCGATTGCTGGCCGATCACTTCGTCAACAATCAACGCTTGATATTCACCGCCAGCTTCTAAAATCATCACAACTTGGCCGTGTTTAAGTGAAGTTGCATGCCGCGTTCCAAGTACATTTCCAAGCTTTCTCACGGCAACGAATCGCGACCGAAACCTTACCAATTGACACTCTTCCGTGCCCGAAAACTCCAGCGAAGCAATCTGAACTTGCTCCACGACAGATAGCGTTGGAACAATGAAGTACCTATCACCAGTTCGCACAACTGTTCCGTCAATGATCGATAACGTGAGAGGCAATTTAAGGCGAATGTCCGTTCCCAATCCGGGACGTGACAACAAAGTTATGGTCCCGCGCATGGATTCGACATTTTTGCGAACAACATCCATGCCGACTCCCCGTCCAGATATCTCATTCACCTCCGTCGCCGTGGAAAAACCAGGCACGAAGATCAGATTATCGATTTCGGATTCAGACAGATCGGCGGAAGCATCGATCAACCCACGTTCGATTGCCTGAGCGACTATTCTCTCGCGATTCAGGCCACGGCCATCGTCGCTAATCCGTAGATGTACGCACCCGGCATGATGTTCGGCTTCCAATCGAATCGTCGCGATGGCAGGCTTGCCAGCGGCGATTCGTTCCGCCGTTGTTCGCTCGATACCGTGATCGAGCGAATTGCGAATCAAATGGACAAGTGGGTCGGCAATACGTTCGATCAACGTCTTGTCCACCTCAGTGTCGGCCCCAACAACTTGGAGGACAACTTGCTTATCAAGTCTTGCACTCAAGTCGCGCACAATGCGATTCATTTTTTGAAAGACGGTGCCAATGGGCATCATTTTAAGCGTCAGACTAAGCCCCTGAATTTCCCGCACGACCTTCCGCAATCGCGTAGCCACTGTATTCGCGGTCACACTTTCTCGACCGCGCAACTCTCGCTGGACCATTGAGTCCGTGATCACCAAGTCACCGATGAGGTCAACGAGTTGCTCTAATCGCTTTCCGTCCACTCGCAATGAATCTGACATCGGAGTAGTGTTCGTCTCTGGTTGACTACACGCTGCTTTCGGCTTCGCCCTGGCAACCTTCAGTAGGTTTAGATCTTCATCGCTGCACTGTCCCGAAACCCTGACTTTATCGAGGCAGTTGAGTAGCAGGTTTGGGGGAACTGGACACTCAAGCGGCTTCTTGGTTCGATAACAAACTGTCAATGCAGCAATCTGTGCGGCCATCTCATCGACTGCTGCCAAAATCACTTCGAATGAGTTTTTTTGAAGACTGATTTTGCCTTCACGAACCCGCACCAAAACTCCTTCTGACAAGTGGGAGATCGTGCCTAGCGACTTTAATCCAACAACACCGGCAGATCCCTTTAGAGAATGCACCGCGCGGAAAAGGCCATTGATGGACTCTTGATCGAGCGGATTTTTCTCGAGAGTGAGCATCAACAATTCGACGTTTTGAACGTGCTCATTAGCCTCGCCGAGAAAACCCCGAAGAAGCTGATCGTCGCTGCACAAACAAATCTCAACGCCTCGTTCCAAAAGGCCCAACTCAGGGAAAAGCGAGCTGCTTGCCTCGTGATCTGCTGCTATCGAGTTGCATTCATCCGAATTTGTATTCTCGGGAAAAAGAAGAGCCGACAAAGCGCAGTCAGCACTACTGAAATCAAAGGGCTGAGATGTTTCCAATGCAATCAGCAGGCGTTCGCATAAACCGATAATGGCGAGTCGAGCAGAAGCAATCTCGACGCTCTGCGATTTGCAGCTTCGTGCAGCCGTAGTGGCGATAAACGCCAACCCGGATATTTTGCTCTGTTCAAGTTCTGCAGCTAACTCCCCGAGCGTTTGCTCTAGGATCTCCAGCGTGCAGGACTCGCCTTTTGCAATTTCAGTAACGTGATCAATGGCATTACGCCATTTTTTCGGTTGCATCGATGCTTGCCCCAAGTGCCCGGTCGTCTCTTACACATCGATGCCCATATCGAAACGTGAAGCGACTAATGCGAACTTGGAAAAGTACATCACTTGGGATGTCAAGCAAAAACGAACGCCGCAATTACCTCAGATGGCAGAAAGCGGCGTGGTCGCGAAGGCGAGTTTTCGGGATTTAACGAATATTATGAGCTAAAGTTCTAAGCGATCTTTATTTAAGCTCTTTCAGTCGAATATTTTTGAATTCAACCCACATCGGCTTACCGGCGTGCAACTGGAGTGCAATAACGCCTTCTGTCAAAGCCAAGTCTGGATCGTTGTCTGTAAAATCCAAAACCAACTTGCCGTTGAGATAGTGTTTTATGTTCTTGCCTTTTCCGACTATCACAACGTCGTTCCAGTCGTCAATCTTCATCAACATTTTAAAGCCAGCTTCATCTAGAAAAGTACTTTCGACGACTTTCTTTCCATCTGTCCAATTGGCCTTCTCGCCAACCAAGCAGACCCTTCCACGCTTGCCCCCTTCGTCGTAGATAAATGAAGAAGTATTAGGAAAGACGTTTTCATTTCGCAGTTCATGTTGGTAACCGCGAACGATCCATTTATTTTTGACGTTGCCATCGGTAATATGTTTCGACCGATACTGGATCCCTGAGTTGTTGGTTGCATTGCAACGGAACGAAAGCCTCAATTCAAAGTCTTTGACAACTCCATCCTTCCAAAGGATAAACGTGTTCCCCTTGGCAGGGTTCTGTTCGGTGGTTTCACCATGAATGACGCCATCTTTAACACTCCACAGACTCGGGTCACCATCCCAGCCCGTTAAATCTTTGCCATTGAAAAGCGATTTCAAGTCGCCCGTCTCCGCTGGAGCAACGTCTTGCGCAGATGCCGTGGTAGAAATTCCCGCGAGTGCAAATACAGTGCAAACGATGCATAAAAAACGACGAATCATAGTTTCTCCAATGAACGTTTTCTCCGTGCTTACGGAGAATGAGGTAGGTTATCAGCCATCGATGGTGGACCGGTTTGGGCAACGCGGTGAAGCATTTTCCTCAGTGAGGTAGCTGGTTTCGTGAGAAACCGGATGCAGTAGTAAGGTCACCGGTGCACCCGGTTTCTCACGAAACCAGCTACATTTGCTCTCCAAAATGCTTCACAGCGTTGTCGGTTTAGGGGTATCTTCATTCTAGCGTTCCGAACGGCGATCGCGAGATCATTTCGGCTTGCAATATCGATCAAGCCAATCGAAGAAAACGCGATTCCAAAGCACGCTGTTTTGAGGCGAGTTGACCCAATGTCCTTCGTTAGGGAAGTACAAAAAGCGGCTTGGAACGCCCTGCGTCTGGGCCGCCGTAAATGCCTCCATCCCTTGCGTGACGGGCACTCGAAAGTCCTTTTCGCCATGAATCACCAACAGCGGGGTCTTCCAGTTACCCGCAAGTTTATGCGGCGAAAACTGCTCGTACTCAGCGGCAATTTCAGTGCTCTTCCAGTACGGTCCGCCAAGATCAAAGTTCACAAAGAACAATTCCTCAGTCGACCCATACATGGATTCTAAGTTATAGACACCGCAGTGGGCAATCATAGAACAGAAACGATTCTCAGCGTGTCCCATCAACCAGTACACCGTGTAACCGCCAAAACTCGCTCCAACCGCCGCTACATGTTTGCGATCAATAGTTGGATCAGCCATCATCGCATCGGTAGACGCCAAGATGTCCTGCATCGCTTGGCCACCCCAGTCACCACTGATCTGATCGTTCCAAGCTTGGCCAAAACCAGGCATTCCGCGTCGATTGGGCGCCAAAACAACGTAGCCTTGAGCGGCCATCAAATGAAAATTCCAACGATAGGAAAACCACTGTCCAATCTGCCCCTGTGGTCCACCCTGACAATACGTCAACATTGGCCACTGCTTCGATTCAGTTTTGTTGTAGTTCGGTGGCGTGATCACCCAGTTATGAATCATCTGACCATCCGACGCCTTAACCCAACGCTCCTCGACCTGCGGTAATTCAAGATCCACAAAGATACCACCATTCACGTCAGAAATGGTGGCCATCGTTTTGCCACCCGGAGCGAAAATAGCCAACTCAGTCGGTCGAACCATGCTCTGCTGTTTCACCAACAAACCACTTGATGTTGAGCCAATCGCTGCAAAATCAAACACCCCAGACGTTACCTGCTTGACTTGCGAATTAGCGACGTCGACTTCAAAGACTTGTGTCGTACCGCGATATTCACTGTCAAAGGTCAAAAGTTTGCTATCTTCGCTCCAAAACGCATGATGAGTCGTTTGATCGAGTCCCGCAGTGATCTCGCGCAGGGCACCACTAGCCCGATCAAACAACATAATTCGATTCCGATCGGCTTCGAAACCAGGACGTTCCATCGAATGGAATGCAATAAAACGACCGTCCGGCGAGTAACTGGGTTCAACGTCGTAGCCCGGCATTCCCGGTGTAATGTTCTTTAACGGGCCGCCTTCTGCACTAACCAAAAACAAACTCGTATCGGTGCTCTCTGCAGGGTTGTTTACTAACTTAATCGTGAGCGCTAACTGCTTTCCATCAGGTGAGAAAGCGAACTGCTCTGCACCGCCGAAAGGTGGCACCGGGCAATCAGCCTTTAGCGACCGCATCAAATCAATCGGCTCAAGTGCATTTCCCTCAGCATTCAGTTTTGCGACATGTACGTGGCTATAAGCGTAATCGTGCCAGGCGTTCCAATGCCGATACATCAGCGAGTCGATGATCCGCGCATCGGCTTTAGGCAAGTCGGGATAAACTTTCTTAACGTCATCGTCCATCACAATGTCTATTGAATAAGCAATCGCATCTCCCGCCGGCGAAGGAAGCAAGTTGCCGATGTCCTGACTGAGCTTCGTAATCTGTTTCGGCTGTGGATTGGCAGGGTCGAGCATCCAAGCCTGTGCCGTTGCGTTCTCGCCTTGCGTCGGAGCAATATAAACCAATCGTTCACCCTCGGGGCGCTTAATCCAACCGATGGAGTTTAGTCCCTTGACCGCCTTGAGGAGCGTTTTCGGTTCAACGACTTGTAAGGCCGTTCCAAAACCAATACTTCGCTTGAGTTGTTCCAGTTGTGTAGCCGGGGGCAGTGGCGCGATCGCTTGAAGTATTAGGTCTGATTTTCCAGAGTTCTCATCGAGATCATAATTCGTGACTAAGTAGGCAACTTGCTTTCCATCGGGCGATATGGCCACTTCACCGATACGACCAAGCTTCCACAACAACTCCGGTGTCATCCGCTGCGCAGCGTTACTCAACTGAGCGGCCACACTTGCAACAACGTAAATCGCACACAGCAGACTAAACGCGCTTCGCATTTTGTAATTCATGGGTGTAAGAATCTCCGAAGCAAAAAAACAAAAAGGTAAAGCCATCGCGAAAACGCCACCACACGAATTCTACTTGAGCCTGAGGCGCTAGCCGATTATTGGGCTTGATCGGCTAGCGCCTCAAGCTCAGTCGGCTTGACGCATTATAGTCGCGGAGTTGAGACTTGGGCGATTGCACAAAAGCCGATATTCGCTCTCAAGTCAGCCGTTATGCCAAAATTTCAGTCTATTGCTTTCGGGGTTTTGAAAACAACAAATGCAAAACGTCAAGTCGCTGCTAGGCAAAATCTTTTGTAACCGTTCACGGCCTTCGGCCTTGAACGGTTACTCATAATCTTAATCCTCCTCGTACTCAGCCAACGGCGGTACTCGTGCTCGTGCTCGTGCTCGTGCTCGATCGGCATGCGGTTTCGAGCACGAGCACGAGCACGAGCACGAGCACCATTTCATTGAGTACGAGTACGATTCTTGGAATCCGTACTGGCGCACAGCCAGAAGTGTCCTTGAATGTCAATCGTTGGCCTGCGCATTTCGAAAAGATGCTTGGTAAGAAGATGGAGTTAAGTAGACAAAACGGACTTAAAATCGACTGCAGCTTAGCCCGTCAATTTTCTACTCGTGGCGAAGAGCTTCAATTGGATTCATCTTGGCAGCACGGATTGCGGGATAGAGTCCAAAGATCAATCCAACCAACAACGAGATTCCAAACGCGATCCAAATCGATTCGGGGACAATTGCAGGTGTCAAATAGCGAACGACATCCGGCAACGACTTCATAACCTCGGGTCGCTGAGCCTCCATGGTATCGCGAACAAAGACCACGGCAGGTTCGCAGAATACTCCTGCTAAAACACCGGTCGCTCCGCCGACCACACTCAGTACCAAAGTTTCAATCAAGAATTGCCGAACGATGTCCCGCTGCTTGGCACCCAAAGCCCGGCGAATACCGATTTCACGTGTTCGCTCGGTAACGGTCGCCAACATAATATTCATAATGCCGATCCCTCCGACTAGCAGCGAAATTGCAGCGACCAAGCCCATCAGAACCATGAACATGAGGCGGGTCGTGTTGGCTTGCTCGAGCAACTCGAGCGGCACAACAACCGCGATATCTTCCATCGTGTCATGGGATCGAAGCGCATCGGTTATCAGCGCTGCTGTTTCTTTGACGACGTTGATGCTGGCAACACGAACTGTAATTTGATTCAGCTCCAAAATCTCGCCTTCGAAGGCTCCGCCGGTACGGCGCGTGACCGTGTCGCCAATCCGCTGCTGAAGAGTTCTGATAGGAATATAAATGTCGTTCGAAAAGTCTTGGGCACCCATCGAACCGCCAATGGCCGCTGAAGCATTTCGATGCTTTAAAACGCCAACAACCGTGTAGTAATCGGTGTGTTCAGGGATGTAAACTCGTTTACCAATCGGATCTTCATAAGGAAACAAACGCTCTGCAACTCGAGCCGCTAGAACACAGCTAGTCGCTTTGCGGAAACTCTCAGCATCGGTTATGAAATGCCCGGACTCAACGACCAAGCGCGTGACTTCGGCATACTCGGGTGTACAGCCAACAAGGCGACCGTCGACAACATGATCTTTGTAAGCGAACGTTCTTCGTATCTCACGAATGGGAATTGCGCTTTTGATGGTAGGAACCGTCAATTGCAACATGTCGAATTCATCGCGAGTCAATCCGTACGGAGTGACGCCCTGCGGATTCAGTTTCTCGCTGGGCGGCTTGATAGAGCGGATCATGATTGTGTCCGCACCAAGGCTCTCGATCTGACGCTGGGCTTCGCGGCTAATGCCTTCACTTATGGCGACCAACCAAATCACGCTGGCGACGCCGATGAAGATACCCAATACGGTCAACAAGGACCGCAGCGGGTGAAGCCAAAGACTTTTAATACCTAGACTAACGGTTCGAATCCAGAGCATTGAACTAAGCCTCAACTACCGTTTCTAAAGCGTCATCTTCTGTGGGCAAATTGGCGAGCGAATGCTCTGCGGCAGCTTTGCGAGTTTCTGGTGAATTGTTGACATCCGACTGCAGCTTTCCGTCGCGAAGTCGAACAACTCGCTTGGCTCTGGCCGCAACATCGTCTTCGTGTGTTACCAAGATTATGGTTCGGCCCTCTTGATTCAGCCGATCAAACAAGCCCAGAATTTCAGCGGTTGTTTTTGAATCCAAATTACCTGTCGGTTCGTCGGCAAGCATGAAGTAAGGATCGTTGACAAGACTACGAGCGATAGCAACACGCTGCTGTTGACCACCGGACAACTGAGTGGGTCGATGCGAGAGTCGATCACCGAGTCCAACCATGGCCGCCAGGTCGATGCAGCGTTTGCGTTCCTTAGGACCTAACTTCCCCTGGTAGTAAAGCGGCACTTGAATGTTCTCGACCACCGTCAATTGTTGGATCAGATTATAGGCCTGAAACACGAACCCGATCCGCCGAGAACGAATCTCAGCCAGTTGATCATCGGTCATTTTGGCGACGTTTTCGGTACCCAAATACAACTCGCCCGATGTGGGTTTATCAAGGCAGCCGAACATGTTCAGCAGAGTACTTTTGCCTGAACCCGACGGCCCCATAATGGCAACGTAGTCACCCTCCGGCACATCGAAGGAAACTCCTCGCAACGCGCGAACAGTCTCACCTTTGAGTACATATTCTTTTTTCAAGTCGCGGATTGAACAAGCCAGTTTCACGTGTCTACTCCAAGTCTTACTGCATTCTGGTCAAGCATTTGCAGTCCATCGCCAATTTCGCTCGAGCCTGATTTTAGGATCGGTTGAATTAACGAGGGCCACCGCCAGGAGGTCCACCACCGCCTCCGGCTGCTTCCCGTTCCTTCATCATTTTGTTCATAGCTTTAATGATTTCTGATTTCTCGATAAAGCCGTCGCTGTTAGCGTCGTAAGCTGCAGCTCGCTCTTTGGTACGATCATCCATCGCAGCCACTTCTTCTTTGCTGATCTTGCCGTCGCCGTCTGTGTCGCCGGTACCGATAATCCGTTCAGCGATTGCTTTAGGATCAAAACCACCGCCTCCGCCAGGACCACCACCTCGACCACCGGGGCCTCCGCCACCACCGCCAGGTCCGCCAGGGCCTGCACCGCCACGACCTCCACCAGGACCGCCAGCTGCTCCTGCGGGTGCTCCCGGTTTTGGAGTTGCGCCTTTGGACGCAGAAGCAACTTCAGCACTCATTTGTGCCATCTGGTCACGTTCTGGCAGATCTTCGATCTCAGGTAGATCCATAAGGTTGAGATGGCCGCGCGGGTTAAGCGCAATTTGCTCACCTTCAGTCAGTCCATCGAGGATCGTAAGCATTTTGTCGTTAGTCGCGCCAATTTTAATTTCCTTAGTTTCCCATCCGTCGCCAGCTTTCTTGAGGCAAAAGTGATGCCCTTTGACTTCGTAGATGGCGTTCACTGGAATTTGGAGGGCATCGGGCAGTTGCTCAACATAGATACGAACCTCAGCGGTCATACCGGTACGAATGGATTCAGGCGGCTGCTTGATTTCTACGAACGCTGCATACTCTTTGACCGATGAACTCATCCAGCTGCCAGGTTCTGCATACTTGTTGACCTTCGTAACGCGAGCCAACATTTCGCCTTCAGCGGCTCCGACTTTCACCAGTGCCGGCATACCTTCGCGAACGAAAGTGATCCGTGATTCGTTAATCTTGGCTTTGACTTGCATCTTGGTTGGGTCAGGCAGCTTGATGATCGTTTGACGTTCGCGCACCGACGCACCCTCTTCAACGACGAATTCTGAACCACCGCGACTGCTGAACGAATTGTTGTAAACGACCACACCGTCTGCAGGCGAAAGAATAAGGCATTTCGCAATCTGCTGCTGAATTTCCTTCAACGTATCTTGCTCTTCCGCTAGAACGATTCTGTCGGAACCTAACTTGGCTCGCGCTGCTTCGATGTCGCTTTCGTACTGAACCTTCATTTTTTGCTTGGTCAGTTCATCGAGCACTTTCAACCGTGCTTGGGCTGATTCAAGCAAGTTCTTCGTGTTCGCAACTGCAAAATTCTCAGCTTCGATTTGCAAAGATTTCAACAGCCCTTTGGCCGCCATCCGTTCGGCACTCGCTAAATTCAACTCTGCCTTGCGAAGATTCTGTTCGCTCAAAGCGATATCGCTGAGCAGTGTTTTGCGTTCCGAGAGGTAAGTACCTTCGAGATACTCTTGCAGCGAAATTTCAGCGGTTCGAACCAAGGCCTCGCTGCTAATCACCGTTGACTCAGCACCTGAAACTGCGATGCGTTGGGTTGTCAATTCGTCTTCGAACGCCGAAGCGTCCAATTCGACTAACTTATCACCTTTTTTGACGTAGGTTCCTTCATCGACGACCCACAGAATGGGCGTCCCCGATGTCCCTTTGGCCTTCACTTCGCAGTTGACATCGATATTGCTACTGCTTTCAACTTCACCCTGCTCCAAGACGATGTGGTCAAAGGGACCGCGGCCAACAGTCTGCAAAAGCGGCTGGTCTGCTACTTTAGGCCCACCGTCACTGGTGTACCGGTAGTAACCATACGCTCCCCCACCCGCCAAGAGGACGGCTAGGATTGCAATAAATAGCGCCTTGCCCGAGCGGGCTTTGACCGGCTGCTTTCCGGCGACTGAAGGCATCGATGAAAAATTCGATGCCTTTGTGCCAATAGGCTGAACTTGGCGAAGTGCCATCAGAAAACTCCTAAGAATTCAATGAATCCGAATAGGTGGGTAAATTATATCTCGCGGCGGGAACCGATTGAGCGGGACTGTTATTCTAGTCAATCAAGAAGTGGGTGTAAGCGGAAAGTTCCACAAATACCTGTTGCCTAACCATGAAACCCTCAAAATAGCTGAAAGTTTCGTAACGTTTTCTCCGAGAACCCAGAAAATGCTCACTCGCTGAATTCGCGGAATTCTGTGTAAATCGCGCCCAAAACATAGGCCGTCGAAGGAAAACCGAGACAAAGGAGCATCCCACCCAGCTCCGACAGGCCACCCAATCCTAACATCAATGGCAGACACGTCACACTGGCTCCAAATGCCATCAATCCGCCAATCGGCGCATATTGGCAGGGGAAAAGTCGTAGGACCATACCCACCGTGACCGCCCCGCATAGCACCACAGCAATCGACTGGCTGATGAAACTATGGCAGCCGATAATAACGCAAAATAGCGTCGTGCAATGAAACAGCTCTATCAAACCCAGCTGCGATTTTTTTTGTTCCTCGCTCGATAGGTCAAACGGTTCCATGGCGTGGCCTAATCTAAATTTACTGCCAACTAAATTTCAAACAGCACCAGATTCAATCATCTGCTGGCACATTTCGCGAACTAATTTTGGATCCGCATTAGGGTTTTTCTTTTTCGCTGCCCCAATCAGTGAGCCAAGTCCTTTGAGATTGCCTTCACGAACCTGAGTCACAACTTGCGGATTCTCGGCCAGCAACTCACGGCATAGGCTCTCGATCTCGCCACGATCCACCGACGCAATTCCAAGAGCCTTCTTTGCACTGTCAAGGTTCTCTGCGGGATGTTGCAGCCAATACTGAAAGACTTCTTTCCCGCGACTGTTGTCGATCGCGCCTTCATCGATCGCCTTTAGCAGCCCGGCCAGTGTTACAGCGCTGAGCGGAAAGCGGTCGATCGTCCAGTCCTGTTCCTTCAGCGTTCGCATTACATCTTGCTGAACCCAGCTGCTCACGCGTTTGGCACTTGCCCCTGCCGCTACTGCGCTGTCAAAATACTCAACGACACCGCGACCCTGCGAAACGATCACATCCGCGTCATAGGCCTTTAGCCCCAAATCGCCTTCGAGTCGCCGACGAATCGCCGATGGCAATTCAGCTCGCGACTGGGCAGAGGCCACTTGTTCCGCCGAAATCTTGATCGGCACCAAGTCGGGATCAGGAAAATAACGGTAGTCGCTCGACTCTTCTTTTTCTCGCTGCGCGACCGTTACGCCTGCTTCGTCATCCCAGCCGCGAGTCTGCTTCGGAGCTTCGCCAATTTTCTGATGCGTCTTCTGCCACTGGTCATACTGCCGTTGGCTTTCATAAGTGATTGCCCGTTCGACGGCGCGGAAGCTGTTCAGGTTTTTCACTTCTACTATAGGAGTTGCAATGGACTGACCATTTTCAACGATGTGAAGATTGACATTCGCATCGGCTCGCAAACTTCCTTCCTGCATATTGCAGTCAGAAACGCCAAGGTAAGTCAGCAACAAACGAAGCTCCGTAAGATACGCTTTTGCTGCAGCCGCAGACGTTAAGTCAGGATACGAAACGATTTCGAGCAGCGGAGTGCCCGTTCGGTTCAGGTCGATACGACTATCCGCTTTCCCAGCCGCTTCGTCGTGCATGCTTTTGCCTGCATCCTCTTCCAAATGCGCCCTAATCAAACGCACTCGAAGGGTCTTGCCTTCATTCTCGGGGTCAGCGAAATCGAGGTAGCCTTCGCCACAGATCGGTTGATCAAACTGGCTGATCTGGTAACCCTTGGGCAAGTCTGGATAGAAATAGTTCTTTCGATCCCACTTCGTCGTCGGCGCGATCTCGCAATTAAGCGCCTTTCCAGTTCGAATCGCCAGCTCAACAGCTTCAGCGTTCATGACCGGCAACGATCCAGGCAAGCCCAAGCAAACCGGACACACCTGTGTGTTCGGCGGCGCCCCGAACTCAGTTGAACAACCGCAGAACAGTTTGGTCTTTGTGCTCAGTTGCACATGAACTTCCAGTCCAATTACGATCTTGTATGGTGCATCCGCCATGAAAGCCTACTTGAAATTAAAGTTCGAGATCCCGCGAGATTCGTTTCGGGTGAACCCACCCTGCGGTAAACCAAACTATATCCGAATGCGCTGAAATAGGCCAAGCCAGTGGCATTCGAAAATACGTACCGCCGACATTAGCGCCGACGGCACACAGCCGTTTAACCGTCCCGACGCACGTGAGCCGTCGGCGTTAGCCGCGGGTGAACGAAGGAGTTGTCGTTCATCACTAACGGCTCATCCAACAGAAGTCCAGTCGCCTTGAACGGCTTGGCATTAGAAGGACTTCGAGGATTTAAAGTCCGCTCCTTCGTTCACCCGCGGCTAACGCCGACGGCTCACTTGGAACTGCACTTAATTGCACGCGGCTTTACCGCTGTCAGAATGGGCGAGAGTGAGCCGTCGGCGCTAGCCGCGGGTGAACGATGGAGCACTCCGGCCGAGTGCGTTGTTAGCCTCGAGAAGTTGATGCTTCGGGTTTGTAGCTGACCTGTGTAGCTCCAATTCGCTTGGCCTTCTCTTCGGCCTCTTTCTTCTTTGCTTCTAAATACCACGGATTGCGAGCATAGAATTCAGCATAGAACTGCTGATTGAAATTTGCGTAATCCCATTGATTGTGACAATGCGAGTTGCCGCATGTGTTGCAACCGCTGCAACCGCTGCAACCGCTGCAACTGCTGCAACTGCTGCATGTGCTGCATGGAGTCGGTTGCGCGACCGGTGCGCAGGCACCGCAAGAACTTACTGGTGGCGCAGCACAAGTTGAGCAGGTAGAGCAAGAACTCGTCGTCCGCGGCTTGCAGCAATCAGCTGAACTTACAAGTGGAAAACAAAACTGGCACACTATCACGGCGAAAAGAGGGAGTCGCATTTGCATTTCCTACCAAAGTTTTTTTGACTATCAAACCATTGGTAAATACTAGTTCTTGAAAAGAAGCTGTCAAACAATATGGTCAATGTTTGGGCAACACGATTTCAACCCCATATAAAGGGGCCGTTTTCAAGAGCTTTTCAATGTCTGCTAATGATGGCTTAGGAGCCGTTGTTACTCCATACCCTACAGGCGTGCTGACTTCAAAGAACATTTTCTCGAGCCCGGCAGGTGCGATTGTAATGATCATTCTTGCTGGTCGGTCGCTCTCATTTTTAAACGAGTGCAGTGTTCCCACCGGTATATTGGCAAACGTTCCCGCCTTTGCCACGATTCGCTCTTCTCCGACTTGAAATGTTATTTCACCTTCAAGGACGACGAATCCTTCTTCCTCTCGACTGTGAATGTGCGGCGGCGGTCCACCGCCTGGAGGCACAATCGCTTCCCACATCGCATACTTGCCATCGGTATCTTCGCCAGTTGCTAGAAAGCGATAAATGTCACCGACAACGGCATAAGATTGCCCGACATCAGGTGGTCGTATCGTTGCAGTTCGTAAGGTTGTCATTGTTCGTCCGTCGTACATGGTGGGTGAATCAGCCTGTTGCCTATGTCTACTCCACTACTTCCCAATGATCAATCGGGTTACCAAAACAGGGCACTGGTTCTAAAGTATTAGAGTGAGCTAAAATGCTCATACCTAAGGGCCTTTGACAAATTCGAGCCTTTTGACAAACTTATTGACAGCAGCAATGTTCTGGCATGCAGACGTTTGAACTACAAGATGGCGGCCTCATTCTCTTTGATAACTACTGGCTGCCTGCTGATGAAGCTGACCGCTATTTCTCCGACTTGCGTAACCAATGCGTCTGGGAGCATAAGCCCGGCATATTTGGCCACATGCAACCTAGATTAATTGCGTCCTACGGCGATCCTGGCGTGTCATATCGTTATTCAGGTGTCGATAATGCGGCACTACCTTGGACGGTAACTTTGCTTGAGATCAAACAGAGAATCGAAGCTGTCCAAGGCGAATACAATTACTGCCTACTCAACCGCTATCGCTCAGGATCGGATAGCATGGGTTGGCACGCCGACGATGAACCTGAAATGGGAAACGTGATTGGATCACTGTCATTAGGGGCAACCAGAAAATTCCGCATAAGGCACAACATCACCAGGAAAACTCAGACATTCCTAGCCGGCAACGGAACGCTTATCATCATGGCTGGAACCATGCAGCAGCATTGGCAACATGAAGTTCCTAAAACCAAACTTCCTGTCGGCGAACGGATTAACCTGACGTTTAGGCGGATCGTGAAGCCACAATGAACGCTTGCGTTGAAATGAGTTCATATGTGATCTGTTCTTGGTGTGATATCGAAAAGCGACGGTCAAAGCGGTAAGCTACTTTGGGAAGCAAAGACCTTGTACGACGAATTCGGCGATGCCGAACATAAAGCTGATGCGATGTTTGCCGCTGAGTTCCAGCCGGCTCGTTTTCACGCTGATCTAAACTTGCCGCCGGCTGACGATGAATTGCTCAAGGATGCGTCCACTGCAATTCGTCAAGAGTTTCGTGACTGTTCTAAATGGAAACGACTTAGTTGCAGTAAGGTAAGCATCTTTGCAGAACGTGATCGCGGAACGGTCTGGGTCGTCCATGTTGGGAGTTCAGTTGAATTCGACTGGACTTGGGAAGGTGCCATCGCCTTTCGACCAAAATCACTTGATGACAGCTTGTTGTTCTCCAAGTTCTCCTACGAAAACGCAGCGTTCGAAGACGAGATCGTTTGGAAAGGTGAAATACTTGAAGTCGATGAACGCAACGGATGTTTGTTCATCAGCCTGGACAATCCCGAAGCGATGCCGACCATTGGCTCTTTTTTTGTCCGTCCTTTCGAGTTCTTGTCGGTGTTGGATGCTGTCTTCAACGAAGTCGAATTCGAAGCGCTTCGATCGGATCTGCCCTGTCGCTTGGCGGCCGCTGAAGGTGGCATCCATCCTGTTATCAAAATGCAAAGCGAAAGCGGGTTGCCGCATTTGCGTGACTGGTGGCAACATGCATGGAACATTCTTTGGGGACCACCGGGCACCGGCAAAACTTGGATAACTGGTCAGCAAATCGCCGCCATTCTCGATGATCCAACGGAACGGATACTTGTCGTATCAACGACGAATCGCGCGACCGACGCCGTCGCTCTATCCATTGGGAATGCTGCACGATGCAAATCTTCAGCGGAGCTTGACGAAGGAAAGCTGCTTCGCATTGGAAAAGGTGCCTCCATTCAAAGTTTTGCGGCGTCTGGTTTGGAATCGATGTTGATGAGTACCGAGTCCGAAGTTCTTCGCAAGATCGATGAACTCGCAGGCCAGCTTCGCCTATTCGGTACATGGGAAGAGAAGGCGTTCACACGCAAAAAGATTGGCGAACTGCGAGCAGGAGGTAGCGACCAAAGTAAGCGGCATTTCGTCGATCCTAATGTTCGTGTTGTAGTCGCTACCGCATTCAAAGCGACGAGTTTTCTCAAAGACAAAATCGTGCTTAAGTTGCTTGAAGAGGGAGACGCTCCCTTCACAACAATTTTCATCGATGAAGCGGGACTAATGTCACGGACCGCAATTGCTGCATTGTCATATCTAGCGGCTCGTCGAGTGGTTCTCGTCGGGGACTCGAAACAATTAGCTCCAATAAGTCGAATCTCCCGCATCCTTCCAACTCGACAACAAAACTGGTTGGCGAGCAGCGGATTGAGTCATCTCGATGACCTGCAAGACACTCCCAGAGCGGTCCATGTTTTGTGTGAACAACGTCGAATGCACCCCGATGTGTGCCAGGTCGTTTCCGATTTTCAGTATGGCGGATTCCTTACGACTGCTCAAGAAACAAAACAGCGACTATCGAATCTCTCTCCGTGGTTGGCGGACTATTTCAGAGCAGTTTGGTATGTACTGGACGAAGAAGGATCCGATCTTGCATCAATTCGCGCCGAACGCGGGCCGGGGAACAAAAGTTGGGTGCGAGAGGTCACTCCGAGCGTTCTTGAAAAGCTGTTTTCGGATTCTGGCGTGAGGCAATCGAAGGGTTTGTTCATCTCGCCCTATAAGGCACAAGCTCAAGCTACTGCCAAGCTGTTTTCGGCTTGGGGAATCACGAATTGGGAAGCTTCAACCGTCCATAGTCAGCAAGGAACGGAAGCGGACATCGTCATCTTTGATACCGTCAATGCGGGAAGTTACAGCTGGCCCTTCGATGAATGGAAACGTTTGGTCAATGTCGCACTCAGCCGGGCACGAGAAGCGGTCATTGTTTTGGCCAGTCGTAGCGAGATGGATGAACCCTTTCTTAAGCCTTTGATCAAGCGTTTGACTCCAAGTCATTTGACCGAGGATGGTAGTGTTTTTCGGTGGGAGAAAGTACCTGACACGGCACGACAAACAGCCAAGGTCTCGGAATCTAACGCGACTTACGAGACGAAACAAAATGCCAATTGCAGTATGGGGAAACAGATCAGGCAACGTAAGGAAATGAAGCCTGTGCTCTCACACGAGCAGCAGCGGCTAACGAACTTGAACTTGGACGGAAAGCCTCGCTTGGTGCGTGGTGTTGCAGGCAGCGGCAAGTCCATCGTGCTGTGTAACTGGCTTGCTAAAACTGCCCAGCGAATGGGACGAGAAAAAAACGTCCGGATTTGGGCTGTGTATGCCAACCGATCATTGCACAGACTCTTGCGAGAGTCGGTGGAGTCATCCTGGGAAAGTCTTTGGAAAGACCAACTATTTGAAAAGCCAAGTTTTCCGTGGGAGAATGTGTCACTGCTGCACGTCAAGGATGTGCTCGCTGGGATGCTTCCGAGTGCCTCGCTGTCGATGAACGACTTCGACTTTGACTATGATCGCGCGGCGGAAGAGTTTCTGAGTCGGCAAGATTCAATCAAGATACTTCCGAGATGCTCGGCGCTGTTTATCGACGAAGCACAGGACATGGGGCCGTCCACGCTAAAGCTGTTGTTGTCCGTTGTTGAACAGATCGATGAAAACGATCCGAACAGCCGCTCTGCTCATATCTTTTATGATAACGCCCAAAATATTTATGGGCGAAAAACGCCGAAGTGGTCGGAGTTCAGCCTCGACATGCGAGGGCGCTCGACCATCATGCGAGAGAGTTTCCGATCGACAACCCCGATAGCCGAACTAGCAGTCAACGTGCTTCATCGCCTGACGCCTACAGATCAGCGAGAAGATCAGAACGAACTGTTAGGAATGAGGCTGATCGATAAGACCCAACGCAACGACGAAGAATGGCTACGGGTGCGTTTCAACCAAATCGATGGCCCGAAACCAATCTTCCGTGCCTTCAACAATCGCAAGGATGAAATGGCTGCAATCGCTGGTCACTTGAAGCACCTAATCCAAAAGGAAGAGATTTCACCAACCGACATTTGCGTTATTTACAACGGCAAGTCGGTTGCTCAGCTTTTAGAGGCAATCCTTAAACCGAAGATGGCAGAGATCGGTGTCGAGTTGTCGGTGCAGACAAACCGACCGTTCGAGCGTCAAGAAAACACGTTGGTCGTCACAACTTCACACTCCTATAAGGGCTACGAATCTGAAGTCGTTGTAATTCCCTGTGTAGATCAGTTTGTGACCGGTGATGGACAAATACTGGCGAACAACCTCTATGTTGCTATGACTCGTGCCAGATCTCTGTTAGCCATTTACAGCATAGGCGGTGGGTCGGGAGCAAGCCATAAAGTCAGTTCGACCATTGCAGCCTGCGTAAAGACACAAAGAACGGCACCCACAGTCGATTGTGAAGAGCAGGAATGAAAAACCTCTTCCTCCAGATCACCTGGTGTGCTTTAAACGAGGCGGCAAGCCATTGTCTGCTTTACGCGTGCGGGCATTGAGCTCTACTGAAGATCGCCCCACGCCGCTATGATAGGGCCAAAGGACCAAAGCAATGAACCAACCAGAATATCTTATAAAACAACTCACCGACGAACTTGCGCTTCCCGAAACAGGAAAGCAAAGTGTTGTCCTTAACGATAGCTCCAAAACCAAATCGATCCTGTTCACGTTTGCGGCGGGCGGTGGACTTGCCGAGCATGTGGCTCCATTCGATGCCACTATTCAGATTATCTCGGGAACAGCAGCGCTGACCGTGGGCGAAGAACTGGTGGTCGGTAAACCGGGAACTTGGATTCAGATGGTCGCAAAAACTCCGCATAGCATCAAGGCGGAAACGCCCGTGGTCATGTTGCTGACTTTGGTTAAGTAAGGCGATGGCGTTAAGCAAGGCTGAATTGAACAAGTAGTGCTTTGTCCAAATGTGATTTTAGGGCTGAGTGTCGCACAATTGTCTCAATTGTTGCAGCTAAGATTGGGACAATCGTGCGAGCGTGCCACCCTAAAGTTTAAGTTGGACCAAGCAGCAGTTTAGGATCGGTTGGGGACAACATTTGAACATAGAAAACACGACAAGGAGGATCTCACCAGACGGTTTGCTACTATTTGCAACACGCAGCTCAAGAATGTTTGCATATGGCCTTCTATCTGTCGTGTTGGTCATCTATTTGGTCGAAATCGGGCTGCGAGAATGGGAAGTAGGGCTGCTACTGACATTAACCCTAGTGGGCGACACGGCCATATCATTGTTGCTGACTACGACTGCGGATCGGTTTGGGCGACGGCGAACCTTGATCGTCGGTGCAGTTCTCATGGTACTGGCCGGGATCGTTTTTGTTTCGACGGGCAATGCGCTCTTGCTCGTGATTGCTGCAACCATAGGTGTCATCAGCCCCAGCGGAAATGAAATTGGCCCGTTTCTGTCCGTGGAGCAGGCTGCGCTGTCGCAGATCGTAAGTGATGAGAAGAGAACCGATGTGTTCGCTTGGTACAATCTAGTTGGTTCGTTTGCAACAGCCATTGGTGCGTTTGCAGGTGGTTTGATTGCGGAAGCATCTCAGCTTTTTGGCTTGGTAGGAGCCGCAGCTTTTCGCCCCGTGTTGTGGGCTTACGCTTGCATCGGACTGATACTCATCGGCGGTTTTGCTTTCTTGACGCCGGCAGTAGAAGCTAACGTTGCCGATAAACGGCTTGCACCGACCAAAACGGTATTGGGTCTACATGAATCCAAACGGATCGTTTTCAAATTGTCCCTGCTGTTTGCACTCGACGCGTTTGGCGGTGGCTTTGTCATTCAGAGCATTATTGCTTACTGGTTTTATACTCGGTATCAACTCGACCCTGCCGTTTTAGGTACGATTTTTTTATTCGCTAATCTCTTTGCTGGTGCTTCAGCACTCGCCGCTGGTTGGCTTGCAAGACGCATCGGACTGGTGAACACGATGGTATTTACACACCTGCCGTCGAACGTGCTGTTGATGCTGGTTCCGATCATGCCAAACTTATACTGGGCCGTAGGATTGCTCTTGCTGCGCTTCAGCATTTCACAAATGGACGTTCCAGCCCGCCAAGCCTACACGATGGCTGTGGTCCGGCCCGACGAACGCTCCGCCGCCGCAGGTGTCACAGCCGTGGCTCGGTCGGTAGGCGCTTCGATCTCACCGATGATTGCCATCGTACTGGTTGGCAGCACGGGGCTAATGAGTATGCCCTTCTTTCTCGCCGGAGGGCTAAAGATCGTCTATGACTTGTTGCTCTACCGTGCGTTTTCAACCGACACTGGTAGGCCAACTAAAGACAGTTGAGCGGTAGCGCTAATCATCGCATGAATCACAAGAAACCCCATCTTCCTGAAAAGATATGCATCGTTTGCAAGAAGCCATTCAAGTGGCGAAAGAAGTGGGAGAAGGCTTGGGAGCAAGTTAAGTATTGCAGCGAGAAGTGCCGGAAGACAGGTTAGCATCGTCGCCTTTTGCTCCGCAAAAGTAGCGTCCGGCCGGGCATTCGCAAATGCTACTAGTATTCGGTTTGAGCCGATCGCGGGCGTCGGTGGACGGATGTATTCTCGGCGACATGGAAGTCACGACCAAATTTTCTGCGATCCAGTTTCTAATCGCAAGAA
Source organism: Planctomycetia bacterium (assembly GCA_031412515.1). GTDB lineage: Bacteria > Planctomycetota > Planctomycetia > Pirellulales > Pirellulaceae > Aureliella. The sequence goes on along the minus strand of JANODD010000361.1, from coordinate 1,632 downwards.
GCTGGCAACTGGTCGAAAATGCGTTGCGGTACTTGTTCCTTATCAATCTCGATTAAGTCCTAATTGAACCCTAGGCTCTGTTTCTATAGGGGTCTGACCCTTTGGAGGGTATGCAAAATTCCTGATAAAGCGCATTTCCGGTGAGGGTCAGACCCCTTTAGAAACCGAGCCTAGGTCAGCTTCAGTCAAAAATCCTACTCCAAATCCGGTTGCGGAACAGCGTTTGCGTTATTGCCTTTAAATGTCTATTTCCGGTTCACTCTCCAACCCGCGGGCGGTACATAAATCCCAATTACACCTGCTCGGCTATCCTTGTCGCAATGGGCATGTACGTAGGCAATTATGCGCAGAGTTTTAAAGGCAGGAATTGATCAATCCATCGTGATATCAAAGGCGACGTTGCGTTACTCAAAGGTAATAGGTTCAAAGTTTGCTGAATCAGCCAGAAGAGCAACTTTTGACCCAACCCATAATCCAACCGATGTGCTAGTGTTGGTCTGTACATTCACAGCAATCACTCTCGCGCTGATCGTTTTCGTGTCATCAGTTCCAGGCTGGTTTGTGTGAGCGAGGCTGAAAACGTGCGAGCGCGAAGTCGTTCCTTTTAATCGCGTTGTTAAATGGGAAGAGGCAAGAACCAACTTCGTCAGTTGTTGGTCCCCATTCGAAACACCCCCTAGACCAACCGCGATTGATCAAGTGGAGATGAGCTTCTACGAATCTTGTTGGCAGAACGGTGGTGTTAACCCAGACACCGTGACTGAAATTGCAATGTAATTGAAGACGCTTTCGGCGGCGTGGGTTTACCGATTAGCGGCCAGAGTCGATCTGACTCAGCTTGATCAATCGTCGGGACCGAAATCGACACCGCCTCAGTCAGCGTGAAGTTCAGTCCGGCGTCGAGCAGGCCAAATAAAGACAGTGGAGCTGTAGCTCGAGCAAGCTACTTAGACTTATCGTTGCTCTTGCTATGCCTTGAAAAAGTCGATTGCGGTAATTTGCCGTCTCCGCACAACGTCTACGCTTATTTGGGCGCAGTGTTCGGGATAAGAAGGTGACCTGCAGTGTCCAAGTTTCGACTCCCGTTGCAGCCTCTGAGAGCGTTCGTAGAGAGAAGGATGCGAGCATTCAGCTGTCAGAAACAGACATTTGACAGGAAGATAGATGACAGGAAGATTAATAAGAATATTTTCCTGTAAGTAATTTTCCTGTCAGTAATTTTTCTGTCAAAAGTGTCTTAAGTAGGCTATTCCCAATGCATAGACACGCAACGCAACCGGCAAACAGGACAGAATGCCGTATAAAAAATGGTAACCGTTCACGGCCTTCGGCCTTGAACGGTTACTCATAATCTTAATCCTCCTCGTACTCAGCCATCGGCGGTACTCGTGCTCGTGCTCGTGCTCGATCGGCACGCGGTTTCGAGCACGAGCACGAGCACGAGCACCATTTCATTGAGTACGAGTACGATTCTTGGAATCCATACTGGCGCACAGCCAGAAGTGTCCTTGAATGTCAATCGTTGGCATGCGCATTTCGAAAAGATGGCTTAGCCGAGTAAGCTTGGTGCGGGCTGTCCAGCGAGCTTGGCCGTGATGGATTCTTGAAGAAACGAGAAAACACTTCGGTTCT
>JANODD010000360.1:0-15181 GCA_031412515.1 Planctomycetia bacterium | reverse complement strand
CTTTGAACTCGACTTAAGACTGGTAGGACGGGACAAATGGTCCCATCCTACGCTACCCCAAAGTAAAATTGTGTTGAAGATCTAGGATGGTGGCGTTCAGCGAGACGTGTCGAATTGTTGATATTGAAGCCATGAGCAATTGAGGACAATTGCTCTACAATGTCTTGCCGTTGGTGGTTAAGACTTGCGTGTTGGTCGTCGAGTCGCCGAGGCGGTCGAAGTCGTGGAAAGTCCAAACGACTTTCTTGTCGCGAGTAATTTCAACGATCTGTGGGTTCTTTTCGCCCGCATGGCAGTTACCTAACACAATGTTTCCCGAAGGCAGAACTTGCAATGTGGTGACCCAAGCCAGCTGTATTCCCGGCAAATCGTTTTGCTCGACCTTCCACACGATCTCTTTGGCTGGTGTGACTTCAATCACTGCGTGACCATTACCACTTGAAATAAGCGTGTTGCCGCTTGACAAACGCAGGGCGCTGAAGCACTGATTGCCAAAAGCCTCAACGCCATGACCAGGAGCTGGTTTCTTGTCGAACAGCGGCACAGCAAACTCCCACGCAGTCTCTCCGCTCGGCTTGTACTCACGCACAATACCGTCGCCTTCATGACATACAAGGTAATTCCCCGTCGCGAGTTTGCGGACCAAGCGAGTATCGCGATGCGGATGCGGCGTGGACACTTTGAGCGGCATCTGACTGACGATCTTGCCGCTCTTATCGACCTCAATAATTCGGCTCACACCGCTCTCGGCGATCATTGTCAAACCGTTATCGAGTCGCTGAAAGGCATGTACTTCGAGTTTCTTGCCAGCGTTACCGTTAGCGGTTGCTGAATCGTATTCCCAAACAACCTTGTTCGACTTCGGATCGACTTCTACAATCTTTGTCCAATTTGTCTGCAGCAGCACGTTGCCGTTATCAAGCATGTGTAAATCATGCAGTGGGCCAATTTTCATTTCCCACTCGGTCTTGCCTTGTTCATCAATGATCGCGATCCGACCTTTGGATGAATCGGCTGTTAGGAAGCTATGCTTGGGAGGTTGGGCGAATGCGGAATTATGGGTAGTGAGGAAACTGATCGCAGCAGTTAAGACGGTGCAGATCAACACGAAAGAACGCTTCATAGGATTGCTCGTACAAGTAAGAGGATTGAGAGTGTCGAACAATTATCCCAATTGTTCAGCTACAGTAGTTTTAGCCACAACAGTTTCCGTCTCAAGTGTAGCGGTCTGGTTTGCTTCGGCCGCAATTGGAGAAGCCGCAATCGGAAAAAGCCGGAATTAGGACAATTGTGCGACACTCATTAAAACTGCTGGCGAGGAACATTCTTCTTTGCAGCAAGATCAGCTTCCAACGCGGCTTTGCGGTCGCTTAGGATTTTCGCATAGCGGACTTGCATCTCCGGTGTCATCGCTTCAACCGCCATCCGATAGTAAACACGAGCTGCAGCAACTCGGTTTGCGGCTTCTGCTTCTTGTCCCATCTTCAGATAGAAACGAATATCGGCCTCGGCAAGCGAAGTGTGAATTGGCACAGTGGGTTGTCCGCCAGCTAGCACCCGTTGCCATTTTCCTGGATCGGTTATCGCAGAAGTTCCTGTGGTGGGCGCTTGAGCACTCACAAGACTTCTTCCTCTTGTGGTCGCGGTCTTTGCTTGTGGATTTGGGTTGGCGATACTCGGGTTGGCGATACTGGGGGTCGCAACATTCGACGCAAGGATTGCATCGTCAAGCGCCCTCAAGTCGATGATCTGCACGGAGGCACTCAAATTCGATGTGCCAAAGGAGCTTCCGCTAGCTCGTGTTCCATAAGGGCCCCAACCATTCGAAACGGTTCCGGACCGGGCGTATGAATTACCAGCCAGCGATGCAGAGCCACCATCCGGCACCCAAGCCGCTCCGCTGTAGCTGAAAGTATGGTAGCTGGGCAACTGCACGACCTGCGAATGCACGTTCATGGAAAGCATGAAAGTCATACTGAGTGCAACGGCAATTCTTATTGATGAAATCATGGTTGGCTCGATTCGATACAAGTTGTCAACGATTGGGCAGCGATCTCGACAAGGAAAGTAGCTGTTTCGTGAGAAACCGGCCTCGCATCAATGATCTTTCTGCTGCATCCGGTTTCTCATGAAACCAGCTCCACTCCAATTCAAAGTTCCTGCAAGATCATTGTAACAGCCAGTATCGTCGCTTGCCGAATTTTATCGACTTGCGAGCCCTACCAGTTCTTCAATTGCCTCTGCCAAACGTCCTACCCCTGTCCGAATGCTCTCTGGAGATTGGACGCCGAAACTCAACCGCATCGTATTTCGTTCCACTTTCTGGCCTTCCGACGGATAGCAGTGGTGACCCGGAACGTAAAGCACACCGTGCTGGGTAGCTAACTGCCAAAGCTCGCCTTGCTCAGAAGTGTCAATATGCTCTGGCAGACGCAACCACACATACATGCCGCCCGCTGGTTTATCCCAGTGAACGCCAGGCAAGTCAACCATATGGTGTTCGAGCGCAGACAGCATCGCGTCGCGTTTGATGCGGTATCCATTGCAGATCGTTGGCAGATGATTTTCCAATTCACCGCTTGCCAAAGCCCCGTGAATGATCGACTGATTCAAGTGCGGCGCGCCGAAGTCGATGTTCGAACGGATGTCCAGCAGCGGTTCAATCAGCGGCCGCGGGAAGACACCCCAGCCAACACGGATTCCAGGCGAAAAGACTTTGGAAAATGTACCGAGATCAACTACGAAATCAGCCGCCGATTCACTGAGACTTAACATCGGTGGTAGAGCTTCTCCGTCATAGCGAAGATGCTGGTATGCGCTATCTGAAATAATGAGCAACGGACCATGCTTGCTACGCCACTCTTCAACCATGGCCAGCATCTCGCGCCGTCGCTCGAGCGACAGGGTGCTACCACCAGGATTGTCGAAATCGGTGATGCAATAGATTGCTTTCACGCGATTGGCTTGACCGGTGGCAGCTAGTTGTTCGAGAAGCCTGCGAAGCGCATCGGTGCACATTCCATCTTGGTCAGCGTGCACGCCGATCGTTCGAGCTCCCATGCTTCGCAGCGTACCGAGAAACACGAAATAAGTTGGAGCAGCAGCGATGACAATGTCACCTGGGTCGAGAATGGTCTCAGCCAACAAGTGGAGCAACTGGTTGCTGCCCGAAGCAAGAAGCATGCGATCCGTTGTCACATTGTGCTGCGGCCATTGTGCGTAGCTCCAATCAATGATCGCATGTCGAAGCTCTTCCAGTCCCGCAGTTGTGCCGTACTGCAGCGATTTTCGCAATCGAACTTCATCCTTCGCCAGCGCATTCAATGTTCGCGCTGCCGCCTCGCACGGAAGCGTTGCATTGTCAACAAAACCGGCCGCCAACGAAATCAAGTGCGGATAACGCAGCGCTTGAGCCATCAGCTTACCAATCGGTTGACCGGCCGCATGGACCGCGCGTTGGCTTAAGAAGGTAGAATGTTCATTTACGGACTTCGGCTGCAGATTCAATGCTCGAGACTTTCGTTCAGTGACTATTCGAATAAAACCTGTTTAATTGTCGAGCCGAAAAACGATTCCTCCTCCTCCCGGAGATCGGACAAACGGATGTCGTCGCCGGACTGCAAGAATTCGATGTCTAACTTGTTGTTGCGAGGAACACATGCGACAACATACGAATCGCCAAGGATCTCGAGACGGTCTGTTGCGATCGAGTAAACCATGGCCGTTTGCTCGTCGACGCCTAGTCCGATCAAACCGGTATGAACGTCCAGCACGCTTCGAAGTCTTAGAAAGCGATTGCGTTTTAAGAAGTGCTGATCGACAACGACACCCGGCATGAATCCGAAACCTTTGCCAACCTGTGGATTCTTACGACCGCCTCCAGCGACCATCACTGCCGACATAACGGCCGCTCCAGCCGATGTGCCGCCAATCACGCCTTTGCGTTTGAGCAGCTCGTGCAATTTCTTTTCGACCAAGGTATTGGCATAGTGATTGATGAGCCAGTCTTGTTGACCACCACCCAACCAAACACCCGTTGCTTCGTCCAAGATACTAGTAAAGTCCGCATCGTTGGCTTGGTCTCGACTGGTCGCATTGAGCATGTGGAACGACAGCGGTTCGTACTCTTTCCAAACGTCGAAGTAATCTGAGAAACTGCTGTCATCCTCTTCGCCACCTGGGATTATGACCAGCTTCGCATCTTGACCACCTGCCAGCTCCATAAATTTTCGGCGAGCCGCTGGCGGTACGTCTCCACCGCCGCATATGACGAGGACGCCTTCGGATGCTTCGACGGCAGAGTTTCTCGGATGCAAAAGTCTTGAAATCTGCGTTTGAATTTCTCGCCGTAAGCCTAACGAGAGCAAAATCAAACCAAGACCGCAGCCAATTAGCCATTGCCGGCGCGAAAACCAGCTTTTTTTAGCCACTTGTTGGGCCATATAGGGTCTCGGCACGGGAACGTGAAGAGAATTTAACGCAAGAGAAAAGAACGCTCGGGCCGAATGCATGAATTATACCCTTCGAATTAACAATTGGCAGTCCGCCGTCACCGGGAAGAGGAAACTGGACTTTACATCCCAATTCATGGTAGGCTTTGTCGTTGCGATTCGGTCAGCCGTGAGCATTGCATCGATAAAACGGATTGCAGACGCGTTCCTAACGATTCCACCTGCCTCAGCCCTCTCAGGAGCAAAACATGTCCAAACCTAGCAACCTGATCCTTCCGAACCAAGATCGCCGACAGTTCCTCAAACACTCCGCCGTAGCCGTCGCTGCCGGCGCATCGCTGAGCAGCATTGCAATAGCCGACGACAAGGCTGTCAGTCAACCCGAGTCTCTGGTCAAAGTGCTGTATGAATCGCTCAAGCAAGAGCAGCGATCCAAAGTCTGTTACGCATGGGACCACATCGATCCGAAACGTGGGCTGCTACGCACTCGCGTCGCCAATAACTGGATGATCAATGAACAAGAGATCAATAGCGAGTTCTACACCGCCGAGCAGAAGGATTTGATTCGTAAGATATTCGAAGGGGTGATTCAACCAGAATGGCATGCGAACTTTGACAAGCAGATGGACGACGATTGCGGTGGGTTCGGCGAAGAGCAGAGCATCGCGATCTTCGGCCAGCCCGGCGATGGCAAGTTCGAGTTCGTGCTTACCGGTCGTCACATGACCCTCCGCTGCGACGGCAACTCCAGCGAAAATGTCGCATTCGGTGGTCCAATCTTCTACGGCCACGCTCCTGGCGGCGATGAGCAAGCTGATCATCACGGCAACGTGTTCTGGTCGCAAGCACTGGAAGCTAACAAGGTCTACCAAATGCTCGACGGCAAGCAGCGCAAAGTCGCTGAAGTTGCCAAGACTCCGCGCGAACAGTCGGTTGCGTTTCAAGGCAAAGGCTCGCCGTTCGCAGGTATTCCTATAACCGATCTTTCTGCCGACCAGCGGGCTCAAATGCAGTTGACCCTAGGAAAGCTGGTAGAACCATTCCGCAAGACCGATCGCGAAGAAGCGATGCAGTGCCTCACCGCTCAAGGCGGCCTGGACGCTTGCTACCTCGCCTTCTTTACTGATAACGACCTCGGCAACGATAAAGTCTGGGACAACTGGCGCTTGGAAGGCCCTTCGTTCGTATGGCACTATCGAGGCGCTCCTCATGTGCACGTTTGGGTCAATGTTGCCGATAGCGCCAAAGTTGCACTGAACGCTTAGTCAGTAAGCTCGATGATGTAAGTTCGTAGCCTAGGCTTCCAGCCTGGGAAGAGAAGTACTTAATACCCAGACTGGAAGTCTAGGCTACGACAATAACTGGGGGCAGACTGCATAAAAGAGATTTTAAGTGAACGTGAGCAAAAATTAGCTTCGCTGCTTAATGATGAACAGAAATCGCGGCTCAGCCAGCTTGTCCATCAAACTGAAGTTCAGCGAGTGGGTTACAAGAGGCGATACTCAACGGTTTCTTCGGCGAGCATGCTAAAACTCCTAAATAAAACTTCCCAGCGATACTGAAATAATTGTTTCCATCACACATGGTCCGGCATTCGTTGTGCCGCAGTGACGACTATTTCAAGTCGATAAGCGGGATTGGCCAACCTAGCCTCTACGGTTGCCCGAGGCGGTGCGTTGCCAGGCGAAACCCAGTCGTCCCAAATTCGATTCATGCCAGCGAAATCACTCAAGTCGGCGATAAAGATCTGGCACATCAGAATTCTTGACTTATCACTATGAACCTGCGCCAGCAATCGATCAATCTGATCGAGTACTTCACGCGTTTGTTCTTCGATGCCGAGCGTAAGTGTTTCTTCTGGAACTTGCCCAGCTAGATAGGCTACGCCGTTATAAATCGCCGCTTCCGAGTAGCGGGTCGCCATTCCAATTCGATGTAAATTCAAAATGAATTACCTGCTCCGATCTCGGGCAAAAAAATCTTGGGCTGTGATTTAACGCTGAGCGGCATTGTAGCAAACAGAACCATGCCTCGTAGAAAACACGACCCTACGAGTGAATTCCGAGAGCCTTTTCTCGAACGAGAGTTCTTCGCGGATAGCCATTTTTTTGGTATGGTGAATGCTGATATCCCACCGGACTGGATCCCGGACGAATTGGCCGAGCCAACGCCACTCGGGAGTTTTGAACGTCATTTCACATTGGGACTTCTTCGATGCCTAACCGACTTTCCGAAGCGACTAGTCCCTATCTGCTGCAGCACAAAGACAATCCTGTCAACTGGTTTCAGTGGTCGGACGAAGCCCTTGCCTTAGCCAAGAAAGAAGACAAGCCGATCTTTCTATCGATCGGTTACTCCGCGTGCCACTGGTGCCACGTGATGGAGCACGAGAGTTTTGAGAATGAGCGTATCGCAGCGATTCTCAACGAGCACTTTATATCGATCAAGGTCGACCGCGAAGAACGACCTGATCTGGATCACATTTACATGCAAGCCGTTCAAATGTTGACGGGCAGTGGCGGCTGGCCGATGAGCGTCTTCTTGCGCCCCGATGGCCAACCTTTTTTCGGTGGAACCTATTGGCCAGCCGAATCAAAATTCGGTCGGCCGGGGTTCGGACAAGTTTTAACGACAGTCGCTGATGCTTGGAAAAACAAACGCGAGCAACTAGAACAGCAAAGTGAACAGATCACACAGCACTTGCGAGAAGCCTGCCGTGGACCTGAAGCCACTGCTGGATCTCTCTCGAAGGAATTGCTCAATACCGCTGACCGTTGGCTCGCTCGCAATTTTGATGCAGCTCATGGCGGTTTTGGCAGCGCTCCAAAGTTCCCTCACGCAATGGATCTATCGCTGCTCGTAGAATTGAACGTTCAATCTCCAACCGATGCTCGCAAGCAGATCGTAACGTTGACACTCGACAAAATGGCGGCGGGCGGAATCTACGATCATCTTGGCGGTGGCTTTGCGCGCTACAGCGTCGATAACCGATGGTTGGTACCGCACTTTGAGAAGATGCTCTACGACAACTCGCTCCTTGCCTCGCTTTATGCCGACGCATATCGACTTTGGGGCACGCCAACTTACGCGCAAGTCACCCGCGAGACGCTTGACTATACTTTAGTCCAAATGACCGACGCGACCGGCGCGTTCTACAGCACCGAAGACGCTGACAGCGAAGGGGAAGAAGGAAAGTTCTACGTCTGGAAACAGAACGAAGTTGAGCAAGTCCTCGGTCTGGAACGCGCTAAAGAGTTCTGTGCGATCTACGATGTTACCGCCAAAGGCAATTTTGAAGGCCATTCGATTTTGAACTTGCCGAGGCCGATCGCTGACTACGCCAGGTCGGGTGGGCTGGATGAAGTGGAATTGCAGAAGCGATTAGCCGATGACCGTTCAAAACTTTTTGCGCATCGTGCTCAGCGCGTTCGACCAAGTTTAGATGATAAGGTTTTAGTTAGCTGGAATGCGCTGATGATCACAGCGATGGTCAAAGGCTATCGCGCCGTTGGCGATGAGCGTTACCTTCAAGCCGCTATTAAGTGCTCGCAGTTTATCCGTACTCAAATGCGCCGCGATGAAGGTCGGCTATGGCATTCGTGGCGCCAGGGCAAAGCGAACTTTGATGCCTACTTGGACGATTACTCCTACTTGATCGATGCTCTTTGCGAACTAGTCCAAGTTCACGCCGATGCACAGTTGCTGGCCTGGTCAATTGAACTTGCCGAGATAATGCGGAAACACTTTGAAGACCCCAAGGGCGGACTCCACTACACCGCGGGTGATCACGAACAACTGATTGCACGCAGTAAAGACATGGCCGATAGCAGCGTCCCGAGCGGTAACTCCATGGCGGCTTCTGGGTTGCTCACACTCGGTAGATTGACTGACCGAATGGAGCTGCTCGACGCGGCCCAAAAGACGCTACAAGCCTGTTCGGGTGTCATCGTCAGCTCCCCGCAAGCCGCGGGCCAATCCTTACGGGCTCTCAATCGCGATTTTCTTCCGAGTCGACAGTGGGCTCTTATCGGCGGCGACGATCCGGTAACATTCACCAGTGCCAGCGCGGAGTTGCTTCGCATTTTGCAACCCCAGGCGGTTACCATCGTCTGTTCGAGTGAACCGCAGCGGGCCGCGCTCGAGCCATTGTGCCCTTTAGTAGAAGGTCGTAAAGCAGTTGGAGGCCAAGTAACGCTTTATGCTTGTACTGACTTCGTTTGCGCCGCGCCAGTTGTTGGGCTCGACGCGATACGTAAGTTTGTTCAAACGGAAGATACGCGGAAAAATTAGCAGCGTGATTGTCGCACGATCGTCTCACTCATGGCCTGTGTTCCAATCGTGGCTGTGCTGCATAAAGGGCCTGAACAACTGAGACAATTGCTTGACACTCACGGCCCACCACTTCTAAAGTCGTTTAACCTCGTCGCAATATGCCTAAAGACCCTCCAGCGCTGACACACCTGAACAAGCCTTCGCCGCCTGCCCGCACACGGTTCCAGGATTCTGCTTTGGTTCAAAACAAGCTTGCGGTGCTATCCGTTCTGTTTTTTGTGACCGGCTTTCTTGGGCTTCCATTGCTTTGGCTTTCGCCGCGATTTTCAAATGTCGAACGCTGGATATGGGCTATCATCAACACGATCTATACATGCACTCTTATCTGGCTCGTGTTCAAAATCTGCATGTGGAGTTGGGCTCAGATAAGTTCGAGTTTCTAGTTTGAAATCCGTTTTGTTCCCCTGCCAGCTTGTCTGGCAGGGCACAAGTTAAATTGCGGACTAGGGTGAGCGAAGCGTCTAGTAGCTCACCAAATTTATTCCCCCACGAGACCAAGCTCGTGGGGGCCTAGTCAACTGAATGCAGAGTCCGCCGACTACTTCAACAACTTGATGAACTCAATGTAATTCTTCCAGTCCCAAGCAAGGATGTCATGCTTGCCTTCGCGGATGTGATAGCTTACTTGTCCAATCGATGCAGTATTGGGAGCTGGAAAATCTTTTAAACCAAGTGGCTGTCCACCGAGTTGTTTGGACAGTTCGCCAGCCAACTGCGCGGCGAGGAATTCGCCTTTGGGATCGGCCCAAAGGTCTTCCGATGCGCTTGCAACATACAATGGTCGGGGGGCGGCGAGAGCAAGTAACTGATGTTGATCGAACGGCAAGTTGGCTTCATTGTTCGAGTATTTTTTAAAATTCCCGCAGAACCAATGTGGGAACGAATTGTTGATGCGCCACACAGTCTCGCCGATCTCGCGACGACTAATCGCAGCTCCACCGCAACCAGAATCGTTGGAAATCACCGCTGCAAAGCGAGTGTCGGTTGCACCGGCCCACAACGATGTTTTGCCCAACCGCGAGTGGCCATGCACGACAACTCGTTTAGGATCGATGGCTTTCGCCTTCTGCTCGATGCAGTCCATTAACCGCGAAAGCCCCCAACTCCACGCGGCAATCGTTCCCCAGCGTTCCGGATGTTCGGCCGAAGGGCGATGCTCGGGAAAGAGAGCGTGGACACCGTTTTGAAACTGGTCGTCGAAGTCGGGGTCAATATCACCACAATAGGCCGTCGCTACCGCACAGCCACTGTCAATCAGCATTTCACATTCCCAGCGACGACTACTCGTTCCGCGTCCTCCTTCAGTGGATTTGTTGTCCACGACTTTCGCTTCATCGTCTTTAGGAGCCCACGACTGAGGAATCAAGATCTGTGGATCAGGATTTACCGTATGATTGCCGCGAAAGTTCAGCCCAAGAAAGCAAGGCACTGGCTGGGTTGCGTTCTTAGGTGAGTAGATCAGTAAGTCGATTCGCTGTGAACCGCTGGCTGTCTGCACGGTCACGGCGAATTGTTGACGATTCGCTTTTCCGTCCAAGGCAGGTCCACTTTCAACTTCTTTGCAATCGAGCTCATAAGGGCTGGTCGGATAACTACCAAACATTTCGTTCGTGAAGAGCTTTAACAGTTCTGCACGCCGAGTGGCCCAAGCTGATTGTGCTGCAGCGACGGAATCCGGTTTCGCGTTCAGCATTGGGGGCAGCACGTACGATGGGATTTTTGATTCGTCGTAGTTCGCTACAAATGGCTTCACCGAATTCGGCTTCTCCTGGGCATTCGTCAACGCAGTAAAAGACTGCAAGCTGAACATCGAAAACAAAACCGCTAACGAACCACTTAAGTAAATGCGTGACATAATTCCGCCTCCTCTGTAACCGCAAAAGCCATTGAACGTGAGTTCGCATTGTACTCACGTTTTCGTCTTGCTGGCAAAGGGCGTCGACAACTCGTTACTCTGCGTGACTCAGCTCTAGTTGGCCTGAATGACGAAAAATCGCGGCCAGTTCTGCGCGACCGGAGACATCGAAGTGACGATAAAGGGACTTACTGTAGTCATTTACAGTGTGGCGACTGATTCTCAGTTCGGAGGCAATTTCCTTGAGGCTCGCGCCTTTAAGGAGTAGCTCCAGCACTTCGCGTTGCCGTTTTGGGAGTCCTGTTCTTGCAAGCATCTCTGACGCATCATTGTTTTCCTGCTCAGGCAGATCACTCAGATTTGCCAGCATTGCGTCGACAAAGGCTCGCTCCAGTTCAGTAAATGCGGTGGCTTGCGCCGGCTTAACAAACGATACACACTCGACGTTACCATCAGGGAAGGCAGTAACTCTCACAAGTAGATGCCATCGACTTTCGGCGTTTTCACCAATGCAGATTTCGCAAGGAACGACCGTTGAAGCCGGCGCATCCTCATCGACTGCATTGTCAATTAACGCATCCAACGGAAGATCCATCTTCAAATAATGGATACTCTGAGGAAACAATGGACTGCATCTTTCCTGAGTCCATGTTACTTTTCGGTCCGGCAAGTCCTTATTCCATGACCCTTTTTGCAAACTCCAACCCGTAGCGTGCAGATGGGCAGACATCGCGTTGAATAGAACTTCGTACTCATTTCCAGGATTCCGATTTCCTACCGCCAGTCCCAGTTCCCAGGCAATACGAACCAATTGACTCAGCTCACTCTCAGATGTTTTGAACATGCTTGATACTCTCCGCTAACTTAGAAGCCGTATTTCAGATCGTGTTCAATCCGAAGTCACCAACAAGTCTTGCGGCAATTTTTGCCCACTTTAATATACAGCTCCGCAGTCTTAAAACCAGACAACGGAGAGCGAAGTTGGATTTCGAACAATTGAAAACAATGGTGCGCGGAAACCAACCAACGTGATCTATCGCAACTCGCAATTCGATTCGACAAAGCTCCGCTATCGCAAGTTTTCGCCGCGCCGCCCTGTGCTCCGCAAAAAAGGGGCCAAAGAAAAGCATAGGATAGTGCTGAGTAGAAGTGGCGCAATCCACGGATACCTAGAATATGTGGTTATCCCCTCCAACAATGCAACTTCACTCACCAGCGAGCCATCGGCTTGCATTGGTAATCTTGATTCGATTTCGCCCAGCGGATTAATGACACAAGTCTCACCCGTTGCGGCACATCGGAGAAAATAACGGCGATTTTCAACAGCCCGCAAGTGAGCGATCAGGCGATGTTGATAAAGTGTAAAATGACTTTCAAACGCCGAGCCATTTGCAAGTGAAATTAAAAGATTCGCTTTGTGCAACACCATTTCGCGGGCGGCTTGAGGAACCATGTCTTCATAGCACAACATTGTGCCAATCTGTGCACCACAGCCCGCTTCAATAGGCATTGCCGAATTCCCTGGTCGGACAAATTCTGACATATCGAAAAGCTGCGAAAGTCCTGGAATGAATTTGTCACCTGGTACGTACTCTCCAAACGGCATCAAGAATCGCTTGTTGTGACGAGCTTTGATGTTCTCGTGTTGGTCAAGCAGCATGGCTGTGACATACAGCTCATCCGGCTCATCAGGGCTACCAACGTAGTTCTTTCCAGCGAGCAGCAATTCACAATGGGGTTGAGGCCATGGACGCATTCCGCGTTCGGGTTCTCGTGACATCAAAAAATTCTGCTCTTCGTCGGCTAAGCAATTCAGTTGAAGGTCGTAGTTTCCCGCGCTTGATTCTGGCCAACAAACTAAGTCGACCTGATTGGCAATCAAAACCGTCTGTTTGCGTGCATTCTCGCTGCTTTCTACATAGCTCGGATCGACTTGTATTAGTCCAACCTTGACTTTTTTGGCTCTCGCAATTACGTGGCTCCAGTATTGCCAGGACAGGGCGTTGTAGGCCAAAATGCACGCTAGCGTAATCATGACGGGCGAGACTGCCCGGAATACGACTGCCAGGGATGCATATTCCCTATTGAACCAGCGGTATATTCCAACACCACTGATTTGAATCGCACCCGCCATTGTAAAAGCTACAAAAGTGGAAAAACTGGGACCGAGAACGTCTATGCCTTGAATGAACCAAGGATTGGACAGTTGGGTGAGTCCAAGTTTCCAGGGAAACACCCCGGGCATTATGTATTCAAATGCCATCGTGGAAATCGCAGCAATGAACCAGTAGTAACGCACATCGCGGGTGATTTTTGCGGCAAGCCAAAAACCAAGGGCCAAGCGAAGACCGTCCCAAATTATCAGTGGAACCGCTACAGCGAAGCCAACGGCAAAACTCGATGACAAAGTATATTGCATCGCCGCTGGCGACCAGTGAAACGCTGCACCCAAAACGCAACTAGACCACAGCCAGATCGACCAGAATTGCGAGCAAAGACCACCACTGATCGCCAGTTGCATAGCCAGAGCGATTCCAAGCCACGAGCACCAAGTGTATCCTTCGTAGAGCCACGGCAATGCGTTTAGCCATCCAGTTAAAAGAATAAGTGAAAGTGTCAGTCCGATCGACACACTGGTTAATGATCGCCTGACTGGTTCGCGGGGCTTTATAAGTTCAGCAGGATGTGACTGGGTAGTTTCTGTAGTCACAGCCGACCGTCTCGAGGCGGAGGGAGCTGTTGACTCAGTCGTACCTTCGGTTGAAGGCTCTTGAATCGCCGTGCTGGTAGCCATACTGGTCGCCATACTAGGATTTCCTGTAAGCACAATGGTGTTTCCGATTACGCGGCAGACGCAAAACTCACGAATCAAATCAACTTCTAAAACTTCAGAGAAAGAAAAAAGCCAATCCGAGGTGCGAGGGCAACTGCATAAGTTTTGCGTCGTCCTGCACCTTCGCATTGGCTAACGGATACACTCTGTTACAAACACACCGGTCTTTGATCAAAGAACGATTAGTTTGAAGTAAATGTCAAACCGCCTGGGGCGTCGACGTAAGTTCCGGTAAGAGTTTTACCTTTAGCTACAGACACATTTTGATCTGCTAATGGTGCACCTGTCGACAGATCAACGAGAACAACTCGATGCGATCCCGATTTCACTGAAAAACTTGCGGTGCCGCCGGAACCGATCGATTTTCCACCACGATTCTGGAACTCTTGGACTGTGGTAGCGGCCAGCAGTGCAGGCGATGGGTCCACGGCAACGCCTAACTGAGCAACTGTCGTTGAGTTGTTGGTGACCTTGATGGTCGAGTCCTTCTTGGTTCCGCCATTTCCACCAGCGAATGCAGTGGAGGCTGTGAGGCACAAACAAACGGCCACAGCAGTAAACATACGACGATTCAAAAACATTTTTTTATCCTTCTTAAAACCTTGAAAACTTGGTAACACTAAGACACTTTTTAAAACTCCAACGTTGAATCTCAAGACGTAAATCCACCCCCCTTTCCCTGCCTGAGAACGAAGATTCACTCAACTGAAACTTGACTAGCTATAGCTTCGCCGCCATTTCTCGAACAAATTGCGCCTAGAATTAGCTTGTCGATTGTGCGAGGTAATAACTGAATATGAGCGTCGGCGAACAAGGCATGAGCGCCCCCCGGATGCAGCGAGAAAAGCTCGCCAGTCTCACGAGATATGCCGACTAAATCATTTTGAGCGAAGCAATTGTGCCCGCTCGCCCATCTGCCTGAACCAGTGCCAAGTTCGTCTCGATCAGTCGACTCGCCAACGGCCATCGTCGAACTTAAACCATCGGTGATGCCCGCAAACTTTACGGGCAATCGCTGTTCAACCGATGTAGAAATCAATGTGCCGCACCCAAATGCATCGTTGGGGCCAAGTCCAGCGGGCAAAGGCAACAAGGCTGTGCCAATGATGCCACCGAAGTCTTGCTTGCCCGCAAAACTTAATCGTGCGGAGGGACAAATGTAGATCGGGACTTTATTTAACGAGGCACTCAGATTTGTCCCCACTGCATCCCACGGACGCGCGAAATCAATCTGCGAATATACCGTTGATTGCTCTACGAAAGGCAGTATCCGTCCTGACCAAGCTTGATGCGTACCTTTCAAACTTTCAGAACCGGCCGGCAATGTTCGATAGGCGTCCGCAAAGTTGTGCAGCGCTATGCCCACATTCTTAAGATTGCTGGCACATTGAATACGTCGTGCGGATTCGCGGGCCATTTGCACCGCAGGTAGCAGCAAGCCCATCAGAATCCCAATGATGCTAATCACTACCAGCAATTCAACTAACGTAAATCCGCGTTTGCGATGCATTGCAAGGCTCATTCTACTGTTGGAAAGCGGAACGTCTTTTGGCTTCTGCGACATACTGCATTTATGGATAATCGGGGAGACATGCGTAGTCTGTACCACCGTAGTCTATGGGTACAAAAGCTAAGTTCAATTCCCTTTTGTAAACGAATGAACACTTGAACAGCACTCTCTAATATCAGTGCCAGTCGCCGTCCGCGGGG
>JANODD010000359.1:0-8455 GCA_031412515.1 Planctomycetia bacterium | reverse complement strand
CACCCGGTTCACGCGGCGAAAACCGGACGCTAGCGAGAGCGTCCCGTTTAGGAATGAACTTGAAAACGCGGATTTACAGGTGATTTATCAGCCGGAAGGCGTTAGCCTCCGGTTCAATACACAACCGGAGGCTAACGCCTTCCGGCTGATGAGACTATACCACCGTAATGATCAGCTTCAGTTCAAACTCCTAAGCGGGACGCTCTCTAACGCGTTCCGGCTGATATTCGCAATGCGAAGATTTGACTTTGAGACTCCACTAGTAAGCTTAACGCAACTCGTTAACGCGAAAATTTGTCAACTTATGGTCGCAATAATATCAAACTCAGAAATGATCGATCGTTTCGCGGAGGCGACGCATGACACGTGCGCGACACATGCAAACGGCGGCGGCGCTCATGTCCAGTTCCTTCGCTACTTCGCTGGCAGGGCGACCCATTGCACAAGTTTGCCAGAATGCAGTCCACGTCTGCGGTGAAAAATCTGATCTGATGACTTCGAGCGCACCGTTGATGAGCACATTAAGATCTTTTGCGGAGTCGGACGCGTTCCACGCCTCAAAAAGGCGGTCGGGTGCTGCGCAAGTGCCGAGAAGATCGACACTAATCGCTTTGGGAGATTTTTTAACGCAACGAAAGTGATCGATTATTTTTGAACGCGTGATCGTCCAAAGCCACGCTCGAAAGTTACTTTCTAACCCATCGCGTCCATATCCTTCAATATGTTGCGAAACCGCCACGAAAACATTCTGGATGATATCTTCGGAGTCGGGCTTGCGAATTCCTTGTTGGCGTGACCAAAACTCAAGAAGTGGAGTGTAAACCTGCACGAAGCGAAACCAAGCCAATTGCTCGCCATTTCGCATTTGATTCAACATTGAAGTGGAGGTCGAAGGCGAGTCAACGGTTGGCATAGTTCATGGTCTCGCGTCTAACGGCAAAGTTTTTAACAGTTCGCTGCTGACTATGATAGCCGGTCATTTGGCTTAGTGCACGCTAAGCTTAACAAATTTGGCCGGTGGGTTTCGTTTTACCCGACTCAATTGAAGCTCGCTTTCCGGTCAACGCTGGAACCGGTCTAAGCGACTATGGAGGCGACTATGGAGGATCGATCTCTGCCAGTAAAGTGCGTAGTTTCTTGGATGCACGATGTAAAAGTCCAGCTATAGCCGGTGTTGATTTGCCCAGCGACTCCGCAACTTTCTGAATAGTCATTCCTTCCCAATATCGCAGAACTAGGACCTGTCGCTGATTTTCCGGCAGGAACTCCAAGGCATCCGCAATCGCAACAATATTCTCGTGCCTGACCGCTTGCTGGCTAGGTGAGGATAGTTTTGAAGTCAGGAAAATTCCCATTCGCATGGATGAAGCGTCAATCGATGCTTCAATCGATTGTTCACGTTTGATGTCGCGTTTTTGAGTTCTCGCCTCGCGAGTTGCCTGCGCGATCTGACGTATGAGTATGGTTTTCAACCAAGCGATTAGTTCTGCCTCGGTTCTTCCTAGAAACTGCTCACGGTCAGTGAACGCATTGAGCATCGTTCTTTGAACGATATCTGACTGGTCGAATCTACCGCGATAACGTGTTGACAAATACGTTTTCGCCAAAAACTGAAGGTAGCTACGGTATTTCGTGTATTCGACGTCGTTGGCGCTACTCTTCGACATTATGGGCTCACAGATACCGTTCAAGTTATATGCGTTTGCCTCAGGTACATCGTCTAGTATTTATAAAGCAGTCAATTGTTCGCTGCAATCGCTTTTAGTTGAAGTAGCAATCAAAGTTCGATAATCTGGTCTTCTGAGAATTTTCGAGCGAGCTCTAAATCCACAATTTCTTTGACAGCGGCTACAGACAGACATCGCTAACCAACTTCGAGCGGGTTGAACTAGCAAATGACGCACGCCGCTATAGTTACGAGCCCCTTTTGTTACGAGTCAAACCATTGCCAGGTGCTAGGCTTCGGTCCCTCCGGGATTTCCTATTCTTCCTCCAGCGATGGACAAAGGGCACTGAAGACGTTGAACCCCGAAAGTTCAGCCGGATATCTTCAAGCCGTCCGTGCGCATAGTCCCGTTTGGAATCGCTTCTTTCAATACCAAAGACACGACCTGGAGTTGCTCCATCTAACCCGCCGACTGGCCTCGCTAAAAATTGACAAGGCCAGCTTTGCACATCTATTTGGACCGGATGCGTGGGATCGCTATTTAGATAGATTCGATCTACTTATAAAGGAAGGTTTACTAAAAAATTGTCCACAAAAAAATGTTTTGACACCACGTGGGATGTTTTTTTCCGACTCGATCGCTGCCCTACTTGCTGAGAGTCGATGGGAAAGCCATAGCGACGGTCTACGGGTGGCTCGCATCAACGACAACAGTTCTGGCCATATGTAACTTCCGCAGAAAAAATCGCCTTATTTATTACAGAGGAACCAATGTCAGACATCCTTCAAGTCAGTCAAGACATGCTACGAATGTATCGTGAACGCGGTGGTGCTCCGGCATTCTGGGCAGAGCCGTTCAATGCCGTGACCAACGCCTCGTTTTTGATTGCAGCCGGGTTTGCCCTGCATCTCGCTATTCGACGTCGGACGTTAACCGTTAGCACGCTCTCTCTGATTTCGCTTGCCGCAGTGATTGGATTGGGAAGCTTTCTGTTTCATACGAGGCCCACGCCGCTCACCAAGTGGCTAGACATAATCCCGATCACTCTCTTCCAAGTTCTATTCACGTGGCTGATCTCTTGCAAGTTACTCTTTAACAATCGATGGCTCGCAGCGGTTATCGTGATAGCCATTGTTGGCGTGTCATTCGCCTTGATGCCCGTGCATCAGCCGCTTAACGGTTCGTTGTTTTACATGCCTTCGCTGGTGGCGATGTTAGTGTTCGGTGGCTTGTGGGCCAGCCGAAGTATTGCAGAACCTTTTCTGCTATTGAGCACCGCCTGTTGTTTTGCAGCAGCCATCACTGCTCGCTCAAGCGACTGGATCGTCCCTTGGCCAATCGGTACTCACTTCCTTTGGCATTCCCTGAACGGGATTGTGGTATACATGGCGTTGAGGACCTGGATCGTAGCAACGTCCGCCGGGACTATTCATCCTCAATGCGAACCGCACTAGCTGCGGGTCTCGAAGTCGGGCGGTTGAATTTGCAAGCTGCCAATCCGATTCAGTTGTTTGTTCGTTGGCTTTGCGCTTAAATGAGGCTGGTTGTTGTGATAGAGTATCACTCCGAAACCCGCGGCTAGCGCCGACGGCTCACCGATAAAACTACCCAAAGCACGCTAGCAACTAGGACGGTGGCGATCAGCGGGAAGTGACCATTTTTCTGATAATTAGCGCTCGGTTATCGCGCAAATAGCACCTAGTTAAATGTGCAACCTACTCGGCATGTTTTTTTTCGTTTTACTTGTGCATTGGAGCGACCAAAATGTTTACTTCAAGTAAATACCTGCATAAGTCTCATGTCTTCTCGCCAGGCTTCAAGACCGTTCTAATATTTCTTGTGGCATTAATTGGACTTGCGTCACACGACAATCTTCGAATCATCCAAGCGCAAGAGGCTGTAGTAGACGCGAAAGCTGATTCACTGCGACAGACGCGATTCATCGCCGCAGCCGGCAAGCCTTATGGAGTTGGTCAAGTTGAATTTCCGCTGTCACTTGCGCTCGAGAAAGGTTGGCATTCAGACCAGGGCGTTAAGGTAGTTTGTTCAAACTGCAAAATATGGCTGACGGCATGCTCGCGGGTGACCAATCCAGTGGCTGCAGCGGCAGATGACCCTAGTGAAGCGCGACCGAGCACTGAAAGTCTACACATCTACTTTCTCTACAGTGGTGAAAATCCTGGGGCTGCTGAAGTCCAAATTTCAGGTAAACCATGTGTAAAAGTCCAATCAGATGTCTCCGACGTTCCACATGCTCAGTTGATGCAGCGGTGGTGGAAGGCGTTGCGTGATCAGCAGTCGGGCATCCCACCAGCGATACAAGATTTAACCAGTGATTTCTTATCAGCGATCGGCAAGCACTTGCGAGTGTCATCAAGGCCTCAACCTTTCTCGAAAAAGGAGGGCGTCAGTACTTTGGAGAAGCACTTCGAGCGTACACTTGGCATGCTCCTTGGATTCGAATCCGTACGGCTAGCGATGATGATCGACGATAAGGCAGAAACAGCGGGGCCGGGACCAGCGATTCACCCACTGCCAAACCCAGTAAATGTCATTGGACAACGACTCCCCGCGTCTGCTCCACTGTCAAATGATATCGAGCCCATCGCTTCGTTGGTGCCAAATGATTGCTTCTATCTCCGATGCGGTTCGATCAACAATTACATGTGGCTGCGACGTTTTCTAATTGGCTGGGGAGGTTCACTCGACGAGATTGTAACCAATACGATCCTAGACACTGATGTGCGAAGCCGAATCGAAGATCAGCTCGGAATCAACTCGAAAGCTCTACTAGATGCGGACTCGTCGGTCAATGATTTGGCGATTATAGGTTCTGATGTGTTCTTCGACGAAGGTGCAGGCCTTGGAGTACTCATCGAGGCAAAGCAAGGCGAAGAGGCAAAACTGGAAGCAATCATCTACCAGCAACGGGCCGAGAAAGGGAAATTACTCGGTGCCATGCAACATGCGGACACGATTGAAAATCACAGAGCTTCTCTTTTCCGCACTCCAGACAATCGAATGCGGTCGTTTTATGCCCGACGTGGCCGTTACTTGCTGGTGACAAATTCACAAGCAATATTGACTTCGGTACTTAGACCTCAAGCGGCAGCCCGTTCGTTGTCAAACCTTCAAGAGTACCGTTATGCAGTCGCTACCAAGCGGCCAGCCAACTCGGGTATCACGCTATACTTATCCGATCCATTCATTCGCAGGATTGCCAGCCCTGCCTTCCGAATCGAACTAGGACGCCGCCGAGCATCAGCAGAAGACTGTCGTCAGCTCGAGGTCGCCGCCTTAGTTGCGAAGGCACTAGGAAAACGATGGGATTCAAAGCACTCACTGGTCGAAGAAAACTTCCTACCTGAAAACTTTGGCATTCGTCCCGATGGTAGTCAGGTCGACCTTCGGAGTGGTGGTGCACTCGATTCAATGCGAGGCAAAGCCGGTACGTTTATTCCAGTGGCGGATGTTGCTGTGACGAGAGCGAACCAGGACGAAGTATCGGCCTACACCAAGTTCTCTCAGCGTTACCGAGCGGAGTGGCCCTCGATGGATCCTGTGCTAGTGTCCATCGCAAGTGCCAACATCGGTGAGAACATGGATCGCGTTGAGCTGAAGATTCACATAACACCCTACGCGAGGAACGAGTACAGTTTTCTGACGCAATACCTGTCTCAGGCATCGCCGCAGCACGCGACTCTGTCACACAATGAACTGATGGGCGTTTCAGCCCGTTTGCGAACTCAGGCCGGCAATGTGCTCGCCTACATCGGAATCCGCGACACCAATATCCCCGGTCGCATTGTGCAAGGCGAATTGCAACGCACCGACGGCCGTTCAATGAGTTTTGCTACACAGCAATCGTTTGCTGCCGTGTCCCCAAGCGGCATCGATGGTTTGCAAGCCATATCGGGGCTGATGCGGAACCTACAAAATCGCAAAGCTGAAACGTCACCCGGTAACCCGCTACCAACCCCTTTGAGTATATTTAACTTTAATCCATACAGCATGGGGAGAATACCTACTTCGGCGGAACTGATGATCCTGACAGGAGAGCATTTAGTAAAAGGTTTGCTCGGCATTACTCAACTAAATTCAATTTACGAAGATGGCCAATGGTCCATCTATGGCGGCAGCGCTGAGTTACGACAGGAGGTTCGGAACAGTCTTGTCCTTCAGGAGTTAGATCAACCATCGCAATTGCTTTTGCAAGTTCGAGACGTCAGTCGGTCGGAGATTGCTCCTTATCTTAACGCATTCTCTTTTTGTCAATCACGGAAACAGTCGGCGGCGATTGCATCATGGCTCAATGCTTGGTCAAGCGGACTGCAAACGGATCCAGGAACCTTCCGCAAAGACGTCGAGCACGCGCTACACGGCGAACTTCACTGTCCGCTCGGTGGAGAATTTACACTTGACGAACCACCGACGCACTGGACGAGTACGAAGTGGGAACAAGCTCCCTTAGCTACGGTAGACCATGTTCCCGCCGAGTATCAGTTTCCATTTCTGCAGTGGCTAAAGGGCGTTGAGCTGAAGTTCAATTTAGCCTCGGCGAGCTTGAACTCAGACGTCGTCCTGGATGTCTCCAGGGCGAACAACAGCGGCTCCCCATCGTTCGAACTCCGGAATTTTCATACGCCGATCGAAGCGTCGGCAGCTGCCACAACACTGGCTCCGTAGGCAATCGAGTTAACATCCAAAGAGGTTTATAAAAAGTTCATGAAATACCTAACCGGTTGTGCCGCGAGGGTCCGTCAAGGGTCCATCGACATTGAGCAATTTTGCATGAAGTAGTGCGGCAGCTGGATTTTTTACAAAACCAGCAACAAAGCGTGCAACGGGTAGCTGGATTTGTGAGAATCCGGCTGCGCCAAGCTTGCATCTCTTCTCTACGTCAACTCTTCGCCATGCGTCGTTGCCGATAACCAAACTGCCGGGCCCGGATGAACACCGCATAGGATTTGAACAGGCAGTGTGAGACTGCTGCCCGTCGGTAGCTCGACAACCGGCAAATCGAGCGAACGCTTTTCACCGCGCGCTATTTGCTCGCCTGAAACGACGATCGCGCGATTTGAGGGAATTCCAATGGTAGACATGAGTGTGCTTGCTCCAGTGCAGTAAACCAAGAGCAGCTTGGTGCACCTCGCGTGCCGATCTGTTTGCATTTTTCGATTTTCCACACTCGCAGCATTCTGAGGCGCGCCGGGAAAAACAGCGTACGAACATTGAAAAGTGAAAATGCAAAGTGCAAAGTTCAAAAGCCTGGAAGCTCCACTAGTGCTTTGTCCAGATTTAATTTTAGGGTTGGTCGGTTTGGGTGGCACGCTCTGAGGCTTTGCGGCTTTGCGAAGGGCGTGTTTTGAGCGACACTCAGCGCGCCCTTCGCAAAGCCTCAGCGCGTGCCACCCCAAAGTTAAATTGTGTTGAAGCACTAGTGGGAAGATTAGCATCTGGCACGGGATGCTGGACCTGCCCAAATGGCAAGCAGGGATGCATACTTCACTTAAGCCAAGCTAACTTTCTTGCCGGTCTTTGCGCTTTCGTAGATGGCGAGAATCAGTTCAACGCTGCGTCGGCCTTCGCGGCCATCGATTGCCAGGGGCGCGTCGCTATGCAGCGCATCTAAAAAGCTGCGAAACAAAGCCGCATGAGCTTGATGTCCGATGGCCGCGGGATCCGCGGCGCCACCGCCTGTTTTCGTACGACCGAGCATCTCTTCGCGCAAACGTTGGTCTGTTTCAATCGATTCCGCAAACTCCCACTTGATGATGTCCTCTTCTTCTAAAATCGCCATGCCATGGGAACCCGCGATCTCGATCTTTTTGAGCGTGCCAGGATAAGCGGCTGTAGTGGCTTCGATCACGCCCAACGCACCACTTTTAAATCGCAGGGTAGCGGTCGCAACATCTTCTACTTCGATCCGCTCGTGCGCCAAGAGACTTGTGTAAGCCGACACTTCTAAGACGTCGCCCATCAACCAAAGCAACAAATCGACGCTGTGAATCGCTTGGTTCATCAGCGCACCGCCACCGTCCAACTGCCATGTACCTCGCCAAGCTCCGCTGTCGTAATACTGCTGAGTCCTAAACCACTTGACGTAAGCATCACCGAGGGTCAACCTACCGAAACGTCCCGCTTCAACCGCTTGCTTGAGCAACTGGCTGGACCGATGGAATCTCGACGGAAAGATGGTAGCCAGCTTAACGCTAGCTTCTTCGCAAGCTCGAATCATTGCATCGCAGCGTTCCAGCGTGACGTCAAGCGGTTTTTCGACGATCACATGCTTACCGGCTCGCGCGGCGGCAACCGTGGGCTCCATATGAGCTCCGCTGGGCGAACACACTGTCACGATGTGTAAGTCTTCGCGAGCTAACATTGCATCGAGGTCAGTGTAAGCTTGGCCGCCAAACTCGGCGGTCAGCGCTTCCGCCTTTGGGGCCGTTCGATTGTAGCAAGCCACCAGTTTCGCGCCGGAAATCTCAGCGATCGCCCGAGCATGGAACTTCGCGATCATCCCACACCCAATTATTCCAAATCCAATTGCCAAAACACGCTCCTCAATGCAAAACTCGACCAGTCAGTGACCCTTATTTTGAAGTAGACAACTTAAGCGATAGCAACGGAGATGTCTATGCATTGGGGTAACCGTTCACGGTTCAAGAACTGATAGTGCGTTAGTTTAGCTTAATTTGCTACTGTTCAGGAATGGACAGTAAGGACAAAGTTATCGAAGAACTCCGCGTTTTGGTCGCGAAGCAGGCTGCGCAGATCGAGAGACAGGC
>JANODD010000358.1:0-2188 GCA_031412515.1 Planctomycetia bacterium | reverse complement strand
GCAGAAAAGTGTATTTATCCGTGGGACCGCTATGCCATCCGTGGGAAGACGTATACCTCCTTCCCACGGATGACATGGTGGTCCCACGGATCGAAGAAAGAAAAGTGATCAGTTAGGCATGACGTTAGATTCTCGAGTTTTGCTACTAAGTCAACACTCTCCGCTGGCTATGGGTCAAACGAGCGGAACCTTGCTCACTAAATGCGTCAAGGGGGGCCGTCTTAGCCCCATGTTTGCTCCAGGATTGGACATCACAAGCTGTGATCTCCATTCCTCGAATTCTTCGGTCGTCAGTTGAAACAAAAATTCGGTAGGAAAGCGATCAGTATCAGCAATGACCGGCCAACGAGCAGATTTGACAGGAAAATTGACATTCGTCGCTGATCGCCATCGAGTTTAATCGGTGAAACTAGGACTTCTGCGGCTAAGTCCGAACGATAAGCGCGTGGTGGCGATCTGCGAGAAAAGACAAAATTGCATTTTTGAATTTTCCTGTCATTAATTTTCCTGTCAAAAGTCTTTTTGGAATCGTTGAGTAGTTTGGTAGGATCTAGTTTCGCCGCATAGAATGGCACAAGTGAAAAAACGCTTGACCTTGAATCCAACTTTCAGAAACAAACTGAGCGAAAGTTCTTAATGACGCACGATCGCCTCGCTTACATTTCATTGCTGTTGTATTTAGCCTCGTGTTGTAATCCGCAAGTTACTTGGGCACAGTCTAAGGCCAATTCAAAAGCGTCAACTTCAGCGGTTGTTGACTTTGTCGATACGAGCATCGAGAACGCTTCGCCACTTTGGTATGAGTTCGATAGCGAGGGAACGCTTCAAGTATTTCTAGTCTATGATCATGAACGTTCTTCGCCGAACCGTGCTGCTGGACACTTTCACTTTAAAGTGGTTGGTAAACCGAATGCAATAGTGCGTCTCGAAGTGAACAACTTGAGCAACGTCTGGAATGGCAACGCGGCGTCGGTAGCGCCTGAATTGAAGGCAGCTGTAGTTTCCGATGACGGACAAACGTGGTTGTCCATTGCGACCAGCGTTTCGGCTGACAACCGCGTAACCATGGAATTGACCCTGTCAAAAACTGGCGAGTTGTATGTCGCCCGCGTTGAGCCGTATCGCGTGTCGGATCTCGATCGCTTAATTGAATCTATCAGCAGGCGTCCCGAAGTAACCGTTACTGCGATTGGCAAGACCTGTGAAGGGCGAGGTCTGGAGATTTTGCAGATTGGTAACGCCAACGCACCGTATAGAGTGTTTTTGCGAGCGCGAGCTCATCCTTGGGAAGCCGGCGGAAACTGGATTGTTGAGGGCTTGATCGGTCGCCTACTGCAGGACGATGACGTCTCAAGGCGCTGCTTGGAAAAATACTGCGTTTTCATTTTGCCAATGGCCAACAAAGACGGCGTGGCTCGCGGTCGAACTCGATTCAATATGCAAGGCAAGGACCTAAATCGAAATTGGGATAAGCCCACGGACGCTTCGGTCGCCCCAGAAAACGCGGCACTAGAAAACTGGCTTGAGTCGATGATTAAGCAAGACAAGGCACCGCACTTGGCGGTCGAATTGCACAATGACGGCAACGGGAAATTGCATATCAGTCGACCACCGGTACCTAAGCTAGATCAGCACATTGAGCGAATGCGGATTTTGGAATCGCTGTTGCGGCGTTACACTTGGTTCACTGAAGGGAGCACCGACGGAGCGTTTCGAAACTCAGGGACGCTGGGCGACGGTTGGCTTGAGCGTTACGGTATCGATAGCACGGTACACGAGTTCAATTGCCATT
Organism: Planctomycetia bacterium; assembly: GCA_031412515.1. Classification (GTDB taxonomy): domain Bacteria; phylum Planctomycetota; class Planctomycetia; order Pirellulales; family Pirellulaceae; genus Aureliella. Next base: position 396 of record JANODD010000358.1, on the reverse strand, counting down.
GGATCGCTGGCTTGAAAGAACGCCCGGTTGGGAAGCACTGGAAGAACTATGGTGAGCAACTGGTGCTGGTGTTTGAGGATTACTTCGAGGCGGTGAAGCCGTGAGGGTTGCATGGGCTTAGATGCGAGTTGTATCGCCTGTCTGAGTTCGCAACATCGGTGCAGTTGGGGAATTTAAGGTTCGAATGAGTTCAACGAAATGGAACGCGAATAGCTCATTGTTTAAATCAGTGTAAAATCAGGATACCGGCGAGCGATCGCAAGCTGGAAGCTGGGCTGTCGGAAAGTCGTGAACAAACGCAGTAGCGGAAGCCGTCAAGGCTTTCGGGAGTTGATATTGCGGGCCAAAGTTGCATGCACGAAATGCTTGACGCATTCCGCTACCGACTTTTCGCCA
>JANODD010000357.1:0-48856 GCA_031412515.1 Planctomycetia bacterium | reverse complement strand
TGGCGAAAAGTCGGTAGCGGAATGCGTCAAGCATTTCGTGCATGCAACTTTGGCCCGCAATATCAACTCCCGAAAGCCTTGACGGCTTCCGCTACTGCGTTTGTTCACGACTTTCCGACAGCCCAGCTTCCAGCTTGCGATGGCTTCGTTTGAAGTTCCCTGGTTTGCGATTCTTCGTTTGACCCAAAGCCAATCACATTGAACTGCATTCTACCACGGATGGCATAGCGGTCCCACGGATGAAAACCATGAGTAAGTAAGTGGCGCGTAGGTGCGGTCGACTGACTCAGCTGTCGGGTTGAATAGTTTCTGATGGCAGGCAGGTTGCATGAATCGAACTCGGAAAGCAGGAAGCATAACCAACGCAAAACGAAAACGCCGCACTTTAAAGGCGCGGCGTTTATTCATTTAAGGTACTTCACAATCCCTGACAGCAAATTAGCTGACCGAGTTGATCGTCTTGAGAACTCGTGAAACGATCTTGTATGGATCGGCGGCCGAGTTTGGACGACGGTCTTCGAGGTAACCTTTGTATCCGTTGTTCACGAACGAGTGAGGAATACGGATCGAAGCGCCGCGGTTCGCAACACCGTAGTTGAACTTGTCGATCGACTGAGTCTCGTGCAGACCCGTCAAACGCAAGTGATTATCTGGACCGTAAGCAGCGATGTGTTCCATGCAATACTTCTCGAAAGCAGCCATAAGTTTCTTGAAGTACTCTTCGCCACCGGTTTCACGCATGAACTTGGTCGAGAAATTGCAGTGCATACCCGAACCGTTCCAGTCACCTTTAACTGGCTTGCAATGAAATTCGACTTCAATGCCGTATTTCTCGCACAAGCGAATCATTAGGTAACGAGCCATCCACATATCGTCGCCGATCTTCTTGGATCCCTTGGCGAAAATCTGGAACTCCCATTGCCCCTTAGCAACTTCAGCATTGATGCCTTCGAAGTTGATTCCGGCATCGAGAGTGATGTCCATATGCTCTTCAACAATTTGACGAGCCACGTCGCCAACATTCTTGTAGCCGATGGCGGTGTAGTAAGGACCTTGCGGGGCTGGATAACCGTCGGCAGGGAAGCCAAGAGGACGGCCGTTTTCGTAGAAGAAGTACTCTTGCTCGAGTCCAATCCAAAGGTCGTCACTTTCGTCCACTGAATTGCGAAAGTTCGATGGATGCGGCTGGCCGTTTGGTAACATGACTTCGCACATGACCAAGTAGCCATTTTTGCGGGTCGTGTCTGGGTAGAACGCAACCGGCTTCAGAATACAGTCGGAACTCTTGCCTTCCGCTTGTTGCGTCGAGCTGCCGTCAAAGCCCCATAGGTCTAAGTCGGCAAGCGACTTGGGTTCTTTGTCGACAATCTTTGTCTTGCTGCGGAGATTCGGCTCAGGTAGGTAACCGTCAAGCCAAACGTACTCAAGTTTGAATTTTTTGTCTGATGACATAGACACATTCTCATTAAAGAAACATGAACGAAAAAGACACTCCGCCCGCACTTTGATCAGCTCGTTTTCAGTCTGTCCCTACAACAGACTGCAAAAGAGATTTTCAGGAGTTACTGCCAAGCGATTTTCTCGGAATCGCTTTCCAAGTTCCCATCGGTTTCCCGATCCATCAAACCAGCCCCTACCCAAAAGCTAGCCTGACTCAGGTGCGTCCAAAGCGCGCGGAAACCCATTTCACTTAGAGATGTCGAGCGATAAGCTAACACGCAACGTAAGTGTGGGCAAGTTCCCCTTAAATTTCCGTTTGCCGCTAAAGTCCAACAAATGTCGCAGTGTTGTGGAGTATGTAGCGTTAGTGGGGGTAGATTCGACGCTGAGCCGCTCGAAAGGGCAGCTATGAACCATTCTCTTCGCCTTGGGGCGTTAGAAGCGCTTTGCCTAAGTAAGCTACGAATTTGTTAGGTAGTATTCCTCCCATTAGTGACGCTTTTGCGCAAAAACCACGGTTAACTTCAAGTAGATAGCAAATCGTTTTCTTTGCAGGTGTCACATTCGCGCTAAATTATCAGCGTTTTGAGACAATGAGCTGGGTTATCAGAAGACTTGTTACAAGTTTTCTGGTCTGAACACCGATCATTTCGATACAGGGCGTCGCTTCATTTAGCGAACCGGTAGGCTTTAGATGGAGCAATCACGATGGCTGGCATTCTCAAACGCATCTTAGACTCGGTTCTCTTTACCAAGAGGTCGAAAACCCTATCGCGTGCTACCAAGCGAAGATCGCTACGGCTAGAGTCGCTCGAAATGCGCCAGACAATGGACGCATCCATTCCCGGGATCGTCTATACAGACGCCAATGACAACGGGACGCGGGAAGTCTCAGAACCTTTGCTGGGCGGTGTGCAAGTCAGCCTATATCGCGACGGTGGCGACAACATTTTCAATAATGGCACAGGTGACGATACACTTGTTGACACCGATACGACTCCCGCATCGGGCATAAATCAGGGCCGATACAACCTGATCGCGACGCAGACTGGAACACACTTCGTCGTTCAAGACACCGCAGTTACAGGACAAGTACAACGAGCTAGTCAGCGCGTGCGCACGGTCAATGTGACTTCTGTAACAACGCAGCAACAAGTCAGCATCGACAGTTACGGTATCAGCACCGCATTGTTCACTGCCGACAGTGGAGTGGGTGGTACGAACCCGAATTTTGCAACAACTACTACGGCTGTGACGACTGACATCGTGGGTGGTGTTAGAGATCTGCACGCTAACGCCACAACAGGCGCCTTGACGGTCGCGGCGAATCTCTCCTCAACCGGTGTCCTTGATTTTGGAAACTCATCGGGAGGGCAAGGCGTCTATTTGGCAACTTATGACGGCGATGCCACAAATGCTCCTAATCTCTTAGGCACTGAGCTGGGATCGGGAACTAATAATTTTGACATGACGGCGGGCGGCTCTGCAACTTTCATCAGAATTGCCCTTGCCGCAGAGGCGAATCTAACCGGTGATGCAACGCTCACTATTCGCGGTCGCGATAACGACAGCACCGATGTCTTACTCAACGCCGCTGCAATTCCGGAACGGGCTACGCCAACAGACCCGCTCCTCTTTATTGACGTACCATTTAGCTCTTTCCCTGCCGGATTCGATGAAACTCAGGTAGGCGCACTGCAGTTTGAAATCAGCAACCAAGCTGGTCAACAAGTTGTCATCGATAACATCGGCTTGTTTGGCGATCCCGTTCTTGCCGCTCAAAACATTGCCAATCTGAATCCAATGACCATTGGTAACCAGGTGTTTCGAGACATCAACAGCAACGGTCTGCTTGATGGAAGTGATGCTGGAATTGGCGGCGTCACGGTGCAGCTCTATGTCGACACTGATGCCAACGGATCGCTGAGCCCATCGGAATTAAGTGCGCAACCATCGCCTCAAAGTACAACGACGTCGGCGACAGCCGGTACGCTGGGTCAATACTCATTTACCAATCTGCTGCCCGGTAGTTACGTCGTTCTCGTTCCAGCCAGCCAGTTCAATGCCAGCGCTCCGCTAGATAACCTGGCGGCCAGCATTATTCCAGCATCTCCACCTGCCAACAACGGCAACACAGGCGTGTTCGTAACTGGATTGGGAGTGGCTTCGGCGGTGACTTTAGTTGCTGGGGCTGCGCCGGTCACGGATGGTGATACCGACGCGAACACCAACCTATCAAGAGACTTTGGATTTGCGCCGCCAACGCTGACAATTACAAAGGACGACAGTCCGAATACTGCCAGGGTAGGGGAAAATCTGACTTATACTATCGCCGTAACCAACAACAGTCCTTTAGCGTCAGGTATTGACTCGACGAACACAGTTGTGACCGACACGCTGCCAACTGGATTAACTATAGTTGGCACCCCAGCGTTCACGATCGCCAATCCAACGGGCACCAGTGGCAGTGCTACGTTCAACACGACTACTCGCCAAGTGTCTGCTCCCATTGGTACCTTGGTTCCTGGCCAAACCGCAACTTTGATCGTGATAGCGACAGTAGGCGCAACGTTTGTTAATCCAACAACCAATACTGCCAACGCTGCGAACGCCGAGGGCTCCACCGTCCAAGCCAACGTTACCACTCCAGCGGCTCCTAATGTGGACTTGGGCATTACCAAGACGATTGTCGGAGGCGCAACAAGCATTCCACTGGGCGGAGGTTTGACTTACCGACTTACCGTTACTAACAACTCATCGGTGGCTGTCACTGGAGTTACCGTAAACGATGATCTACCTGCAGGATTTGTCCCTGGAACTTTACCAACAGGCGTTGCTGCGGGAACAGCCCCGGCTGACTTGGTTTGGACTATCGGAAATCTAGGCGCTAATGGTACGGCGACTATTGATATCCCCGTTACCGTTCCAATAACGGTGACTCCTGGGAGCTTCATCAATGCCGCAAGTATTGTTGTTGCAAATCAGACCTTCACGGATTTAGTTTTAGGAAACAATCAGGCTCAGGTTTCAGTAGACGTCACTCCACGCTACGACCTACGGGTTACAAAGACCAATAACCTGACAACCCTTGCAACCGGTCAAACGTTTACTTACACCATCACCGCAATCAATGATGGTCCAAGCACCGCGTCCAATGTAACGGTCAGCGACACATTGCCGGCGTCGCTTGAATTTGTATCTTCTACCGTAGGTAGCGTGTCAGGACAACAGTTCACAGCCAATTTGGGCAATGTCCTTTCAGCGGGTACTGCACCGGTGAATGTGGTCGTACGCGTTCGACCCTCTGCCACGGGCACAAGCATTGTCAACACCGCGACCGTTACAGCAGACAATGCATCGACTCAAGAACGAGACGCGCAGAATAATCCAGCAACAGCGAACAATACTGCCTCGGACACAGACCCGCTCACTCGAGCTGTCACACTAGTTGTTCGCAAGGACTCGTCGGCAGCGACAGCTGTAGCTGGCGGAAGCAATTTTAACTACACCATCATTGCAGTGAACTCAGGCACAGCGGACACGACGGGTGTTAACATCTCCGATCCGTTGCCTACAGGCATTGAGTTTGTTAGTGGAACATTCACACTGGACGACGGCAGCAATACCAGCGGAAACGTATCGTTCAATACAACGACCCGCACTGTTAGTTTGCCTTCGGCAGTAACACTCAAAGCCGGTGGCTCGCTGGGCAGTGGCACAACGGCTTCAGTCAATGAAGCAATCATCACTTTAATTGTTCGAGCGGGAGCCACAGCGGCGGCTGGAACGGCTACTAACGTGGTAACTCTAACCAGTGCTGACAACACTGCGGGAGTGACTGACGATGCGCCAGTAACGATCAATCGTGATTTCGACGTGACAGTAACGAAGGTGGGAAGTGCGAGTAGCGTCGTTGCCGGACAAGCCCTGAACTACACGATTGTTGTGACCAACACGGGAGTGTCCACCGCGACCAATGTTGTCGTTTCCGATCCACTTCCAACAACATTGAATTTCGTCTCTGCGACCAGTGGGTTTACCAATACTAGTGGAACCGTCGGCGGGACCATCGCATCGCTTGCTGCCGGAGCATCCACAACAATTACCATTGGCACCACCGTCAAGAACGACACTCCGAACGCCACTGCGATCAACAACCAAGTCGTCGTAACTGCTGCGGGAGAATCCAACCCGAACAACAATTCAGCTACAGCTGCGGCAACAGTCGTAAGTACCGCAAAATTGTCGGGGCGGGTTTACATCGATTCGAACAACAATGGAACTAGGGATACCAGCGAAGTAGGTATTCGAGGTGTGACGATGAATTTGACAGGCACCTCTTCAACCGGCACTGCTGTAACTCGTACCACGACGACCGATGCGAACGGTGAATACACGTTCGACGCGTTACCAGTTGGAACCTATACCGTACTTCAAGTCCAGCCGGGTAATTTCCGCTCGAGAAGCACTAACGTAGGCACGGTTAATGGGGTAAGCAGTGGTACTGGAACAGATAACCAGATCGCAGCCATCAATTTAACAGCTGACTCAATTGCCAACGAGTTCGGTGAATTGCTGATACTTTCGAAACGAAGCTTCTTGGCTTCTAGTGCGTTCTAGTGAGTGTCGATTGAGTGTCGAACAATTGTCTCAATTGTTCTTGGCATGGGTAATCCAGCTACAACTGGGACAACTGTGCGACAATAAAACAGGCTGCGTTTCACGCAGCCTGTGTTCATCTTATTAGCAGCTTACTCGGACGCACCTGGCTGTTCTTGGTGCGACTCAGAAGTCGATTCCGGCGTCGAGGGACTTGGTGCCTCAGTGGTTGGTGGATCGGTTCGCTTATGCTCGTAGAACTGAAGCAAGTCCGAAAATGACCTAAGCGGGGCTGTTCCCTCAACCATATCCTTGGAGATAGGCGCTTTAGGTTTCTTGCTGGTTACGATTATCGGTTGGCTGGAACGGTCGCGTCCGCCGTCTCGGCCACCACCACGTGGACCACCGCGTTGTTGACCGCGTCCACGATCACCACCTTGGCCACCTCCGCCTTGTCCGCCACCAGAGCGACCGCGTCCACCGCCCGAGCCAGCACCCGCAAAGTTGCCCGGTTGATTGCCTTGCCCCGCCGGTTGTCCTGTGCGTTGCCCTTGTCCCTGGCCGCCTTGTCCCTGGCCGCCGCCAGCTCGTTGTTGGCCTTGGCCGCCCTGCGATTGTCCACCACGAGCGCCAACGCCCCGTGAACCTCCCTGTGAACCTCCCTGTGAACCTCCCTGCGAACCTCCGTGCGAACCTCCGTGCGGGCCTCCTTGGCCCCGATCCGGTCGACTGCCACGTTGACTGGATTCGGCGCGCTCGGCTTGTCGCTGAGCCGCACGTTGGGCTTCGGCTTTTTCAATCGCTTCACGTTGAGCCGGCGAAATGGCAGTCATCGCAACCCGACGCTTCTTTGAATCTACTGCAACCACCCAAGCTTGAACCAAGTCACCCACTTGGACACATTGATGCGGATCTTCGACAAAGTTCGGCGACAAACGGCTGATATGAATCAAGCCACTGCACTCAGGACCGAGTTCAACGAAAGCCCCAAAGTCGGCCACACCGACAACGACTACCCACAAGCACATGCCGGGTTCAAGGGTGTCGAGCGTCGGCATCGTTTTCTGCATCGGCACGGGCGTACGTGTTAACCGTCCGTCGGCAAAAGGACTTTGCAAACAGTGAGCAACCCAGCGGAGTTTTTCGCGACCAACTTGCCACCCGCGAGCCAGTTTTTCCACGTCGATAAGAGAAGGTGCCGTTTCGGTCGCCGAAATATCTTCTGGATACTCAGGTGGAATGCTTGGTTGTTCTGGAGCGCGAGATTCTTCGACCGCTGGTTGTGCTTCCGCTTGAACTTCAACTGGTGTTGAGCCGATGGGTACACTTTCAACCTGGCTGCTAACTTCTGCGACGGGTTCTTGTGAAACTTCCACTGATGCAAGGGCAGGTTCTGGTGTAGTCACTGCTTCGGCAACTGGAACAGTTTCTGTCGCTGGTGTTTCACTAGCGGAAGGTTCATTCAAACCCTGCGCAAAGGGAGCTGCTGGTGCACGAGGCGGTGGTTCGGGCGGCACAACCACAGGTGCAGGAGGCAACGGTCGCTTCCAACCCGTCGGCGCAGCAGGTGGCTGAACCAATTCCGTGTTTTGAATCAAACGTTCGGCTAGCTTGTAGTCATCAGGGTGAATCGCAGTTGCATCGAGCGTGTTCGGGCTCTCGAACACCCGCAGAAATGCAATCGCCTGACGGCTGTTCGCTTCGGGCCAATCGGTCACCGCAGCGAGCAGATCTTCGCGACTATGAATCTTACTTTGTCCAATGGCGCGAACAATTTGATCCGCTTGAGCACGACCCACGCCCGGCACCGCCATCAGTTCTTGCATACTAGCCGACAGAACATCAATGCCACGTGCGCAGACGCAATCCGAAATCGTTTCATTAACGAGTTTTTTCAGCGGCTCGGCTGGCAATTCACGTTGATAACTTCCCAAACGCAAACGACTAGCATCCAGCTTGACCATTTCGCACAGTGGATTTTGCAATCTTCGAGCGATCCAGATCGTAGCCCGATCGCGACGATTGTGCTCAGGCAACTCTTGCAGCGCGATTCGACTCGCTGCGTAAGCTTCCGCTCCGCCACGGTCAACCATCGTCCAACACAATCCGCTATCGGCACTTTGATTGACGAGCTCACGAAGCGTATGAACCAAGAAGCGGCGCGCCGGCCCGTTGGTCAACGCAACCAGAGTTACTTTAAAACGGTGCACCAACTCGCCGAGCCGAACAACGTTTTGTGTAACAACCTGAGGTTGAGCGGAGCAAGTGATTTCATCGGTCTGCAACACTCGGCCAGTGCTATCGACAATAGCGACTGACGATGTCTTGGGTCCAACAGCGTCGATGACCAAAATACGATGGCCGCGCACGGGTCGTTGCTGCAGCTGCTCGCGCAGCGGTTCTGTGGCAACTTCAAACAGGTGTTGCTGTGCGAGTTCTTCGAGTTCAGCGATAGCATCTTGTTCAAGCCGATTCAGCATCGAACGCGACATCGAATCTTCAATGGCCGAAGTAAACCAGCCGATCAGTGGATGGCGGTCGCTGACAAAAGCATCGCGAACGATGTTGATCAGAATGCGAGTATCATAAGAAAGATGGAGATTGACGAGCTGACTGCGACGACCGCGGCCGATCATCAGTTGCTGGTACGCGCTCAGCTTTGGTAGTGGTTTATCCATGCCGTTAAACGGCTGCAGCATGCTGATCAACCAGCGACGACGACGTTGCCGTGGGCTGATTTTCGCTGCGTTCTTTGACGCGGCTTTCGCATCTTTGCTTTTCTTGCGTTTGCCTTTTTTGGCAATGCCTTTCGTAACGGTCGCACTTGGCGGAAAGGCTGCGGTTGTCTCAGTGGGCTCTTCAACGGCTGGAGTTTCACCGGACTCGGACGAAGCTTCAACAGGTGTCTCGGACGCCTCTGAACTGACTTCTTCAGTTACTGAATCCTCGGCTGACTCCGATTCGTCAACTGCGGAAGCATCTTCATCGACGCTTTCATGTGCTTCGACGTCATGGATTTCAGCCTCGTGGGCTTCGGTCATGTCATCGGTGAATGGCTCCTCAGTACCGTCTTGAACACCTTCGGCAGAATCTTCAACAGCATCGGTCACGTGCGGTTGAACGGCTGGTCCAAGTTCAGCAGTTGCAGCTTTGGATTCTGCGGTGGCGATCGTCGACTCGGGTTTGTTTTGATCGACTGTTAAAACAATCTTAACATTCGACCGACGCTGGACGACTTGTCTTAATCGTTGGGCAATTGCTGAATCGCCAGCTAGTAAGCTACTAATCAGTCGTTTGCAGCCTTGCAGTGCATGCTCCGCGGCTTCTTTTTCACATGACAATTCTGTCTGCGCCCAAGCCACCATATCTTCGATAGGCGCCCCGCTGTAGCCCATCAATTTCTCGAGCAACTGCCCCGCTACGCCTTCGCGCTCAGCATTCTGCTGCATCGTCCGCCTGGCGCGAAACGCACGCATCGTGCTATCAATTTCAACTTCAGTATCCGCAAGCGCTAAACGTTCTTTCGCTTCCGAATCGAGTTCAACCCCTTCTGGCAATTGCTGTACTGATTTGTTACGGGATTCTTCGAGGCGCTGCTGCCGTTCGATCGCCAACTTGAGCGACCATAATAACGAGTGGGGCAAATTTCCCGTTTCATCGGCGCGGAATCGCTCGATGAATGCGGGTTGGTAGCCCTGTTGAAGCAAATCAGCGGCTAATCGAATCTGCTCTACCGGAAGTCGTAAGTGGCGAGCGATACTGCGGAGGTCAATCATACGTCAGTGTTCTTGTGGTCATGCGTTGCCCCAATCACCAATCGCTTGCCGCGCGCCGAACAGGCGGCAATCGCAAGCAGTTATGAAATGGATGACAAAAAAGGGTTTCGCAAGTAGCAATCGATGCCCCTAGCCCTGCGGGCTACAAATGGAAAAGGGCGAAATGGGGTCATTAAGTTAAACAGTCGTGCGCGAATCTATGAAAGTGCTAGCTTGTTGTCAAGCGACTTTGGCGAGCTTCCGGCCGTTTGAAAGCCCATTTGACCATATTTTCCAGTTTCGTACTCCCCCCGCAAAGCATTCCTTGCAGTAAAATTGGGCTGATTGTTCGACTCAGCGGGAAAGCGGTACGTCACGATACTGTTTGTGGCAAGCTGCACAGTTTGCCGACAATCGCTTAAACGGCTCATCCATATCCGACTCACGAACACTTGCGTTTGTCCGTCTCGCACGAAGCAGTGTTTCAAGCATCTGCGAATCCCCTTTCGACTGTTCGAGCATATTGCGGAACTCAGCCGGCTCTTTCGCCACCGATTCCAACCGCAGCATCTCTGTAAAATACTCACTCAGCAATAGAGCCTCATGCGCAGGGTCGAGATCAGGATGATCCTCGAGAGTTTTCCAGTCCGACAGTTCCCACTTAGCGGCTGCTAAGCTTTTCAAATGATCAAACGTGTGCTCAAGCTCCACCATCGCTTCAGCAAATGGTGGCAATTCAGCGATTTCGGGAAAGTCGCCTTTGATTGCATCCAGCAGTGAATCGTCGATGCGCCGCGCATTGGCTGCCGATTGGTGCAGCCCCAAGTAGTTTTGGCTTGTCCCAGCCAATTGAAGGATCTTGGGCGCAGCCGATTTTTCCAACATCCCGTTGGTGACGCAGGCAACCGCAGCCGCTGCAGGACTACGGTGCTTTCCGTGATGGCAGTGGATATAGATCGGGCCTTCAAAGTCTCGTACGGCTTTAGCCAACTCTGCGGCTCGCTCGTCAGAAATTCCGTTATAACCATGCGGCATATGGACGTAGTGCATTCCATATTTTGCCGCCAGTGCAACGTCAGGCTTTGCACCATCAACACTGATGAGGGTCTTGATGCCAAGTGACTGAAGCTCCTCGAACGCCGCTTCGCCGTCGGGTTGCCCTCCTGAGATAACGCGATCATGAACTCGAATCGCGTTCGGCAAATGAGGTGCCACGACACGCACCGGCAACTCCTCAGTCGCAGACATTTTCGTCACTTCGGCGCTTGGGCATCCAATGGCAAAGCTGCACGTCGATAAGATGAGAAACACTTTTTGCACGCTCAGGCTCACCGCATTGCTCCAGGTAACTTCCAATCTCAGACGATCAGGACCTGAATCAGCTTAACATATCCGCTGTCAAGATTTTAAGCTGGTAGTGCTTTGTCCACTTTAATTTTAGGATCAACATCAGTGAGCCGACGGCGCTAGCCGCGGGTGAACGAAGTGGTTCTCGTGCAAGATTAAAAATTCGTCCAACGTGAATCTGTCGACCGTAAATCGATGGTCTTTAGATTGTTAATAAGTCACGTCGAGTCAAGTACTTCGTTCACCCGCGGCTAGCGCAGACGGCTCACATCTACAACCCTGAAATTAAAGTCCAACTTTAATTTTAGGATCCATCCGGACAAAGCGTCAGCTACTTTGGCGGAATGATCAAAGCGATCATGTCTTCGGTCAACTCTTGGGCGACCAAGTAAGAACGGAAACTGATCACCAGTGATGTCGCTTGTTGAAGCACATTTACAACGCGGCGATCGCGGGCTTTTGCGGCGCGGAAGGATACGTGCATTTTTGTTTGGCGTTGCGGTGAACCGCGGTTACCGGCGGGCCGCATATCGACTTGCTCCAGGATCACCTCCATGAGCATCTCAATTGTTCGGTCATTGGCCCGCCGATTGGTACTTACTTCGCGGCTGTTGATGCGAATCGCGACCCGATTGTCGTCGACCTTGATAATCTCAGCTTTATGATCGTTAATGAAACCGCTCAGCCGTTCAATGGCTATGTCTCGCGGAACGGCGGTCAAATAGTCTTTCTCAAGTAGCGTGGCCTTGGCTTCTGCGGCACTAAACCATGAGAACCAACTGGCTTTCTTTGCTGGCTCTTCATCGGCCTGCAACCCGCGGCCTAACTGCACCACTCGATTGCGCCCCGAGTCTTTTGCGAGCAACAATGCGCGATCGGCGCGAGCCAGCAAAGTCTCATCGCTATCGCCCAGTTGAATCTCGGTGACTCCGAAACTGGCCGTCATGCACTGACTACGAAGTGAAGGGATAGGGGTTGCTTCGATTGCACGACGAATATCTTCCGCTCTGCTTGTAGCGGCTGCGTTGTCGCAGTTCGCGCACAGCAATACAAACTCTTCTCCACCATATCTTGCAACTACATCGCCGGCCCGCGAAAGCTGCTTGAGTACGCTTGCGAAAGTAACCAGAGCTTCATCACCTGCGGGATGACCGTAGGTGTCGTTGATACGCTTAAAGTGATCGATGTCACAGATAATCAAGCTACCCGACTGTGCCAAACGCAAATGGTTCTCCACGAACTCCGGTAAGCATCGGCTCAACTCCGCTCGATTGGATACGGTAGTCAAGTTGTCGGTGGTAGCGATTTCGTGAAGGTTCTGAACCTGCTCTTCTAAGTCGGCTTTCTCTGACGCATCACGGATCATAAAGATCGCGCCGCACAACTCGCGTTTGGCATTGTGGACCAAAAGCGTGTTGAAGTTTACGGGCAGTTGACGACTATCGACATGCACCAGCAATAAATTTTGGTTTACTGCGACTTGCATTTTGAGTGCTTGACGGATGGGACATCGTTCTTCGACCAGCCGTCCACCGCTTAGCGACTTGAGACCAATAACTTCGGCTGACAATGATTGATGCAGCATTGAGGACGAGTTGCGGCCCGTTAATTTTTCAGCGGCGCGATTCCAAGTTAACACACGTCCGTCGAAATCAACGTAGATGGCAGCGTCATTCATCGCTTCCAGCAACCGATGATGATAAAGAGTGTCAATCAAAGTTTGCATCGCGCCACTTGATGCAGGAACACTGGTGTCGCAAAAGCCCGGTGTCGGATACGGAGTGAGTTCGTTAAGCCAGCGTTTGCCAACAAGCTTGTCCAACTCTCCCAACGGCTGCGTTACCAACTGCGAAAATTCTTTGATCAAAGACGCATCAAACTGGGTGCCGGCGTTTTTGAATAGTTCATTGATTGCCATCTCGCGGCTCATCGCGCGACGAAACGGCTGTTCGCTGGTCATCGAATCGAACGCGTCTGCGATTGCTAACATGCGAGCGGCAAGCGACAGTTGTACCGGAACCGCTGTTGGCTGCGGAGCACCGGGCACGTAAGTGTAACTATCAATCCGGCTTCGATAAGTTCGGATGACTTCCAAGAGAGCGGGACTGGCGCCGGCCCCGGCCAGCACTTCAATTGCCAGTTCGCCATGAAGCTCCATCAGGGATTGTTCGTTGCCGATCAGTTCTTCGGTTTTTTGTAGCACACGATCAGGTACACCCAGTTTTCCTAAGTCATGCAGCAGCGCCGCCACTTCCAAAACTTCGCGTTCACCTTCCGACATACGTCGCATCGCAGCCCATTTTGATATTCCTAAAGCAACTCTCAAGCAGTGTGCGGCGGTCGGTGGATGTTTAGCACGTAGAGCGAGAAAGAGCGCGGAGTAAATACCAAGTCGATTCTTGATTAAGCGATTCTCGAGCGGTTTGGAGGTACGCGTAGACGCAGCCGCTGGGACGGGCAGTGAGCCGTAATTCGAGGTGTTTGAATTGGTCGGTACAGATTGCATTAGTTGTCAGCCATGTGGGCGGTCATGTTGGCAGGGCTCGCAGCCTGAAAGCGGCATGGTGTAAACTAGGTCGCGCAATTGGTTCGGTCAAACACATTTCAAACCTTTTTGAAATTTGACCACTACAATCGTTAAAGTTGACACTTGGACTGTAGATACGCTTTGACTAGTCCGTGAAATCAAGATGTTATCTGTAATTGTACGTCGCAGATTGCAGTTCGCATTCTAACGCTCATTCCGAATTAAATCATTTGACTAGTAGAGCAGGTAACGGGAGAACTAGGCGAACGACGCCCGTTACCTGCCCTCGACACTCCGCGGACTACTGGACAGTGGCTTGATCGAACCGCTTGGACCAGAATTTCTTCGCGGCTTCGATAAACGGCTGAGCAGCGGCGCGACTCTGCTGGGGCTCGGCAGCGACCAGTTCCTCGGTCTTGCTCAGCCATGTTTGAAAGAACTTCACGGCCTCGCGGTTGATTCGCGGCTGCCCAGCAAATTGGAAGTAGTAGGGTGCGGTAGTCGCGATGCGATACGTGAAATCGCGCTCAGTGACAACACGGATAACTAACCAACCGCTTTCCTTGATCGTCAGGGGCGGGATCTTTCCACCAGCTTTCGCATACTCATCCAGACGTGCTTGATAGAGTGTCTGACCGTTAAAAATGACATCGAGGTATTCTACTGGATCCGCCACCGTCAACTTCAAGTCAATATCTAGTTCGATCGGCTGCTTATCTGTCGATGTAAAAACCTGACCAGGCAAACACTCGTTAACACTCGCCCGCAGCAGTGGGCCACTCGTCACAAAGCTCTGGCCAGCCCGAATCGATTGCCACCACGCGGCAGGATCACGGTTTCCAGTCATCGCATAAACTCGGTTGTATCCCAATGGTGACGGTGTTCGACCAAAACCGCTGCCTGCAGTCGGTGGAATACGCAAGCCAGTTTCAAGCAACTGCCAATAGATGAACTCGACTAATCGACCCGGACCGCGCGGACCTTGATACATTGCTTCATCGATTCCAGGCGGCGAAGTAACCCGCGTCGTCCCTTCACCTTCGATCGTCAAATGCTCGGAAAGCAACTGGATTCCATCGATCTTTCCCGACGCTAACCAAATCGGAACATCGCGAGCCCACAGACGTTGAATCTCAGCAAACGTATCGGGCTTCTCTTTGGCTAGGACCAACAATTTGCTCGAAGGAACCCATTCTGGTACCTCGCGGCCCGGTGTCCAGTGATGCAAGGTCAAGCCGCTACTGGCTCGCGCATCGTGATAACTCAGCGCATCAATCCAGCCCTCGTTGGTTGACGTAAATCGCTTCTCCGCTTTCTCAGTCTCCGCGGTCGATTGCTCGTGAACGACTGCTGACATATTCAGATCTTCAGCGACCAACCACTTCGCGCAGTCCTCAGGTTTTATGTGTGCCAGGAGATCACCGCCCCGCCAACCCTCGACTTTTAGATCGCAGTGACGCGGCAGTCGAATGACATCCACCGCTGCACCCTTGCGATCGAGCGTGAAACCGCCAGTTCCACGTGAGAACTGCGGTCCGTGGGTGATCTCATATTTGTATTCGCCTGGGCGCCCATCGAACTTCATCGGATTCTCGACTAAATTCCATCCGCTTTGATGCATCGCACCTCGAATACGCAACTCGCGGTCATTGGCTCGCGTCAATCGCACTCGGCAGGTGAGCGTGTCGCCTGATTCTTCCTCTTCCATCTGCAATTCAATTTTGCCGGTGGATTGAGCGAACGTCGCCGCGGGCACGCTGAATAGTGCAATTATCGCTATTCCCAGAGCGAGTTTTTGAACAACTAACATGGGCTAACAGCCTGCAAAAGTTAATTAGCAGCGAAATGAAATATAGAGGAACAGCGAGAGAGACAGAGTCCTGCTTCAATTGTACTTGGAGGACCGGAGGGTCCCGGCGACAGTTTTGGGGGTTCACGGTATACTCGCATGCGGCGTGGCGCGGTTGTGACGATTAAGTCCGCGTGGAGCGAACGATACCAATCTCTAGAACTAGAACTTACTGTGCCCATGGCCGATTGGCGAGAACTTTATCCGTTTCCCTCGCAGTTCATTGAACTGGCGGGCGGAGTGAAAATGCACTACGTCGAAACGGGTGCGGTGCATGAAAACTCGAGCAAGGATAGACCGACTGTTCTGTGCGTGCACGGCAACCCGACTTGGTCCTTCACCTATCGCCGGATCTTGGCCGAACTCAGTCCCGAAGTGCGTGTAGTTGCAGTGGATCATGTTGGCTGCGGACTCAGTGACAAACCGCAGCAGTATCCTTATTCGCTCGAACAACACATCGCAAATCTAGTCCAATTGATCGAGCGGTTGGACCTGCGACGGATTACGTTGCTTGTCCATGATTGGGGAGGCGCGATCGGTCTAGGCGCCGGTCTGCGAGTGCTGCAGCGGGTCGAAGGGGCAGTGATTTTGAACACGGCTGCGTTCCCGCCGCCGTATGTTCCACTCCGCATCGCCGCTTGTCGGATTCCTGTTGTCGGAAACTGGGCAATGCGCCAGCTCAATCTTTTCGCGTTGGCGGCTTTAAAGATGACCCTCCATCGCTTGCCAAAGCTTGAGCCCGCAGTAGCCAGTGGCTTGATCGCGCCTTATTCGAACTGGGCCAATCGAGTAGCGATTGCTAGGTTCGTTCAAGACATCCCGCGCCGCCCCAGCGATCCAACTTGGCAGTTACTTGTAAAAATCGAACAACAACTGCCGAGCTTGGATAATCGCCCCGTCAAGTTGATTTGGGGGATGCATGATTGGTGCTTCCGACCTGAATGTCTTTATCGCTTTAAGAAGTTATTGCCCCACGCTCAGACGCAGGAGCTCAGCGATGTTGGCCATTACGTTATGGAAGAAGCGGCCGACGAGGTCCTCGCCGCAATTCGCTCTCAGATCGCAATTTAGAACTAGCTGGTTTCGTGAGAAACTGGATGCGTGGGCGTTACTCGCCATTTCGCAGTTAACTGATAAGTCTTCGCTCCACCTAGCAAGGAGTGCGCTTCACTTAGAATATCGAAATAAGTGTGGTCGCTACGGTGGTTTAGACTAATCAGCCGGAAGGCGTTAGCCTCCGGTTCAATACCCAACCGGAGGCTAGCGCCTTCCGGCTGATTAGTCACCGGCAATTGTGAGTTTTCTAATGGTTCCTAAGCGAAGCGCCCTCCAAGCTAGGATGGTGGCGAGGGCATGCTCTGGCTCGGCGACTCACTTTATGGAAAGCACACCAAAACCGTCGTGCACGACCGTGTTAGTCTTTGCAATCCAGTATCTGGATTAGCCGGCAATCACACCAAAAGTCGTAGTTGCAGTTTGTTGTTCAGCAAATCGTCTTTACGCACACCAGAGCAATCTGCGACATGAGATTTATAGCAAAAGGCACGATTTTTGTAGACATTTCAGGGTCATCAGCTCAATTGAATGCCGTCTCAAGTTCAGCGGTCCCCTATTCGATTTGGGGTGCCTGTGCGATACTTAAAATCCCCCATAACTTCAAATGTTTCTGGTATTCGCCTAAGTTCGGTTACCGATGCGAGACGCTGGCCAATAATGGCCGCGCACTGGGGATTTCGGCCCCTTCAACCGCTCTCAGCGACACTGAACGGAATCCGAAGCACGTTTTTATAAAAGGAGCATCCAGCATGTACAAGAATCTAAATGCAGGCTTGATCGGGATTTCCGGTCGCCAAAGTGAACTGATCGAATTAGCACTAACCTACGGTTTTCGCGGAATCGATATCGACCTTGCAGATCTCGTAAAGCGCACTCAACGTGGTTCGTTTGAAACAGCAGCACGTTTTCTCACCAGCGGCAAATTGAAACTGAGCGGTTTCGAAGCCCCGATCGACCTCGATGCCGATGACGAAGCCTTTGCAGCTCAGTTGGCAGCGCTCACGGCATCAGCTGAAGTCGCCAAGCGGATCGGTGCAATGACCGCTATGCTACGCGTCCCACCAGCCACCGACCGTCTACCGTTCCACGAGTTCTTCAGCGTTATTCACAAGCGAATTGATGAAATCGCTGCCGTGTTTGGCACAGAAGAAATCCAAGTCGGATTGTATTTCACTGCGATTCCTTCCAACGCTGAAGGCAAGCAATTCAAATTCGTCGGCGATGTCACGGGATTCTTGGCTCTCTTCCGCTCATGCACGGCCAAGAACGTTGGAATCATCTTTGATAGCTGGAGTTGGCACATCGGTGGCGGCGCCGCGGATCAACTTGCAGAACTACCTGTTGACCGCGTTTTCGGAATTCGAATCGCCGACTTGGTTGAAGACGTTAGTCTGAAGGAAGTGACCTCGAAAGAGCGTCTGCTACCGGGCTCAAACGCGACCGTTGACAATGTTCGCTACATCAAGCACTTTGCTGAAGCTGGCTATAAAGGGCCGGTTACAGCGATGGGATACCCGCTGAACACGAGTTCGACTCGCGATTCGAGCGTTTCACTCGCTCAAGATGCACTCGACAAAGTGCTTGAAGAATCTGGCGTCCCAAGCACCAAGCGCAAGCCTGAGATGTTTGCCCAAGCAAGTTACTCGTCGTATCAAAGCGAAGATCGTGGTTATCGCGATCGCGATCGCGATTAACTTGACCAAGTATGACTGAACTGTTGCTGACGCTGCTAGCTGGCACGACGAAAATCGTGGATGAATACCGTAGTGGAAGCCGTCGAGGCTTTCCTATATTGAATTTGCAGGGGCAAAGTCCTATGAACGAAATGCTTGACGCATTCCGCTACCGACTTTTCGCCCTCCCCGTTGCTAGCGTCGGCGCGGATGAAGGCAGCACCCCGCCACATACACGCTCGATTCTTAAGACCGAAAGCCAGCTAGCTCGGTCGCTCGCTGCACTCGCTGAATGGCCAGCATAAAAGCAGCTGTTCGGAGGCTGACTTTGTTCTGTACTGAAGTTTGCCATACGCTTTCAAACGCTTCGCTCAGCGTTCGATCGAGTTCTTGACGGACGCGATCTAGACTCCAACTGTAGTGCTGGCGATTCTGCACCCATTCGAAATAGCTGACCGTAACACCGCCTGCGTTCGCCAAAATATCCGGCAAGACGCAGACTCCTTTTTCGAGTAAGCGATCATCGGCCGATGGTAGCGTTGGGCCGTTAGCACCTTCAAGGATGATCGATGCCTTGATCTTGTCGACGTTGCCTTCATGAATGACACCGCCAAGAGCGGCTGGTATCAACATATCCGTGTCCAACGTCAGCAACTCGTCGCTTGGAAGCAGTTCGGCTTTTTCGTAACCTTGGAGCGATCCAGCATTTCGAAGGGTGTGCCTTAAGATATCCGGAACGTCGAGCCCCTTGGGATTGTAGTAACAGCCAGAGACATCGCAGACAGCGATAACTGGAAACGCCGATTCATGTAAGAACTTGACCGCGTGTGAGCCGACGTTGCCAAACCCTTGAACCGCGGTGCGAACGTTCTCGGGCTTGCGACCGAGTCGGCGAACCAACTTCGATGCAAGAATGCCGACACCGCGTCCGGTCGCTTCTTCGCGGCCCTTCGCGCCATATTCTTCGACAGGCTTGCCGGTAATTACTGCAGGATTAAAACCGTGATACTTCTCCCACTGATTACGAATCCAGGACATCACTTCGTGAGTGGTGCCCATGTCCGGCGCAGGAATATCCGTATCTGGACCAATCACGTCGTGTATACCGTCGACAAAGGAACGTGTTAAGCGTTCAAGCTCTTTGCGCGACAGGGCTTTCGGATCGACACAAACGCCACCCTTGGCCCCTCCATATGGCAAATTGACAACAGCGGTCTTCCAAGTCATCAAACTGGCAAGCGAGCGAACTTCATCGAGATCAACATCGGGATGATAGCGCAATCCTCCTTTCATTGGCCCACGTGCGTTATCGTGCTGGACGCGATAACCAAGAAAAGTCTCGATGCGGCCGTCATCCATTTCGCAAGTCACTTGAACGGTCACTTCGCGTTTGGGAGTGCTCAGCAGCTTCCGCAACCAATTCGGAAGTTGGAGTTGATCGGCGGCTGTTGAGAAGTAATGCTCTGTCGCTTCGCTGGCTTTCACTGGTTTTGCCCCTGACGTTAATGAGCTCAAATGGGATGAAGCCCACAAAAAATCGGCTTCGGATGTGGAGACGAAGCCCACCTGAATTTCACTTGGGTTAAAGTGTAGTATATGCAAGAGTTCGGACTCGATAAGGCGTGCGACCAACTTCGCAAAACGCCGCCTTTAGCCGCTAAGCAGAAAACGTCCCTATGACCATTTCTTTCGTTGCACAAACCAAAATATAGCTTTTATGAGCCTTTCGAGCATCGAACTTTGGCAAAGAATCTCGTCCGCCGGGCTCGCGGCACCAATGATTTGCCGAAGCTGGGCCGCAGAAGCCCTACAGGGGTTACAGCCGAGCGATGCAGCCGACTCAACCAAGATCCTCGAACAACTTGTGCGACTAGGGCGATTGACTGAATATCAAGCCGAGCTGATAGCGGGAAAACGCCGAGGCGAGTTTAAAAAAGGGGCGTGGACTCTTCTGCGTCCTGTTCAGATTCCGCTATGGGAAGGATGGTTTGAAGCCGTTAAGTCGCCTAACGAACCGCCGACTTGGTTGCGCTGGATAAATAGTGATGAGCTGACAGAGTTGCAGAGCGCTACACCATCGTTGCCCCGTGGTTTGCGATTGGCGCAGCTCAAGGGCCCAAATTTGCAAAGCGTTCAGATTCCTGAATTGATTGATAAGCAGTTGCAATTGCAGGTGCAACCGATTCAAGGCCTTCCACTTACTATCGCGATTCAGCAGAACGAGCGTCTGAGAGGGAAGTCAGGCGAAATTGTTCGATGTATCGCGGAAGGTCTCAAACCGCTGCACGCCGCGGGATTGGCTCACGGACGCGTGCTTCCCGATCGAGTTTACTGGCATGCCGAGGCAAATGATGGAAATCGAGTGACTTTGGCAAGGGATCCGATCTGCTGCCACACTGCATCGCTCGACACCAAAGCTATAGGAACCATTCAAAACGGCTTGAATGGATTATCGCCAGCACAGTTTATGGCTCCGGAATTTCTTGCGCCTGGACAACTGCCAACACCCAGCAGTGACATTTATAGTCTGGGATGTTTATGGTGGTGGATGGTCACTGGCAAGCCATTGGTTGTGGGCTCGACCCTGGATAAACAACTAGCTCGTCAAGCCGAAGCATCGATTGCCCTACCAAAAGATTGCAGCCTGCCGCCACCGATGGTGCGTTGCTTGCAGCACTGTTTAGCGAAGAATTTGCCTGCAAGATTTCCAACCGCGCAAGAGCTCTGCCAAGCCCTCGATGCGGCTTCTGCTGCCGTCGCTAAAGGACTTGTTCCTAAAGTTTCTGTCGCAAAGAAACAAGAGGACACGAAGCCGGTTTCGCCACCTGAGAAACGAGCTGCCACCAACGAGCCAAAACAAAACGCTGCACCAAACCCGGAGAGTGCCGTTGTCGCTGCACAACCCAAAGCCCAGCCCAAACAATTACCTTCAATTACCAAGCCGCAACCTGCCGCAGCTAAAGCAGGACCCACTAAATCGAATCCCGTTCGGCCAGTCGCTAGTAAACCTGGCATGCGCAAGAAGGTAAAACGCAAACCAGCGAATAAGTGGGCTCTGCCGATTACTGGCGGCTTGGCAGGCGTGTGCGCACTGCTTGGAATCTTGATCTTTAGTGGCGTTTTCAAATCTAGCGGTCGCAAGGCTTCCCCCAAACCAACTGACGTTTCTCAGAGTGGGGCGAACAACGCAATGGAATCAGGGGATTCGAAAACAACTTCCGTCGAGGAGACGCCTCAAGATCCGAGACTGAGTGTTTATCGCATCGTTCAATCAGGCAAGGACTTGCTGTGGGCGCCACCGGCTGCTCCCAAACCCATTGCGCTCGACTTACTTCCACCAGGTGGGCAGATTTTTCTAACGATTCGACCCAAACAACTGCTAAATACGCCTACCGGTAAATCCCTCTTGGCCGCCTATAACGACGACGTTAGTCCTAGTCTCGAGCAGATCAACAAACGAGCTGGTGTTACCTTCGATTCCATAGAACGCGTAACAGTTGCATTTTACGCCGAGAATGAAGTGCCTGTTACGTGCATGCGAGTCCAGCTTGAAAAACCAACACCGCTCTCCACTCTCAAGGCAGGTTGGGGCTCGGTGAGCAACGAAAAAGTAGGTGAAGTCACATTACTAAGCAACGCCGCTGGTGAAAGTTATTACATCGCTCAGCAGCCGCTTTCCGATGCTCAATCGGTCAATGAGTTCGCATTCGGCCCCACAACGCTGATGAAAGAAGCGGCTGAGTTGCAAGGCGGTGCCGGGCCGCTTGGATCCCAGTTAGGTAAGCTATGGCAAGCCTCCGATACGGATGCTGATTTTAGTGTGCTGCTAACGTCATCATTTTTGTTTAGCGAAGGCAAGACAATCCTTGCAAACATGCCAAAACGCATGGGAAATCGTTTGCGAGAACTGTTAGAAGTCGATTCGCGGGCGGCGCTGATTCAAACGCGATTCGAGCCGACTTGGTACGTTGAAGTCCAACTGCTGGGGTTAAGCGAACGCGAGGCACCGCGACTGAGCGAATTGCTGCGTCAACGCATTGTGGGCGCGTCGAACGCAGTTGAAGAATGGTTTATTTCGGAGCAACCACACCCATATTGGCGACCACTAGCGATTCGATTTCCGCAAATGCTGCGTACCCTCGCTGAGCAATCGCGTTTTGGAGTCGAGGGAGGAGCAGCGATTGCAAACGCGTATCTTCCATCGGAAGCGGCGACGAACATTCTGTTATCGACTTGGATTGCATCGCAGGACGGAGCGACATTGGCGAGTGACGCGCCGCCAGAAACGGTTGCCGCGACACCAGCCGCGAAACCACTTTCAATGGACGAGTATCTTTCACGCAAGATAAAGCTCAGCTTTGATCAAGAGCCGATCGAATCCGCGCTGAGACTAGTGGGTGAGGAAGCCAATGCGAATCTTCCTGCAGGAACTCCACAACTGCGATTTGCGCTCGATGGCGGAGCCTTTGAGCGAGCTGGAATAACTCGCAATCAGCAACTCCGAGATTTCAAGCATGTCGATTTGCCCATGCGGGATGCATTGACCGCGATCGCCAAGCGCGGCAATCCAGTAACGACCGTGAAAGATACGCACGAAGTAGACCAACGTTTAATTTGGGTCATTCGCGATGATCCCGAAAATGCCGGCAAACACATGGTATCATTAACCACCCGCGCTGAGGCAACGGCAAAGAAACTTCCATTGCCAACCGAGTTCGCGCCAGTAAAGTGAATAAACGTTCTGCGGCTCTCCGAAGAGTTGGCGTTTTAGTTTTTAAATAAACTCGTAATCGAGGTAGTCGGCATCATGATGCTGGATTGTCCGCATTGTTATCGAAAGGTCTTACCACGTACCACTGGCGAGTGTCCAATTTGTCATAAAGATACAAACGAAACGCGGGGTACTGATCCATCAAAGACCCGAATTTGCCTAACCGAGAAATCTGTCTTACCAGACGTGTGCGTGTCTTGCGGAGCTTTCGCGAATCGAAGAGTAACCGTTACTGCCCGGGGGTTAAATACAGGGGCGAACGATGTTGGCGGGTCAAAAGGTGCAAGTCGAATACCTGGTTTGATTGGATTGATAATCAGTTTATGCACAAGCCAGGGGCGGCCTGGAAAAGCGGCAATGAAAATCCTTTTGCCCCAGTGTGACCAATGCAACGGCGTCCTGAAATTAGAACCCGACTTAGTTGACTTCGAGCGGTATGAATCCTGGTTCATTGTGCATCGCAATTTCGCGCAGTCTTTGAAACAGTAATCAAAATCTCACCTTCAAGTCGGACGCTGCTAGCGTCTGCTACTCAACGTCCTTATCTCATTTGATCCAGCCGCCGCCCAGGACACGATCCTCGGCATAGATAACGCACAGTTGCCCTGGAGCGACGCCATGCGTCGGTGTATCGAAGGTAACGCTGAATGAATGATCATCCGCCGGCATAATACGAGCCGGAACGGCGTCGCTGTTGTAACGAATCTGTGCGTAGCCGTTAAATGGACTGCTAGGTGGGTCGACCAGCCAATTGACTTGTGTGGCAACGAGCTTTGCTTGAGCCAGTTCCAGTTTCGTCCCAATCACAACAGCATTGGTTGAAGCGTCGATGCGAACAACAAAGTAAGGCTCCTTCATCGCGACCCCAATCCCTTTGCGTTGGCCAATCGTAAAAGCTTCAATGCCCGTGTGCGATCCCACTTTTCGACCATCGACGGTTACGATGTCACCGGCGGTCTGGGCCGAGGAACGGTCGCGAACAAACTGTGCATGTTTGCCACTGGCCACAAAACATATTTCTTGACTGTCACGCTTGTCCGCAACCTTCAAACCGGCTTCGCCCGCAAGTCGTCGAATTTCAGGTTTATGGAATTTACCAACGGGTAACAGCATGCGTTTCAGATATTGGCGGTCGATACCGGCGAGGGCATACGATTGATCCTTGTTGGGGTCGACACCGCGAACTAGAGCTGGTCCATCGCCAGTTTCGAGTAACTGCGCGTAGTGGCCCGTCGCGACAAATTCTGCATCGACACTATCGGCATAATCGAACAGCCGACCGAATTTGATCCAGTTGTTGCACTGCACGCAAGGATTCGGAGTCCTGCCGTGGGTGTACTCGTCGACAAAATAATCGACGATTCGACTGAAGTCGGCTTGCAAATCGAGCGCGTAGAAAGGGATACTCAGCCGATCGGCGACGCGGCGGGCATCGAGAGCATCTGACGCACTGCAACATCCTTGCTTGTGATCGGTTCGCCCCTGCAAAATAGGCAGCAACGGATTAGGCGAGCCATTTGGAAGTTTGCAGCTCTCTGCCGACTCCTCGCCATGTCGCATAAAGACGCCAACGACATCGTAACCAGCTTCGAGCAACAAATGCGCTGCGGCGGAGCTGTCAACTCCACCGCTCATTGCCAATACGACTCGTTTCATTCAGGTTTCTTTAGGACTGCACTACGGGAGACTGGGCACTGCTTAAAGGACATATTTTAGCGCCCCCACGGCAATTCCGCAAACCGTGCCCGTAGGATGGGACCATTTGTCCCGTCCCTGCGGTTTTTCCGATTGCCGTCGAAGTACAGCAAAAACGCTCGGGACAAACGGTCCCAGGCTACGGGCACAAAGACGCTTCTTGTAAGTTAAGGTATAATGCATCCTAACTATGTCAAATGACGATGCAAATTCCGGAACATTTAGAAAAGAGTCCTTTGTGAGCCGTAACTTCGTCGCTCAAATTCGATCGCTACTTCTCGTTTCGGGTCCATTGCTTTATTCAGCAAACCTCCACGCGCAGCAAACGCCGACCGTTGACCGATCAGGGGCAACTCAACAAGCTGCCTCGCAGTTGGACAGTGAACAGTTGCTTGAAAAAGAGCAGCTCGCATTTCGATCTGCTGTAAAAGCGGTCGCGGGTTCGGTTGTTCAAATCGAAACTTTTGGTGGACTCGAGCGGGTTGGACAAGAATTGATCGCTGAAGGACCAACCACGGGCACGATCGTAAGTAGCGATGGTTGGATCATTTCCAGTTTGTTTAGCTTTCGAGCCCAGCCCGCATCGATCTTGGTCAGTATGCCGGACGGTAAACGGGCTGCAGCAAGGATTGTCGCACGAGATTTCAGTCGTGAATTGGTCCTGCTGAAAATTGACGATGTCAGCGACTTGCCGGTACCAACAGTTTGCCCGTCATCGGAAGCGACCGTCGGCCAGTGGGCGATCGCTTTAGGAAAGACCTTTGACAATAAATCCGTATCGCAGTCAGTGGGGATTATCAGTGCACTGGGCCGCGCTTACGACAAAGCCGTGCAGTGCGACGCCAAGATCTCACCGGTCAACTACGGCGGGCCGTTAGTCGATTTACAAGGACGCGTCATCGGTATTCTCGCGCCTATATCGCCTGGGGCGTTTCTCGAAGGTGATTCCTCTGAACTGTATGATTCAGGAATAGGTTTTGCAATTCCTATGGAGGATATCCTTGGGCGACTAAAACGCATGCAAGCTGGCGAAAACATCCGCAGTGGGAAACTTGGTGTGGTCGCCTCCGATCAAAATGAGTTCGTTGGACCGGTTAAAGTCGCGGGTACAGCGCCAGGTTCTCCCGCGGCCAAGGCAGGTGTCAAAACTGGGGATGTATTGATCGAAGCCTCAGGAAAACCTGTTCGCATGCTGGCTCATTTGCGGCATGCACTCGGACCAACCGACGCTGGCCAAGCTCTCAAATTTGCTGTCGAGCGCGACGGGAAAAGGATCGAGTTCGAATGCGATCTGGCGGAGGAAATTCCGACTTATCGTCAACGCTTTATTGGCATTCGAATAAAGAAATTAGAAACAGGCGGCATCGAAATTAGCCGCGTTGAAAATGACTCTCCGGCAGCGAAAGCCGGCTTGGCAGTGGGCGAGAAGATCGTTGAGTGCAACGGTGAAAAGATCACTAAGGTCGCCGACCTTAAACGCTGCATTGCGGTCTCGGAAGTCGACAATCCTCTTCAGATCGTTGTTGAGAGCGAGTCAAAGCGTCGTGAAGTTGCACTCACCGTTTCGCTCTGGCCAAAGAATCTACCCGCTGAACTGCCGCCCGCAACTGCGGGAATTGACGACAGCATGCAGTGTGAAGTCGTCGATTTGACGCTAGGGGATTTTCCAAACAAGGCTTTTGCGCTGGTCCCACCGTTGGCTGCAAAACGCGAACTAGGGCTGCTGGTTCTCTATCCCGAACCTGGAGAAGTCGACCGCGCGAAAGTGCAGTTAACGTTTGCATCGTTCGCCCGCGACCAAGGCTGGATCGTGGCCATTATTCCTTCATCCAATCCAACAAACTGGGCACGAGAAGAAGCCGAGTTGGCTGGTAGAGCGTTCGGTCGATTGGAGAATGCGTATAAGCTCGATACCTCGCGGATTGTATTTGGTGGCATCGGAGTCGGAGGGCGATTAGGAATAATTGCGGCAGGAAGTGACCGTAAACGTGTCGCCGGAGCGCTTATCATTGGGACCGATCTCGAGTCGTTAGCGCTGCGTGCCGAGAATGCCCCGCTTGAATCCCTTCAGTTTTTGTTTGCAGGAAAACCTGATGCTCTGGAGACTGCAGCTGCTAAGCTGGAAGAAAACGGGTTCTGGGTTCAGGTTGTTCCGATGGCCGATTTTTCATCTGGAAAGTGGGACTTGATCCCAGTCGAGCCGATCACACGTTGGTTAGAAGGGCTCGGGCGGCTATGAGCCAGAAGACATCAACCGACAAACGCCGGCCAGAGTTGCAGAAAAAAAACCCTACGTCTGAAAGCAAATGGCAGCGGCTGGCACTCGGTGCTTCAGCGGCCGCATTGCTAGGGGGAGGCTTACTCGTAACAGCCTGGCGGTCGATGCAGCAGAACACGATGGAGTTAAACAGCGACACCTATTTTTCAGGAACCATGATAAAAGTCGGAGTCGTTCTTGGCGTTGCTTGGCTCGCTGCTCCTCAACTCGAGCGTTTAGGTTGGCATCGACTTCGCGGCACCATGCTCGCAGCCCTGCTTGTTGTGCTTGTCCTGTGGTTGGCGAGGCCCAAGATTGGTGCTTGGGCCGGTGCAATAGTGCTTGGCGGAGGCGCATTTTTTTCATTGATCGGCTGGTTCCGGGGTTTGTTCAGTAACAATCCGTCACAGATTAGTCCCAAGAATCACGATCAATAGTTTTGTGCTTCATCCAGATCAGATTTTAGGGTTGATGGTGTATGGGTGGCACGCCCTGAGGCTTTGCGAAGGGCGTGGTTTGCACAACATTCACCACGCCATTCGTAAAGCCTCAGGGCGTGCCTCGTTCTCCCGTTAGTAGCTTGGGACCATTTGTCCCGAGCGTTTCCTTGAATTCAACTCAAGACTGGAAGGACGGGACAAATAGTCCCATCCTACGTTACCCCAAAGTTCCGGCTGTTTCTACCGCAAGATCGCGACGTTAAAGCACACCACCGCCGCCACCACCTTGGCCACCACCACCAATCTGACCACCACCAAAGCCACCACCTCCCCCCGCGCCACTTGTTCCCGTGTTTCCTGAAACGAAATTGAAGGTTGTGACTTGGCCAATATCTGAAAACAGAGGAGTTGGTGCAATTCGAACGTAGCGACGATCAGCGGAAACCACACCTGCAACGCTAAAATTCGTTCCCGATGGAATCGTCGTAATCACAGGACGATAGCCGACTGCTCCAGCCCTCGGAAATCCGAAGCGATTGTTATTGGCAACCCACTGACGGAACTGTTGCATCGAATCAAAGTTCGAACCGCTTCCACTGCTACTGCTGCCGCTAAATTGTCCTAGCACAGCACGACTAGTCTCCAATCGCTGTTTCTGTGCCAAGGCAATCTCTGCCGCTGCGATCGGCTCTTTGCGATGCCCATTCTTTACTGCAACTTGAATCATGCTATCTTTCTCGCTCAAATCGAGTTGCTTTACGATCAGTCGCTGATCGGCGGTGCCATAGTCGGTGTAAATCTCAACGGTTGCCTTCCCACCGGTGACTTCGCCCCAAATACGACGTACCAAAATGTCGTACTGACCGGCAAAACCCTGTGAACATACATAGTATTCCGAGTAACCGCCCACTTTAGCGGACTCACTGGCACTCGATGTATCTCCCAAAAGCACGCCACCACCGATCGATTGTGGATTCTTTAATGAGCAGACGGTTCCGGCTGGCTCGCGGACTCGAATGTCCAAATCAGCATCCCCCGTCCAGTTGATGCGGACCACAATGTCTCGCAACATTGCACTCTTCATCGCTTCTTCAAATGCCTTGGATTCGACGATCCGGCCAGACTGCGCCAAACGAATGGCCGTCGCCCGTGCAGCTACGTTGGCTTCATCAAACAATTGAGCCTGAGCTTTAGGCCAGGCTTTGCTCAGTACGCCCAGGCAAACCCATTTCAGACTATCAGTGTCCTTCAGTTCGCTTGCGAGCGGCAATGCCAATGCAAAAATGTCGTAGCGATACGGCTGAATTTTCGCAACATCGTGAAGTAACTCGAGAGCGTCCTTCTTCATTCCTTTGCGAATGAAGTGCTTGGCGATTCGGACCGCTTCATTGGAACTGCCGTCGAAATCCAATCCGCTCAGCATTAAACGCTTAACGTCGGCTGATGGGTATTCGCAGACTTCCATGCTGACACTTAGTGCTTGATACATCCACGCTTGCGGATAACCAGCACTCAACAGACCACCAACGATGTCAATTACTTGCTGAAATTCAGCTTGAGCTTCAGCTTTCTTTTTTGCGGTATACAGCCCGTTGGCATGGTTCACTCGCGACTCGATCAAGGATTCAACTTCATTATCAAGCTGCTTGCGCTCTTCCGCAGTCGCTTTAGCGTAGCGGGCGATGAGCGATTGAATGTCGACAAGCGTTTCTGCGCTTGCACGCTTAGGCGATGAAGGAGCAGGTTGCGAACTCTTCTTCGTGGAATCGTCAGGCAACGTAAACATTCCGCCCATTCCGCCCATACCACCGCCCATGCCACCCATTCCTCCACCCATACCACCACCCATGCCTCCCATGCCGCCCATACCCCCGCCCATGCCTCCCATACCACCGCCCATGCCTCCCATGCCGCCTCCCATTCCGCCCATTCCGCCCATCATTCCTCCACCTGAAATTTGCAGCATTTGAGGAGTCACAACTAAGTCGCCGACTTGGTAGACCTTGATTTGAGGTTCAGCATCCGCGTCCTCCTGGCTGGTGATAAGCAGGACTTCGTCGCGGATAGTATAGGTCAGCCCTGCGTCGGCGTTCTCGACGGATGCCAGAATCTGACGCAGCACGCTTCGCAGGCTAAGCTCTGCAGGTAGACTAATTGTGATCGGCGACTCAGGGTCGATTCCAACTACACCTAATTCAACTGTGTTTAGTCGAATAGGGATGTTGTAGGTGTCTTGCAACTCTTGCATCACTTGACGCAGCGGAGTGCCTTGATATTCAATGTCCTTGGTCACTTGTTTGAGAGCCGACGTGATTTTTTGTTCTGCTTTTGAACCTCCAGCACCACCGGCGAGATTGATCGCCCCATAACGCTCTTTACGTCGAGCCGACAACGCTTGCCAGACTTCAGCAGGTGGGTAGATGATTGGCGGTTCATCGATTGGAACCGCAGATTCCTCAACACCTCGGAAAGCATCGACTAAACCTTGCTCGCGACGTTCGTACACTTCACGCAGAAGCGCGTAGTTGGCGAGCAATGAACTCGATTCGCGAATGGTATTTTCAATCTCTGTTCCTGGAACCAGTCGGCCTACTTCAGGAGCAATATCCTTGGCAGCTTCCAAGAACCTTCGTTGTGCAATGAGGTAATTGAACTGTTCGACGAGCTGCTTAACAGCTTCATCGGTGCGATTCATATCGGCCAACGCTCGTTGACTAGCGTCGGCTTGTGCACTCAGCGTTTCCGCCCTTTGAACGCGCTCAAAATAGCGACCTTCTGCCGTCGCAGCCGTCCGAATCGCTGCTTGCAATCTATTTCGCAGGTCCGAACGAACTGCAGGGTCAAGATCCACAGCAGCATCGATTTCTTCCAAACGTGCCTTCAACGAATTCTTTACACCAGTCGGATCTGTCGCCATTAACCTTGTCGCTTCACTGAGCTGCTGGCGAATATTCTGATTTAAAGCTTGAGCGGAAGCGATGCGAAGTTCCTCTTCCCGCGCCAGCAAATTTCCGTCTCCAATACTTTGGTCCAAAAGTGAAGGGGTTGGATTAACTTGCACTGAATTAGTCGGCACCGGGTTAGCCGGTAATCGGTTAGCCGGTAATGGGACAATCGCATTGGGGTTAACGGAAGGAGAAGGAACAACAGCTGGCGGTGTTCCAAAAGGATCCGCACCCACCGCACCCGTCGTCGTTGCAGGGTCAGCAAACGGATCACCACCGGCATTTAATTGAGCCGGCGGTTGATATGCCTTAGAAACCAACGGCACAATAGCAAAGGCAATAACGAAAAGTGGTCTGGTGAACAACATTGCTTCCTTCTCCAAGCTGAGTAGGTTTAAAATGTCGGTATTCGGTCAAAGAGACGGCTCCTAAAATTTCCTCTCTCACAACGTTAACCAACGTCTTAATTCAAAGTTAATCCACGAGACATTCTGTTCTAGAGCGGAAATGCCTCGTGTGCAGAATCCTGATTTTATTTGCTGATTACTCTTCTTGCTATATAGAAAAGAAAAAAACACCTTACCAACAATCCTATTTTTCCACTAATAGGGTCAGATTCTACGTCGGCAGGGTTTTGCAATACTTATGCCAATCGCGGAAAAGTCGCACTGGTTTTGCAAACGGCGTAACCGATCTGTTATTTAGCAATAAAGAAATCCAGGCATTTCCCTAGTTAAAAGAAAGGAAATGCTACGTGGAACTATTCAAATCGGGCCTTGTGCCCACTCAGAGACCGGGCCGAACAGTCGACTCAAAATCCTCAGGTGTGGCAATTTGCACTAGGCAACTGTTGCAAAATACAAAGCCTGCTGGCTCTTAAAACGGAGGCGCCGTCATTTACCCGCTGGGACCGCTTCGAGTAATTTCTTTGCTGCGTTCAAGAGACTGGTCGCTTCAGCGTTGTTGGGATCGCTCTTAAGCGCTTCCTCTGCGATGCGTTTTGCGTTTACTGTCTCACCAGATTTCAGCGCAAATTGTCCAGCTTTCACGAGCTCAGTCGCAGTATCCGCCAATGCGAAGCTCATTGAACGCAAACCAGCAGAACCCAGAGCAGGCAAATTAATGCCGCCGTCTAACTTGGCTGATTCAATAACCGTTGGCAAGAATCCCAAGTCAGGATTGCTTTCCTCTGGCTTAACTGCCCACGTCAGCACGACGTCTTTGCCCCCTGACGTCCCTCGAACCACAAAGTTGCCAGCTTCGGCAGGAGCCTGTGATTGACCGATGATTACCGAGTCGCGATCCAGTCGCAGCGGAGGAAACCTTGATGGGTAGAAGGTTGCAAGTGCTTTGGGCGTTTCAACAGAGGTAGGCCAAACCACTGGCGCAGAAACGCTCGTTCCCAGCCGACGCCCCATGGCTTGAGTGGATTCTTCAATTTCTTCTCGCGATAGCAGTATGCCACCGGTGTTATTGGCAAGCGCGGCAAGATTCGCAACATCCACCTCCGGCCCAATCGCCAACGAAGTGACACTCACTTGTCGCTTAACCAATTCATCAATCAACTGGCGATGTTCGTCTGCGGTAAGCAAATGGCTTCGATTAAAACCATCCCCGATATAAACAATTGTTCGTTGAGCTGAAGCTTGCGAAAACTGAGAAAGAGCCGTTCGCAAAGCCAAGGTCAAGTCAGTCGTACCGAGCGGAATTCGCTTTTGTAGTCTCGCGACAGCCGACTCCCACTTCGAATCCGTCGCTCCCACAAGTCCGCCAGAAAGGTCGACTGACTGCACATCGCTCGCCAGCAGACTTACCTTGGCATTCAACGGCAGATTGGCAGCAAGCTCGTTGAGGACCTCGATCGATTCCAGTCGAACCGGTCCGGTCTGTGACGCGGAGGTATCCACGATCACCACGACTTCCACTTGCGACGCACTCGGCAGATCCTGGGCAGCTTGAAGAGATAACGCGAAGTAGTTTTCACCCGCTGCGTTCTTGAACGTCGCCCAGCGGCTTGCACCCTTAGACGGCGGTTGACCTGAAATGGCAGCCAACGGCAAAGTAACAAAGGCAAGTACTAATAGTGTTCGGGTGAACATTGCTTCCTTCTCCAAGTTGAGCAGTTCCAGTGAGCTGTGTGGTGAGTTTGTACTGCCGGGGAAATGCCTCGAGTCCTAGACGAGTCGATTTTATTGGCTTATTTCACTTCTTGCTATACGAAAAAGTGGAAACTACTTCCCGTTAGTCCTTTGATGCGGTCGAATATGACGCTGACACTGGAGAATGCAAATGGCCCACGGGTTTGAACCTGTGGGCCACTCAGTTTTTGTTTAGTATCGATTCGTTTAGATCAGCAAGACACTTGAACAGCAGTACTCTGACTGGAAATTGCCTTGCCGAAAAGTGATTAGAGGACTCCGCCGCCGCCACCACCGGCGCCACCACCGGCGCCACCGATTCCTCCCCCTCCAAAGCCACCACCACCTTGTCCACCACCAGCTCCGGTTGTGCCAGAAACAAAGTTGAAGGTTGTGACTTGGCCAATATCTGAAAACAGAGGAGTTGGTGCAATTCGAACGTAGCGACGATCAGCGGAAACCACACCTGCTACGCTAAAATTCGTTCCCGATGGAATTGTCGTAATCACGGGACGATAGCCGACTGCTCCGCCGCGTGGAAACCCGAAGCGGCTGTTGTTGGCGACCATCTGACGGAACTGCTGCATCGAATCAAAGTTCGAACCGCTACCACTGCTACTGCTGCCGCCAAATTGTCCTAGCACAGCTTTGCTGGTATCCAGACGCTGCTTCTGGGCCTGAGCGATCTGAGCCGATGCGATCGGCTCTTTGCGATGACCATTCTTTACTGCGACTTGAATCAAGCTGTCTTTTTCGCTCAAATCAAGTTGCTTAACGATCAGCCGCTGATCGGCGGTGCCGTAGTCAGTATAAATTTCAACCGTTGCTTTACCGCCAGTGACCTCGCCCCAAATACGACGTACTAAAATGTCGTACTGACCGGCAAAGCCCTGTGAACATACATAGTATTCCGAGTAACCGCCCACTTTAGCAGACTCACTGGCACTCGATGTATCTCCCAAAAGAACGCCGCCACCAATGGATTGCGGGTTCTTCAGCGAGCAGACGGTTCCAGCTGGCTCACGAACTCGAATGTCCAAATCGGCATCGCCAGTCCAGTTGATGCGGACCACAATGTCTCGCAACATCGCACTTTTCATCGCTTCTTCAAAAGCCTTGGATTCAACGACTCGACCTGACTGGGCCAAGCGAATGGCGGTTGCCCGTGCAGCCACGTTGGCTTCGTCAAACAATTGAGATTGAGCCTTTGGCCAAGCTTTGCCCAATACGCCCAAGCAAACCCACTTCAGACTGTCAGTGTCTTTAAGTTCACTTGCGAGTGGCAATGCCAACGCAAAAATGTCGTAGCGATAAGGTTCAACTTTCGCAACATCATGAAGTAACTCGAGAGCTTCCTTCTTCATTCCTTTGCGAATAAAGTGCTTGGCAATTCGAACCGCTTCGTTGGGACTACCATCAAAATCCAAACCGCTGAGCATTAAACGCTTGATATCGGCTGCTGGGTATTCGCAGGCTTCCATGCTAAGACTTAGAGCTTGATACATCCACGCTTGTGGATAACCAGCACTCAAGAGACCACCAACAATGTCAATTACTTGCTGAAATTCGGCTTGAGCTTCAGCTTTCTTTTTTGCGGTATACAGTCCGTTTGCTTTATTGACCCGGGATTCAACCAACGCTTCCACTTCGTTATCGAGTTGTTTGCGTTCTTCATCAGTTGCTTTGCTATAACGTGCGATAAGCGCTTGAACATCGGTCAGGGTTTCAACGCTGGCACGGTGCTTTGGCATTGCAGTAGGAGCGGCTGGCTGTGAGCTCTTTTTGGAATCGTCAGGCACAACGAACATGCCGCCGCCCCCGCCACCCATGCCACCCATTCCGCCACCACCCATGCCACCCATACCACCGCCCATTCCGCCACCCATACCACCGCCCATTCCTCCACCCATGCCGCCCATTCCACCACCCATACCACCGCCCATGCCGCCACCCATTCCACCACCGCCTGACAATTGCAGCATCTGTGGTGTGACGACGAGATCGCCGACTTGATAGACCTTGATTTGAGGTTCCGCATCAGCATCTTCTTTGCTGGTAATAAGTAGCACTTCATCGCGAATGGTGTAAGTCAGTCCAGCGTCGGCGTTCTCGACCGATGCCAAAATCTGACGCAACACGCTTCGTAGGCTAAGCTCTGCGGGTAGACTGATTGTGATGGGCGACTCAGGGTCGATTCCAACGACACCTAATTCAACTGTGTTTAGTCGAATAGGGATGTTGTAGGTATCTTGCAACTCTTGCATCACTTGACGCAGCGGAGTGCCTTGATATTCAATGTCTTTAGTCACTTGCTTGAGTGCGGTAGTGATTTTTTGTTCTGCTTTTGAACCTCCAGCACCACCGGCGAGATTGATCGCTCCATAACGCTCTTTGCGTCGAGCCGATAGCGCTTGCCATACTTCAGCAGGCGGATAAATGATCGATGGTTCATCGATTGGAACCGCAGATTCCTCTACACCTCGAAACGCATCGACAAAACCCTGCTCGCGACGTTCGTAGACGTCACGCAGAAGTGCGTAGTTGGAGAGCAGTGAACTTGACTCGCGAATGGTATTTTCAATCGAACTGCCTGGAACCAGTCGGCCAACTTCAGGCGCGATATCTTTGCTGGCTTCCAAGTACCTTCGTTGAGCGATCAAATAATTGAATTGTTCGACAAGCTGCTTGACTGACTCGTCAGTACGACTTACTTCAGCCAGCAAACG
Source organism: Planctomycetia bacterium (assembly GCA_031412515.1). Taxonomy (GTDB): domain Bacteria; phylum Planctomycetota; class Planctomycetia; order Pirellulales; family Pirellulaceae; genus Aureliella. The sequence continues at coordinate 13,638 of JANODD010000357.1, read as the reverse complement.
TTGGCTCGCGTCGGCTTGAGCGCTCAACACTTCTGCTCGCTGGACTCGATCAAGATAACGCCCTTCTTCAGCCGCGGCTTGCTTAATGGCCGAACGAAGTCGATCGCGCAGTTGAGCTCTAACTGTTGGGTCCAGATCGACGGCTGCATCGAGGTCGTCTAAACGCGCCTTGAGTGCATTCTTGACACCACCTGGGTTGGTCTTTTGCAACTTGCTCGCTTCAGCCAACTGATTGCGAACATCCTGCTCTAAAGCTTGAGCCGATGCGCGACGCAACTCTTCTTCACGTGCCAACAAATTGCCGTTAGAAAACGATTCGGCAAGCATTGCGGGAGGCTGAACCTCGACGCCCAGTGGCGCAACTTGTGGAACAACCGGAGGAATCGTTGACGGCTGTGCAGGCTCGGTCGCTGCATTGCCAAAAGGATCGTCGCCCAAAGGCTGCTGAAATGCGAAAGACGTCAAAGGCACAAAAAGTACAGCGACAACCACCCAAAGCGGTCTCATAAAACGCATATTTTCCAACTCCCAAAAGGTCCCGAGGAGAAACGCAATTACCTCGAGGAGGTGCAAAGATCCACAAACAGAAAGAAGAGACTGAGGAACCAGTTTCGGTAGATTTTTAGATGAGATGGATCAGATCTGGTCTATCGTCAAACCTAACCAACCCCGCTAACGCGTGTTGGGTTACACTTGCGTCAATCCTAACGCAGATGAAAAAATGCTTTCCTGCTCAAAGCATTCTATTTACCTCAACCAAACCCCGCTAGCGAAATCTATCGAAAAAGCAGAGCAGTTGATGACTTTATTCATCTGAGCCGTCGTGTGATTGACATCGCATGACTGTTCGACACACTCTATTAGCAACACTCGTGCCGCGAGCTTTAAACACTAAAACTCGCTTGCTTACGTCCTAATCAGCTGTTTCTAACGCCAATGATCACCCTTATGGAAAACCAACCGTCAGATTGTTGGTAGAAACGCATGTTGTCCATGAATGCTCCGCTCAAATTCGGATGTGCAAATCGCTACATCGCTGCAAACTGACACACTCACTAACAACTCGAACAACTCGCTAGCCAAAAATCGAATCCTTCAGAACACCTGCGCTATCGGCAAAGGATGTTTCTGGTAAATCCATCGCTTGAAGAATGCTTAAGTACAAATCGGATAAGCGTGAATTGTCCCGATGCCAATAGGTACCATGCTTCAACCCCATATTGGCTCCTCCAGCCACCAACGTTGGCAAGTTGGTTGGATTGTGAGTCGTACTTGCGCCACTGCCGTACAAGACGATCGTATTATCGATCACTTTCCCGGCAAGTTCAGTGAATTCGTTCAAACGACTTAGGAAGTACGCAATCTGTTCACTCAGAAACAGGTCGTATTTCGCGAACAATAACTGACCGTCTTTATCACCCGCGTGCGACAAATTATGGTGAGTTCGCTCCAAACCCAACTTAATCGGGAAGGTGTCGCTGATCCCCATACCGTCTTCGCGATTAAGCATAAAAGCAACGGAACGTGTAATATCCGCATCAAAAGCCAGCGCGATCAAATCAAACATGTTCCGATAGTATTCAGCCGGTTCACCCTCCGTCGTTGCATCCAACTTCAACATTGAATAGTCTTGCTTCTTCAGCGGAACATCGATCCACCGCTCTGACACCATCCAACGCGATTCGATTTCACCTAGCGAAGTCAGGTACTGGTCCATCTTTTCACGATCGGATTTGCCCAGCTGCACGTCCAGTGTTTTCGAATTCTCTAATACGGCATCTACCAGACGTATCCGCCGCTTCAATTGATCTCGTTGTTCCGCTAATGAAGCTTGATTGTTACGAAACAAGCGTTCAAACACTCGTCGGGGACTGTTCTCGGCCGGTATAGGTTTACCCTCCAAGTTGTAAGAGATCGTTCCCGTCCGTGACAAAAATCCAACACCTGCATCAATCGATAAAACCAGAGAGGGCTGACGACAATCTTTCTTCGTATGCTGTGCGATGACTTGGTCGAGCGACACTGAGTTGTACGTTCCCGGTTTGGGATTGTGCAAGGGAGCACCCGTCAACCACATGTCGGAGCAAACGTGAGGATCCGCTTTTGTCCCGCTAGGGTGATGAAGCCCACCCATGAAACTCACCTGCTCGCGAAACGGACTTAGCGGAGCAGTTGATTTGTTGAATTTAAAGTCGCGACCTTTGACCGCCGGAAACCAACTCCAATCATCAATCTTATTGGCTGGATTTGGCAAACACATGCCGTTGGCGGTATAGATCGCACAAAACCGTTTGGGGTGGCTCTCAACCGCTTCTCGCCCCATAATTTCCAAAGCAGGCAGCGGCAAGCACACTCCGGCCAAACCCTTTAACACCATGCGACGGTCAAAATGAACATGGTTCATGCTGTTGCTCCCTTTATCTAGATACTATTGTGCTTGCCGTGGCAGACGCTGGCAGCGTCACAAGCAAACGCTGGCAGCGTCTGCAACGAGAGTCTGCCATTCGCGACTTCACTTTTTCAAAAAGAGATCACTCTTGATTATGAAACGCACCAAATCGCCGGCTAAGTACTGTGTCGGCTTTAATTTTATGGCCTCTTCTTCCAAAAATGCAACCTCATTGTAACTTAGCGTTCGACCGGTCGCGTAACTTGCCAAATGCTTCATAAAGCTGAATGCAACACGATCAAGCTTGTCGGTGGCAAGATAATCCTTTAGCGAATTCAAGTCTTGAATCTCCGTCCCATCGGGCAGCTTTGAGCGCCCATCAACGGGAGTCGCTTTGAATCGCCCGGCGGCATCAAACGACTCAAACGGCACTCCCCACGGATCGATTCCAGAATGGCACTTAGCACAACCTTCTTGATTTCGATGCATTTCCAGACGCTCGCGCAAGGTTAATTCCACCCCCACAGCCTCTTTCAACTCCGGCACATTGGGCGGCGGATCGTCCGGTGGATCGGCAATCATTTTCCTTGCAAACCAAGCACCGCGTTTGACTGGGTTAGACTCGCGCCCATCCGATAATCCGGCCAAAATGCTCGCTTGCGAAAGCAGCCCACCAAGGTTCGGATCGCCATGTTCGATTGCCGTAAATCGAAACCCATTCTCAGCTCGATCCGCTAATCCATAATAAGCCGCTACAGTGTCATTCGCTAAAATGAACTTCGATCGCACAAGATGACTAAGCGGTAGATTGTTGTCGATCAAGTACTTAACAAATCGAATCGGTTCTTCACGCAATTGTGTTCGTGTGTCGCGTGTCAGTTGCGGATACCGTTTCTGATCGATTTCAACGACGTCAAACTTATCGAGGCTCAACCACTGAGAAGCAAACAATCGCAAGAACTGTTCGAATTGCGGATCGGCGAGCATGCGGTCAACTTCAGCGTCCAGTCGCTCGTGCAGCGCACCGTTGGAAGCGAGCTGCAATAACCGTTCGTCCGGAGGAGCGTCCCACAAGAAATACGACAGCTTCGAAGCTAATTCAAAATCATCCAAATCTTCTGCCGCCGGACTGGCACTGTTTTCAACAACAAACAAAAACTGCGGCGAGGTCAGGACAACTAAAAGAGCATCCTGAACGCTACTCGCAAAATCACCTTGTTCTTTGAAAGAGTTTTCCCAGACTCGTCGCACAAGCCCGACTTCGGATTCCAAAACTGGACGACGATAGGCACGGGTCATAAATCGTCGAATGACTTCACCTGCGTAAATGTTAGGATCGTTCTTGTTGGGTGACTCGATGAAGATTTTGCGATGGGATTCGGGAGGCCAACTCGAATAAATCGGGCCTTCAAACTCAACCGACTTAATTAATAGCCGCGGCATGTCGCGACCATCGGTGAATTCACTGCGGACACCGATTTCGCGAATACCCGCCAAGTAATTGACATTGTCCTTTTCTACAAATGGACTCGGGAAATCCCCGATCGCCCCTTCAAAAACAAAGGGTCGAAACTCATTTGTGGAGACAGGAACCGGAACACCTACGGGCTTCAGCGTGCTACCGCAATCTCGCCGCAAGCCAACGCTGACTCCCAATTGGGGCGATCGATTTTCAAACGCAACAAAATGCTTCGCGGCGTCACTCGCCTCGTCACACAACTTGAACTCAACCTTCTGAAGCTGAATTCCGTCGCTGGTGTTCGCTGTAACTTTTAACTTTCCTTGTGGTAGTCGAATCAACATAAATGCCTTGCGAAGCAAAACACCTTCGGACTCGCTTCGAAACGAAAGTTGGTTAACAAAAATACGATCACCTATTTGCACTTCCGCGAACACGCCTTTTTGTATTTCCCTCTTCGCTTTTTTCTCATCATTAGGCAGATAAACCAATACAACTCGGTAGACACCAGATTCGGCAAATTCAATTTCCATTGCTTCCGACTCTGAAAGATCGGCAGCATGCGTTAGATCAGCTGCATCGATCCCGCTAACCGCCGCTTCGTCTAATAACAACGCATCTTCAAATCGGGAGGCGGTGACCGTCACGCGAAAGTTCCCATGGTCCGGCAACTCACGCAACGAAATCTTGAAGTTCGCATGCGGCCCATAGGTGCTTGACTGGCCAAAGATCTCGGCGCTCGGTATGGCCGGTCTTAAAAGCAATCCCGCCTTCACCACCTCATAGGGCTTTCCTTTTGGATACCCCTCCGATCCACGCATGCATGCGAAGACTGCGTGGTAGATGCTCTCGAATTTACGCCAGCCGCGAACCGTCCCGTTCCCTTCGTAACCCTCAATGAAATCGAATGAACGCTGCATCCTGAACGGTACATACGTAAAGGGCTTCACCGGGGCAAGCTCGTGAACTTCAAAGTCTTGATTATCCAGCAGGAGACTATTGGCACCCAGAATCAAGTTGTCTTTGCAAGGAGCCGCATTTAGCTGTTTACCGAGATCCACACGGAAATTCTGGATGGTTGGCTTCGATCGTTCATCGACAATACTCAAACGGAGCGCCTGCTCCGCGATCTCAAAGTAGTATTCCATTTGCAGCGGCGACAACCCGAGCACTTGACCGTTGTTCGCAAATCCTTCCTTAGAGATCCCATCCGGCGGCAATATATCTGTAAGATCTTCGTCAATACCCAACAAGTGTTTGAGCGTGTTGCGATACTGAGAAACAGTCAACCTTCGCACAGAGCCATTCTTTTGATTATTGCGAGTTCGAGCAGCATTCATTGCGTCTTGGATAGCGCGTACCCAAAGCTCACGTTGCTCCGCAGTTGGTTGCTTCTCTTCCTCCGGCGGCATTGCTTCATCAGATATTTGCGCGAGCACGTCTTTCCAAAGGAACAATTGGTTATCGGGAAAGTCCGCAGCCAGTTGATCTAAACGCACGCCCGACTTGGTAGTCTCTGCATTGTGACAACGAACACAGAACTCTTTCATCAAAGGCTGAACTGTTTTCGATAGTCCATCGACCGATTTGAGCTGCGCGTTGGCTGCGCTAGAGAGCAGAGTGATTGATAATAATACAAGTGTTGAATTAGATTTGTTAATCATGGCAGGATAGTAGCGCGAGAGTGCGGGATGATTTCTGGTAGGATGTTCAATTCTAACCAAAACCTTAGCTGCGGTGATATCTTCTGATAGTCACAGCCTGACGTCATTTTGGCTAACCACAAAGTTAAATTGTGTCAAAGCACTAGTACCGAAAACCTAATCTGCCGGGACTTCATGCACAACCAGCAAATTATGAGTGTTATCTAGTACGCCGGTGCCGGTAACATAAACGACGCGGTCGCCAACTTCCAAGATACCGCGATCGCGCCCCCACTTGGTGACGTTTTCAAACAAGTCCTGAGGATTGTCAAGCGTTTCGACCTGATAAGGCAAGATACCCCAGAACAAGCACATTCGCCGAAGTGTACTCGGTGAATCGCTGACGCCAAGTGTCGGAATATAATTGCGTTGCTTCGATTTCACCCAAGCCGTTCCGCCGGAGCGACTGGCCACGACGACCAGTTTTGCGCTGATGGACTCCGCGATGCTTGCAGCGCTATAGGTCACCGCAGCGGTGATCGGATGCACGCGATCAAAAATCTTCGCGCGGCCGTTATTGGCCTGATTCTTGTACAACTCTTCAGTGAAGAGCATGATTCGATTCATGGTTTCAACAGCCTGCACTGGATACTGGCCAATCGCTGTCTCGCCGCTGAGCATACAGGCATCCGCGCCGTCTAGAATCGCGTTGGCAACATCGCTGGCTTCGGCCCGTGTTGGACGGCGATTGGTGTGCATGCTTTCCAGCATCTGCGTCGCAACAATCACCGGTTTCATCTTCTCGCGACAGACTTGAATGATTCTCTTTTGAGCCACCGGTGTCTCGGCAACATCAATCTCGACACCAAGGTCTCCGCGGGCAACCATGATGCCATCAGCCGCTTCTACAATCGCTTCTAATTGTTCCAGGGCCTCCCGCTTTTCGATCTTGGCAATCACGAATGCATTGGAGTCGAGACTGGCCAGCATATTCTTGAGCGACAAGACATCTTGCGCCGTTCGCACAAAACTTAAACTGACAAAATCGATCTCATTGCGTGCGGCCCACATCGCGTTTTCTATATCTTCCGGTCGCATCGCCGAGACGCTCAGCGAGACCCCCGGCAAGTTAATGCCTTGTCGACTTCGGATCGTCCCGGTGGTTAGAACTTTGCATGTAACAACATCTTTGGTTCGCGATGTAACTTGCAATGCAATCGTTCCATCGGCGAGCATGATGTTGTTGCCAACCGCGATCTCGTCGATCAGCGGAGCATAATTGCTGCACAGCTGACGAGGCTCAGTGGATACTTCACCGCGGACGATGGTTAGCTCGCTGCCCACTTCCACTTCGAGCGGATCGTGCTGGAGTTTCCCAAGCCGAATCTTAGGGCCAGCCAGATCGAGCAACACCGCGACCGGAAAACCGGTAGTCATTCGAACTCGCCGGATTGTTTCCAAAACACGTTCAAAGTCAGGGATTTTGCCGTGGGCGGTGTTGATGCGAAAGACATCCACGCCATGATTCACCAGTTCCGTCATCGTGGCCTCGTCCTGACAAGCTGGGCCAACTGTTGCCACGATTTTGGAACGTGCTTCATTGAGATTCGGACGAACCTGGGACATAGTCGGCTGTACTTTCTTTTAGGGCGGGAGGCTGGACGATTCGGACAAGTGTATCGTTTGCGGAGCTATTGTAAAACAGTTGTCATCAACTGTTTATGGCGCTGCCAGCCAACAGATCTTTGCAGACTGCTGACTTCTTGATTCTATTGCGACCCAGTAATGGAAATGACTTTTGCGTCAAATCGTTCAACCGGTAGCCAACTGAGACTTATGACTTAACAGCATTGGATGCAGTGAACGCAAAGTTGCTCCAAGTTAACGTCACGTCCACTATGACTAATGGGGCATGATTCATGGACCATGATTCATGCGCACAGTTTTCTGGCCTGGAGGGCCACAACAACATAGCCCAGGGCAGAGCGTTTAGCGCCGCCCTGGGAAAAGGCACGAGGAGGATGCAACGCCCTGTAAGGGCAAGACCACCTCGCTTAGCAGTACGGGCGACCGCAATGTCGATTGAACTCAATCAAAGATGTGCGGCGTTTGGATAGTTCGCTTGAAATCGGCGTTCAATCGGCGCTTGTTTTTCCCCTTCAGGGCGTTGATTCCATATTGCGAGTTTACCCAGGGCGGCGCTAAACGCTCTGCCCTGGGCTGGTATGTTTTGGCCTTGCAGGCCCCATGACGCGAATTAATCTTAAGGCGCAGAAGACACGAAATAGCCTTCAGACGCGGAAGACACGAGATAACCTTCACCCTCGGAAGTCGGGAAATAAGAAGTGTTCCACACTTGTCAAAGCTTGGCTACACTTGGTCACCAGTCCACATGACGCACATGACGCACATGACGCACATGACCCAGATGACGCTACAGCATTTAAATCCAAACCTCAAGCCGCACGCTTTTCCGAAATAACATCCCAATGCCGTTAATTTGGAAAGACAAAACAGCTCTCGTCTGCGGCGCATCTGCCGGATTGGGCTTGCAGCTCGCCGCGTCTTTAGCTGGACAAGGAGCACGCGTTATTTTGGTCGCCCGCGACCAAACTCGACTCGATGCGGCTCAGGCGAAAATTACCCAGCATGTCCCAGCCTCGCAGTTGTTTAACATCTGTGGCGATATGACCAGTGAAGAAAGTGCGATTAAATTATCTGAGGAAATTCAACAGCGTTTCGGGCAACTTGATCTCGTCATCAATGCGGTCGGCGAAAGCGATCGAGGTAGCATCAATAAACTTGACCTTGATCGAATGCTTGACCTCGTGCGGACAAATGTGGGCAGCAGCTTGAACGCGATCCAGCAATTCACTCCATTGCTCAAGCAGACGAGAGGAGTCATCGTCCTAATCGGTTCGCTATCATCGCATTTCGCTCCGCGTTATATGGGCGGATATGCAATTGCGAAACATGGATTGGCGGCCCTGGCACAACAAGCTCGGCTTGAGTTGGCCGCTGAAGGAGTTCATATTATGCTGGCCAGTCCAGGTCCGATTGCTCGCGATGACGCTGGTCAGCGATACAACAACTCAGCCCAAGCGGCCGACTTGCCACCCGAAGCTCTAAAAAGTGGCGGAGGCGCCAAAGTCAAAGGCCTGGATCCAGTTAAACTCGGCGAGGCAATTCTTGCAGCGGCTGCCAAGCGACGTAACACCCTTATTTTGCCGCGCAAAGTAAGTCTGCTGCTGATCGCGAGCGCCGTATCGCCCGCCCTAGGTGAGTATCTATTGCGCAAGTTCACCAGCTGAGCACCGCCGTAGCGTGGGCTTCCAAGTGGGCTGTCGGAAAGTCGTGAACAAACGCAGTAGCGGAAGCCGTCAAGGCTTTCGGGAGTTGATATTGCGGGCCAAAGTTGGATGCACGAAATGCTTGACGCATCCCGCTACCGACTTTTCGCCATGCCAGCTTCCAAGCCCGGCGTATTAAGAAGTTCGTTCCGAAATTCCCGACTTCATCGCAACGAGTGGTCCCGTTACCTGATCAAGCGTGTTTCGTGTATGCTTTACGTGGTAACGCATAAGTGAATAGAGTCGTGGCAGACGCTGCCTGCGTCGGGCAGATGCTAGCAGCATCAGCCACGATTTAAAACAGCCTTCGACGAACTACTTTTCCGCATGATCGACTCACTCGCAATCGATGTCCAAAAACTTCAAAAACAATATCGAGATGGTTGGATCGTACCGCGACGATTCAATGCACTTAAAGGAATAGACTTGGCCGTTCGACGGGGCGAAGTCTTTGGATTGCTCGGACCAAACGGCGCAGGCAAAACCACGCTGATCAAGATCTTGCTTGGCATCGTAAAGTCGACCGGTGGTCAAGCCTTTTTACTAGGTGAACCGGCTGGTACAAAAAGCGCTCGGCGACGAATCGGTTACTTGCCCGAAAACCTAAGTTTCCCGTCGCATCAAACCGCCAAACGGGCAATGGAGTTCTTTGGTCGCCTAAGCTCCGTCCCCGAGAGCGTCATCAAGCAAAAGTCTTCTCAATTGCTCGAAATGGTTGGACTAGCTGGCCGCGAAAAAGAACTTGTCCGCAAGTACAGCAAAGGGATGCGCCAGCGACTTGGATTGGCCCAAGCGATGTTGCATGATCCGGAGCTATTAATCCTCGACGAACCGACCGATGGACTCGACCCAGTGGGCCGATCGCAGATTCGCAAGTTGATCAACGAACTGCGTGACCAGGGCAAGACGGTCTTTCTCAATAGCCATATTCTGCAAGAAGTGGAATTGGTCTGCGATCGAGTTGCCATCCTTGCAGGCGGTGCGCTCCAAGGGATCGGAACACCCCGTGAGTTGACGCAGCAGTTCGGCGGCGCGCTGGATACCAAAGTCCGCATTGAACTAGCCGCTGGGCCCGAGAAGATCGAGCAGCTCAAGCAACGGGGTGGCGTCGACATCCTTCCGCTTCCCGATGATCATTGGCAATTGACGAGCGCTGCACATACCCAAGCCGACGTCGATCAACTGGTCGATCGCATCCGTTCACTTAACATCAGCCTTCTGCGGCTTGATCGAACCAAACTCACTCTTGAAGAAGTCTTCCTGTCGGCTGTACAGAAATCGACTCAAGCAGATCACGAAAACCCGTTCGCCGTTCAAGTAGAAAATTAGCGATGAAACCTTATCTAGCGATATTGATCGATTCATTTTGGGAAGCGGTCGGCAACCGAGTTTTGTGGGTGCTGCTAATCGGTTGGGCTCTCGTGCTTGCTGGCTTGGCTCCCTTTGGTTATGTCACGCAACGCAGTTTTAAATTGTCCAGCTATGACATCGATAACTTTGACAAGATCAAAGAAAAATTGGTGGATGGTGCAAAAGGGAAAGGCAATGAGTCCGTTCAAGCTGTTGCATCGAAGTTGAGCCCAGTTTTTTTGGAGAAATTGAAACCAGTTGCAGAGAATGGTGGTGAAAATCGGGGACGCCGCGTTCGCTCGGCTGATATGGCCAAAGAGTTGAATGCTGTGATCGACGCGAAGGATTTGTACTCAGCCGAGTCTTTCCCTTCGGCAGAGAAACGCCCCAAACTCAAACCACTCATCGAACAGGGAGTGGATAAGCTGAGCGAATTTGAGCGCGAAGAATTAAATCGCGAACTGCTGCAACTTGCATTTCCACTGGAGCTCACCCGACCGCGCAGCGAACAACTCTGGATCGGTTACGCCGGTTTCAAACTGGGCGAGCCGATCAACATCAGTCGCAAGCAAATCAAGCAGTTCGTTGAGCCACTGCTGTTGGGCTTTTTGATCAAGCTGGGCTTGGGAGTTGTCGCAGTCTTCGTCGCTTTGATTGTGACGAGCCCCATTGTGCCAGAGACTTTTCGATCCGGATCGCTGCACCTACTGTTAAGCAAACCCATATCGCGGATCTGGCTGTACATGTTCAAGCTGCTTGGCGGTTGCATCTTTGTTTTATTCAACATTACGTTCGTACTTATCGGGCTGTACTTGATCGCCGGAATTCGATTCAACATTTGGAATGAAGGATTGCTGTATTGCATTCCGCTTCTGTTGTTTGTGTTCATCATCTTCTATTCGGTATCGGCACTTGTGGGCCTGGTGTGGGGCAACTCGATCGTATGCGTTGTGTCATGCATCATCTTTTGGTTGTTCTGCTTTGCAATTGGTGCCATTCACGATGGTATGCAACAGCACGTCGAGCTGCTGCCACAGATTAGTCGCGTCGACAAGATCGATGGCAAGCTGATGGTGGTCAATCAGCGCGGCGACTTCAGTTTGTGGAATGAAAAATTCACCGTCTGGCAGCCTGCAATCGATAACGATTTTGGCGGGCAGGCTCGTACCTTCGGGCCGCTCTATGATCCGAAACGCAAGCAGATTGTGGTGAAAACGTTCTTCCGAAATGGTCCGTTCGCTGGCCTCTCGGCCCGTTCGCGAAAAATCTCGATCATTCGGCTCGGTGAAGAACCAACTCAGAACGCTTCAAGCGAATCAAAACAAGACGAACGGGAAAAGCCCGCGGAGGCCTCTGCGGTGTCTATAGCAGCCGCCGATATAAAATCTGCTGAGAAGGATGCTACAACGGATGATGGGGAAGAACAGAAAGAGACAAGTCGCGATCCTAAGTCGCTTTCTGAAGCTCGATCAACTTCTTACTGGATGGGTGAAACTGGTCCTGAGATTCCGCAGCAGTTAATTGAGATGGCGCAGGTTAGCGGTGATTTGATTACGGTCAATCGCGGTGGTATCTTTCGACTTAATTGGGATAAAGATGTAAGCAAAGGGGGCAGTAGTTCAGTCTTAGGAATGCTTCGCAAGTTAATCCCTGGAACGGAAGCTTTTGAAAATGTTGCACCGAAGGACTTTGTGATGAGCGACAATTCCTCAGCGTCTGCCACAGCCGACGGCAAGGGCCTGATTATTTACAACTCTGGGAACGTCGACATTCTTCAATACGCCAAGAGTCGGTTCGAAGTCACAGCGAGCACTAAGATTGAAGGCGAAGGGACCGAACCGGCTCTCGTAATTGCTAACAACAACTACTGCATCGTTGCACGAGATTCGTTGCCTCTCATCGTTTTCGACTCGCAGTTAGAGCCTGTGCATGCAGAAGTTGCTCTGCCCGACAAGAACAACACTCGACAGCTAGTCTGGATTCCCGGCATCAACCAAGCGGCGATCATTACACACACTGGCAATTGGTTTAAAGTGGACTGTGAAAGTGGAACGCTGTCGACCATTCCAAGTCCGTTTGCAGGAAAACTCACAACGATGACCTGGGAATCGCAGACGCAAGTTCTACTAGGTTTGAAACCTAATCGTGTAGTCGATTTTGACCTTTCAACCAATTCCGTTCGCCAAGAATTTAAGCCCAAGATGTCAACTTTGGAAATGGTCTACAACTGGGGAGTTAATCCGCTCTATCAAGTGAACCCCAAGCCGAGTGCACTAGACAACGCGATGAATTATTTGCTTTCCGGCAACGAAACGCAGAGCATGAGTCTGGTTACCAACGACATGAAACAAGCTCAAGCGGAGATCGATGTTTGGAGACCCATTTTCACCAACCTCGCGTTTGTCGGAGTGATGTTATTGATCGGTTGCGTGTATGTTGCGCGCAAGGAATTTTGAGTTGGACTCCTATGTCTCTCAAAAACCACAATGCGTTAGTACCGATGTTGTGAATTTTGTTTTTGTGTGTAGCTGGCTTGCCCGCGCATAGTTCAGATTTGTACAACGGGTTGATTAAAAAAGCGACTTCAAATACTTCCGCCCCTGATCGTAATTTTGGATCCTCCAGTTTCTTACGAAACCAGCTACCCTTTGTTAGCAAGATGAAAATGTTCGAGTTACCTAATTCACACGTGATTCAAATCCTCGGCGTTGATGCTGAGAAAGTGGTCAACAATCTTTGCACGAATGATGTGAAAAAGCTTGGCGTCGGCACGTGCTGCGAAGCGTTCATAACCAATGTGCGTGGCTGGTGCGTCGAGCATGGCTTTGTGCTTAAACTGTCCGGCCAAATTCAACTCGTTGGCCAGTTTGGTAACCCTGCCGCACTTTGCTCACACATTGATCGCTACATCATTCGGGAGGATGCGAAGATCGCCGACCTGAGTTCTTCAAAATCCGTTTTCCTGTTGAACGAGGCAGAAGCCGACCAATTGGCGACTCGTTTTTCATCGCCCGCGCTGGCACCGAAAAATGCAATGGTTCTTAACGCTCAACTAGCCTCGCTTCATGTGATGACCGTTTCTGTCAATCTCCTCAATGCTAATGACGTCTTAGTTGTGACTGAAGCGTCGGATACTCAGGCCTTCGTGAATACAACTGCGTCGACTGGTCTTTTGCTCGGATCACCCAAAGAGTTTGAACAGCTGCGCATCGCTCGGTTTTGGCCTCTCTCAGGTCGTGAAATATTAGAAAAATCCATTCCGCAAGAGCTCGATCGTGATGCGTCAGCGATCAGTTTCACCAAGGGTTGTTACCTTGGCCAAGAGACCATTGCGCGATTGGACGCGATTGGACAATTGCAAAAGAAACTCTGCCTTATCCGAATCGAAACGTCTGCAACGATTGAAGCCGGCGCACCGCTTATGAAAGCTGACCAGCAAGTCGGCCA
>JANODD010000356.1:0-4216 GCA_031412515.1 Planctomycetia bacterium | reverse complement strand
CAGCTCGAATGTCATCCAGTGGAGCCATTAAGCCAGCACCGGTCAGATAACCCCAGAGCCGATTGACATAACTGCGAGCAAAATAGTTGTTGTTCGGTGACGTGATCCAAGCCGCCAGTTTCTCTCGTCGCGTCTTGGCTGTGTCACCATTGTTTTCGCATTCGAACGGGAACTTGGGTGCAACTTGTTTGTTCGTGCGAACGTGAGTCATTTCGCCGTCGGGTTTATCGTAGACTTCTTCATACAACGGATGAGCTTGATCGACGGCTGAACCACCGATCGTTGCGTTGCCTCCCGCTGGATCCTTTTTCAATCCCGTCTGTGCGAAAAATGCAGCCAACTCGTAATACTGATCCTGCGTCCATCGTTCAAACGGATGGTCATGGCATTTGTTGCAATTGAAACGCACGGCTAAGAACAAGTGCGTTGTATTTTCCATGATCAAATCCGGATCGCGCAGGATCTTGTAGTACGATGCGGCCGGATTGTCTTTGTTAGAACCGCTGGCCGTCAGAATGTCACGAGCAAATTTGTCGTAGGGTCGATTCTCGGCAATCGCGGCTCGAATCCATTCGCGGAAGGCCTTGGCACCGTCAGCACCAATGAACTTCGAATTCACTTGCAGCAAATCGGCCCATTTGTTGGTCCAGTGATCGACATAATCGGGATTGCCGATCAAAGCATCGATCTTTTCTCGTCGCTTGAGTTTCGAAGGACGGCTATCGGCCAGGAATTCCTTCAGTTCAACGATAGTCGGTGGCAAACCTGTCAAATCCAATCGCACTCGACGAAGAAACTCCGCGTCGTTGCAAGGTTCGGAAGGTTGAATCTTCATGCGTTGCCATTTGTTAGCAACCAGTTGATCGATCGTGCTAAAGCTCTCCGGTTCGCTCCATGCGAATCCATCGCGATTCCCCATCACGGTCAGAGTTGCTGCTGCATAGGCACCTTCGTAGCGAGCCAGCACTGGCGCTTCGCCTCGACGAATGGCTTGTGCTAGACCGCCAGCGAAACTCTTGCAGACTTCAGCATTGCCACTTTCGACAAAGGCTTCTTGGGTGACATCACGGCTCGAACCGTCACCATAATGGGCAACCACTCGGAATTGCTGCCAGGCATTCTCCAATTCGACGACGGGCTTGCTAGGTAACAGCTCAATACGAGCCACTTTTTTCGATTCAAGATTGACTTTTGCGCCTTCAGCGATCCACTGACGAAGAGTGTTGTAATGCACGCTGTCCGTCGTCATCAGCACACCGCCTTCATGCGGTACTGTGCCAACCGGTTTCAGCAACATCAGGCTTGCATCAGCGGCGGCTGTGTTCAATCGTCGCTGACACAAATCATCGCTGAGAGCACGAATGTCTTCGAGAGGATCGTAACCACGCAGCGACAGCTTGAATCCGTTCTTCCCTTTTTGAGCCCCATGGCAAGTCCCGGCATTACATCCCAGACGCGAGATAATCGGATTTACATCGCGAACAAAGTCAATCGTTGTGTGTTCAGGGAAAGCGGCTTCGACAGCCACTGTCTTTTGTTGCCCTGCGAAGGAAACATCGACTGCTGATGCACTCGCTGTCTTAGGTCGCAGCAGACCGAGTGAAGAGACACTTGTCGCCGCAGTTGTTTTGAATTGAGCCAATCGTGTTACGTCGCAGCGCTGGCCGCTGGCATAAACGGCCGTGACGACCAGCTGCGCATAATCGCGCTCGTTAGCCAACTTAATTTGAGCCGGCATGACTTCGATTTCAAGTAGCTTATCGGCAGGCAATAACTCCTTCTCTTTGGCTGGATCTGGAATCGCGGCAGAGGGAGCGGCCATACCATGGGCGGACTTGAGAGCGGTTACATCACTTTGCACTTCGCTGACAGTGGTGGCGATTTCGATAGGTGAAAAAGTCGCTTCAATCGCTTTTGTTTCTTGGTTCAGCAAGCGCACCAACCCGTCACTTCCCGCGAGAGCGATCATGTTGGTGGTTGGTTGGAAAGCAACTGCGTATAGGCTGACTGCGGGTAGATCGATGGCAACTGTCGCTTCAGCGGTTTTACTATTGTACTCCTGAACCAGTTTCTTCTCGGGATCTGTTCGTTGACCGACAGCCTTGGCAGTGGCTGCCTTCACATCATCGGGCACGGGACCATCAATCTCGTACGGATAGACGCGAACCATACTCGTTCCATCCAAAGTGCTGGCTACAGCAAAGCGTGAACCATCTTTATTGATTGATACGGAGAAGATGCGGCCTGTCATAGTTGGGAACTTACGAATCAGGTTTGCATCGTCGCCGATAACCCGAGCGGTCTCGCGGAAAATGCGATAGATCTTTGGAGTACCATCCGATCCACCTACGACAAATTCATCGCGAGCAGGATGAATCGCTAATGCATTGATACCGCCGCGAAGTGCACCGGGGGTGATAGAAGTCACGTTATCAATAAATCGCTCGGTTGCCACTTCGGTCAGTTTAACCGTCATGTCGCGACCACCCGACAGAAGGTGCGTGCCGCTAGGGTTGAAGACACACGCACGAATCCAATCTTCGTGAGCCCCTTGATGTAGTTTCTGTTCGCCAGTCGTCGAGTCAATCGCGCGGACCGTTTTATCAGCACAACCAAAAGCAATCAGTTTTCCGTCAGGCGAAAACACTCCGCCATAGATATCGTCAAAAGTGACTTGACGGCTCAGCATTAAATTACCTTGAGCGACGTCCCAAACTTGCACTTCGCCCATTCGACCTGGCGAACCGCCACTAACCGCAAGTCGCGTCGAATCAGGTGAAAAGTTCAGCGACTCGATCCGTTCGCTCAATCCCACCAATCGCTTGGCCAGCTTCCAAGTTTGCGTGTCGATCAAAAACACTTCATGAAAGCCGCTAGTCGCCAACCACTTTCCGTCGGGTGAGAAAGCAACGGCGGTGACAACCGGTAAGCGTTTGTAAGTGGGTGGGTTGTCAGTTGTATATTGCGTGGCCGCGCTGGCAGGGCGGTCATCGACGGCCCCTTCAGCGATCCAACGCTTTACGAGTTCGATATCTGCATCGCTGAGTGGTTCTGCCTTTTTCGGCATCGCCGCTTTTCCGTTAACCTTTTCGATCTGTTTTAGTAGATGGCTCGCTTCGGGTTTACCTGGCACGATAGCTATATCGCCCGTTTCGCCGCCGGCAAACAATTTTGCAAAGTCCGTCATCACGAACTCGCCGTGCGGAATGGCAGGCTGATGGCACCCTTGGCAGTTTGCTCGAAAGAGCGGTTCGATCTCTTTCGCATAGCTAACTTTGCGAGCTTCGACTGCGGAATCGTCGGCGATAGTTGATTGGCAGTGAACGGAAGCACCGATCAGAACAACGGTGACTGCAAAACAATGAAAACGCATAGATATCTATCCGTGAGACTCAATCCCGCTTGCACGCAGTCGCAAGTCGAGTGGATTGAGAGGTCTTTGAGGCGGGAATCGGCAACCTTGCGGCTTAACGAATGGGAGGCAAACCAACCGTTTATGGTACCTTGCTCGGCGGGTAAAAATCAACTACCAAATCCCGATTCCACAACGGCTCAGGAATATATCCGTCAACGGCTTAACAGATGTCACGGGAATTCTCGAAAAGCAGCCGCGCAAAGATGGAAAGAACGCCCTTGAGAGAGGTTCGTCCAATGTAGGATGGGACCATTTGTCCCGTCCTTCCAGTCTTAAGTCGAATTCAAAGAACGTTCGAGACATATGGTCCCAAGCTACTAACGGGAGAACGAGGCTCTGCCGAGCTCGTCATGGCGTAAACAGCAGACTTCACTCTACTTGTGAACGCGAACTTGTGCCCGTGAGTTTGTCATTCAAGTGATGGATGTCAACAAGTACAGCCTGAGTCGAACTAGCTGTGTAGACTCGCTCGGCAGAGCCCCTTTCTCCCGTTCCAAATACTCGCGGATTGTACACTAGTGCTTCCTCCAACTTTAATTTTGGGATCAACGTGAGTGAGCCGACGGCGCTAGACTAGCCGCGGGTGAACGAAGTGGTTGTCGTGCAAGATGAAAAGTTTGTCCAACGTTAATCTGTCGTCCGCAAATCGTTGGTCTTAGATTGTTAGTAAGTTCCGTCGAGTCAAGTAGTTCGTTCACCCGCGGCTAGCGCCGACGGCTCACATCTACGACCCCAAAATTAAAGTTGGACGATCCACTAGAGAAGTTATTTCTTAGCAGCCGAAACGCGTGTGATAAAGTC
>JANODD010000355.1:0-21399 GCA_031412515.1 Planctomycetia bacterium | reverse complement strand
GCGCCGTCGACGATCACACCATCAACGGCTACGCACTCACCTGGCGCAATCCGAATGCGGTGACCATGTTGCAAATTTTCTGCCAACACTAATTCAGTCCGTCCATCCTCAGCGATTCGCGTTGCATGGCGAGGCGTAATTCGCAACATCAAATCCACCGCGCGAGCCGCCCGTTGTTGCTGACGAAATTGTATCCACCGTCCGATCAGCAGCAAAAACACCAACGCGGCAAGCGAATCAAAAAAGATGTGCCCCGATCCGCGGATTGCGTTGATGATTCCAACCGCTGTCCCCACAAACAGTCCGATCGCAATCGGCAGATCCATGTGCGGTGTGCGCGTTTTTATCGAAGCTAAAGCACCTACAAAAAAAGTCCGACCTGGTCCAGCGACAGCCAGTGCGCCTAACGCCGTTCCTATTAAACCTAAGAAATAGCGATACTCGAAAACGACTCCAGTAAATTCACCCGCGTACAACGCCACTGCAATCCACATTGAATTTGTCGCTAAAAATCCTGCGATCGCGATCTGCACCAGTAAACGTTTGCTTTCTTGCTGAATACGCTGGTCGCGGGAACGATCGAGCAGTGATAGTTGATATCCCATGCGCCCCATCAACTGAGCAATGGTGCTCAACTTTGTTCGCTGTGGGTCAAACACCAAGCCAATTGAATGGTCGCTCATGCGCACTCGAGCTGACAACCACCCGGGCGTCGACGTTGACACGTTCTCGATCAGCCAAGCACAGGCTGCGCAGTGCAAGCCCGACACAGCCAACTCGACCGAACAAGTCCCGTCGGCTTGCACTCGCGGAGCCGATTTACCGAGAAAGGCCGGCTCATCAAATTGAACGTAACGATCTGGGCCAGCTACAACTGCCGATGCTGAAGCCGGTCGCAATTGTTCACGTAATGCATAGAACTCATCCAAACCCCATCCATGAATGAGTTCATATGCACTTCGGCAACCGGAACAACAGAAGATTCTTTGCGCATCCTCGCTGGCTAAGGATTCAGTCGACTGACCACAGTGAACACACGGTCGCGAGATCACCTGCTCTCGATGAAGCGGGCACATGGATGCCGTCTCAGAAGTATTCGTTTGTTCAAGGAGTTTCATGTGATCTTATAACGTTGGATTCAACGAACTGAGAACTGATGGCACTGTGGGATTCTAGTGAGCCGACGGCGCCAGCCGCGTGTCTTGTGAGCCGTCAGCGCTAGCTGCGGGTTTCGAAGTGGTGAACTATCATCGATCAAAAGTCTTTCCAATGCTAACGTTTTAGCGGCGCATCGCTCGGCATTAGTCAGTCACAATTTTCGTTACGTCGTTTACTTCGTTTACCCGCGGCTAGCGCCGTCGGCTCACTCAGCACACGGACTGTGCCGTTGGACCACGTTCAAAATGCGCGACGATGTTCAATCACCTTTTGACTGGCAGCATGGCAACGGTGTCTTAACTAGTTCATCAAGTGATTTCGAAAGTATTTCAGATTTTTGATTCACCAATGTCGCACCCTCGGCCATGTGCTGTTTCGGTACCTGAATCTCAGCTAGTGAATGCAAGTTCGCAAATCCTCGACCGGCCATTGTAAAACCACCGGCGACAATCATCATCATGGCAACGCCAACCGGCACAAATTGACGCAGCCGGCCAGCCAACAACTTGGTACTCATCACGACAGCCACCAGCGCCGGTACACTTCCCAACCAAAACGCGAGCATGACCACGGCGCCATTCATCCAACTGCCAGTGCCTGCTGCGAACAAGGCAAACAAATACAACCAACCACACGGCAACAACGCAGTCAGCAAACCTGTCGCCAATGCCCGAGCAGGTGGACTCAACGAAAAAACTTGCGGCCGTAAACTTACTAGCCATTTTGAAATGAACGATTGTTTTGCAGTGATATTTGGCTTCTGTGCAAACCAACTTTTGGAACCGCGTTGCAATGTCCACCACTTGATCACTTGAACTACGCCCATCACCACCATGACTGTGCCTACGATTCGGGCCGCCGCCAATTGAACGCCCAACACCTCGCCTCCAAAATCGGTCAGTTGACCCGCTATTCCTGCCAACAATCCAACCAGTCCATAGGTTAGCATACGACCCAGGTGATACAGAGTCGAATTGAATACCAATCGTGAGTTGCTGTCACCGGCGCCACTTGCCCACAGCGCAAGTGGACCGCACATGCCGACACAATGCATGCTCCCAAGTACACTTGCGGTCACTACGGCTCCGATCAGAATCCACATTGCAGGCACTCGTTTCCGTTACTTAACTTCAAGCTCACGTGACAGACTGGCGATGCCATGATCACCTTCAATGACCAACTCGACCTGCCACAGACCTTTTTCGGTCAGCTTCGTATCGGCTTGATAATTTCCAGCGGCGATTTCCTTCAGCTTGAACTTGTCCACGACTCCACCGCGAGCGTGACGAAATAGCTTGGCGGTAACATTCCGGTCACTTACAGGTTTTCCGTCGCGATCGAGAATAGAGACGAGCAGCGTGCGCTGTCCGGCTTGATCCGATGGAATCACGTTGTAATCAATCTGCCAAGCTAGCTGATCGGTGAGCTGCCGAGCCTGATGCGTGACATCCCAATCCAAGGCCGACTGATAGTAATTCGGAATCACCGCAACGGTCGGATCATTGAGCGCGAGGACAATCGATGCCGCACCGATTAATACTTGCAGCCCCAAAAAACCAACAATCACGCTGACCCAAACACGTCGGGCGCGTACTTCAACTCGCTGCATCTCATCAGCGTTCATTGCAACTGATTGCGACATTATCGGGGTCCCAAAAGCGTAAATTTGATTTCGTGGTGGTGATCGCTCTCATCAATGATTTTCATGACCGCTTCGGCATGGCCATCGCCGAGCGTTAAACTGGGCTCGAATCGAACGTTGATTGGAACCATGGATGTCTCTTTAGGCTGTAGCTCAATTGTAGTCACATCAAGTACCTCAAGGCGGACATTTTCCGGACTATTAATCTCGATCGTATAGTGCTGTGCGACATCACTACGATTCACCAGCCGTACGTTGAACGTGTTCGAAATGGTCTTGCGATCCACGTTCGTAAACGGTTGTCCTTTACCGCGGATGATGCGAGCGTCAAAACCATACTTGGTTGAAATTGCAAAACCCAAGCCGCTTGTCAAAACAATAAGTATCAACGGATACAGGATTGTTCTCGCTCGCAACATTCGCATTGGTTTCTTAGCCAACGCATCCTGCGAAGTGTACCGAATAAGCCCCTGAGGGTAGCCAACTTTGTCCATCACTGAGTTGCAGGCGTCGATACACTGAGTGCAGTTGATGCACTCCATCTGCAATCCGTTTCGAATGTCAATTCCTGTCGGACAGACCACCACGCATTGATTGCAATCCACGCAATGGCCTGCTTTGTCTTCTGCAACATGCTTGCCTTTTTTGCGAGGTTCGCCGCGATTGTAATCGTAGGCCACGATCAACGACTGTTGATCCAGCATCACCGATTGCAAGCGTCCATACGGACAAGCGATCAAGCAAGTCTGCTCGCGGAAAATCATGAAGTCGTACATCAGCAGGCCGGTCGTCGCCGCCATGACGAGGAAAGCCGTTGGATGTCGAAACGGGGTACTCTGCATCCACTCTCGCAATCGTTCCGGTCCTACGAAGTAAGCCAAGAACGTGTGAGCCAGCCACATTACTAATACTAGATAAACGGCCAGCCTCGCGATCTGCATCGGAAACGATAGACTGCGCTTTGCTTTGCCCCCTTTGCCCGCAGTACCTTCGAAAAAGCGGTCAATCGGTCGAAACAGAAACTCAAGGTAGACTGTCTGCGGACAAGCCCATCCGCACCAAGCTCGTCCAGTCACGGTGGTGATAAACACAATCGAGATGAACGCAGTTAGCATCGTAAGTGCAAGTAGCAGTGAATCGGTCGGCAAAAAGGTGTGACCAAAAATGGTGAACTGTCGAGCCGCTATGTCCAAGCGGATCAGCGGGTTCTCACCCACCTTCAAGTGAGGAATCACCATGAAGACCACCATCAGCACATAAGCCACGATTCGGCGACGGGTCCACCATGTTCCTTTTGATAACTTGGGCCGCAACCATCGGCGGCTACCATCACGTTCGAGCGTGCTTAGCACATGTTCCGGCGACTCAAGCAGCGCATCGCTGCCCGGGAGCTCGCGACCCGTTTTGGCTCGGTTCACATTCAGAGGCACTGGTGTTGATCCGCTGCAGTTCGCACATCCGCCGCTACTGCATCCGCCATGAACGGGTAGATTCGTTTCAAACATGATTTCCGTTATTTTTTCTCAGCAGCTTTTTTGTCAGCAGCTGTTTCAACTGGCGGCGCTGGCCAAGGAGCAATCTGATTGCCTTCTGGACCTTTAGCTTCACCGCCAGGCGTCTTGCCACGGAGGGTTGCTATATACGCCGAAACGAGAACAACTTCATTTGGATGGATACGATTTGCCCAAGCTGGCATGGCGCCATTGCCCGCCCCCTTGGTGATGACGCGTGCAATGTCTTCGATCTTGGTGACGTTCTTGTAGAAGTCGTCAGTCAGATTCGGACCGACCTTGCCTTCACCTTCGCGACCATGGCACGATATGCAATTGGTTTTGTAGACGGTTTGACCCACCTTCAGCCAACTCGGTTTCGCTGTGTAGGCCACAATCGTTTCGGCATCAGGTTTCAGATCACCGATCTCAGAAAATTGCAGTCGCATGTTGGCTGATAGGTCGGCATCGTAGCCCTCAATAACTGAGCGACCAGGGGCACCAATATGAAAATACATTGCATAAAAAACGCTAAATACAATCGAAGCGATAAACATCCACTTCCACCAACCGGGCAGCGGATTGTCGTACTCTTGGATGCCGTCGTATGCGTGATCGGTCAGTTGATTAGTACTATCCATGACGTGGATCCTCCACTTCGTCACTGAGCGGAATCGATGCAAAACGCTCGCTGGCTTTTGGGCTCAATCGCAAACATCCGTACAGCATGATTCCAAACGACAGTACGAATAAAATGAGCGCCGCCACTGCGCACTCCGAATAGTCAATCGCGCTGACTAGATCTTTAATCATTCCATTTTTCCAAGTTATTTAAAAATTAGTTTTACTATTGAGCCAACGCGACAGGTACTTCAGCAGGTATCACTCGCGCCGCGGCAGGTGCTTCGGAAGGTGGTGCTGCATCAGCAGGTGCTGCCTCACCCGGCTTCTTTTTCGCTTCTTCGGTGCGGAACAAGTCGGTACCGATTCGTTGCAGGTAAGCAATGAGCGCGATGGCTTGCTTCTCTTGCATACCAGCCGGCCCACCTTGCTTGACGACATCCGCCGCCACCGCTTCCGCTTGCTTGCGAGCATGCGCTTCTGCGTCTGTCATTTCTTCCTCACCATATTTCGCACCCAAGAAACTCGAGGCTTGTACTAAAGGCTGAATGGCCTTGAACTTCAAATCAGCCTCCAGCAAGTGACCGTAGGCGGGCATCACCGATCCCGGCGAGATCAACTCAGGATTTTCAAAGTGTGTCCAATGCCAGAAGCTGCTCTGACGTCCACCTTCGCGAGCCAGGTCAGGTCCAATGCGTCGGCTTCCCCATTGGAACGGATGATCGTAGATGAACTCGCCAGCCTTGCTGTACTCGCCATAACGTTTGGTTTCAGCAACCATCGGGCGAATCTGTTGCGAATGGCAGTTGTAGCAGCCTTCCGAAACATAAATCTGTCGACCCGCCAGCTCGAGCGGCGTGTAAGGCTTAACTGTCGCGATCGTAGGGACATTAGTTCGAATCAAGAATGTTGGAATCACTTCAAACAAAGTCGCAACCACCACCGCCACCGTAACTAGAACCGTGAACTTCACCGGCAAACGTTCCCAACGTCGGTGCCAATTCATCTTGGACCACATGTTGAGTTTCTTTCCTAACTCAAGGACCGGAGCATTCGCTAATTCATTAACAGGCTGAACAACTGGTGCGTCGTAAACTCGAGCTAGCCGCGGTGCCGACAGAACGGGGACCTCATATTTCGCTGGCCGCGTTCTCCAAGTCATCAAGGAGTTGTAGCACAACATTACCACACCGGCGACGTACAGAACGCCTCCAAGCACTCGTATCCACCACAACGGTACGATCGCCTGCGTCGTTTCAACGAAGTCGGGATACATCAAGTGTCCCGTATCATCGATGGCTCGCCACATCAAACCTTGCATCAAGCCAGCTGCGTAAATCGGTACGATGTACAACAGAATGCCGAGCGTGCCGACATAGAAGTGCAAATTAACAAGCTTTGGACTCCACATCTTCGTCTGGAAAATCCGCGGTAGCAACCAATAGAGCATACCGAAGGACATGAAGCCGTTCCAACCTAGCGCACCGGCGTGAACGTGGGCGATCGTCCAGTCCGTGTAGTGGCTGAGCGCGTTGATGCTCTTGATCGAGAGAAGCGGCCCTTCAAAAGTGCTCATCCCGTAGAACGTTACACCGACAACATAGAACTTTAGAATCGGATCCGCGGCAACTTTGTGCCAAGCGCCACGAAGCGTGAGCAGACCGTTAATCATCCCACCCCAGCTTGGCATCCACAACATCAAGCTGAAGAGCATCCCAAGTGTGCTCGCCCATTCAGGCAACGACGTGTAATGCAAATGGTGAGGACCGGCCCAGATGTAAATGAACACCAAGGACCAAAAGTGAATGATGCTAAGTTTGTAACTGAAGACCGGTCGCTCTGCCGCTTTAGGCAGGAAGTAGTACATCATGCCGAGAAAAGGTGTCGTTAAGAAAAATGCGACCGCGTTGTGACCATACCACCACTGCATAAACGCATCTTGCACACCGGCATAAATTGAATAGCTATGGAACAACGACGTTGGAACTACCAAGTTATTGAACACATGCAGCAGAGCCACGGTGACAATCGTTGCGATGTAGAACCAAAGTGCAACGTACATATGGCGTTCGCGGCGATGCACGAGCGTCATCATGAAGTTACCACCAAAGATCACCAACCAGACCACTGCGATCGCGATGTCGATGGGCCATTCGAGTTCAGCGTATTCTTTGCTTTGCGTAATTCCGAGTGGCAGTGTTATTGCGGCAGCAACGATAATCGCTTGCCATCCCCAAAAATGCATGTGGCTAAGCGTATCGCTCCACATTCTCGCTTTGCACAAGCGTTGTGTGCTGTAGTAAATTGCTGCGAAGACCGCGTTGCCCGCGAAAGCAAAAATTGCGGCATTCGTATGCAGCGGCCTGAGTCTCGCAAATGAAAACCACGGAAGTCCCGCAGCTAACGAGGGCAACACCAGTAACACCGCTACGAGCAACCCAGCCAATGTAGCGACCAGCGCCCAGACAATCGTCGCGGTACAGAACATCCTGACTATACGATCGTCGTAAGAAAAGTTCTCTATTACAACTGGTTCAGAATGGGGTTGATCATGAGTGCCATAGTTTTTGGCCGGATTGAGCTCAGCGGTCGTCATCACTTGCTATCGTTGTTAGGAGGTACGAAGGGCAATCGCCAGTCCTTGGTCAGATTGTAATGTCATTCTTATATCAAACAGAGTGCCAATACGCTCTACGAAACTAGATATTTTGAAGGGGGAACAGAATCAATGCCTATCTGCGGCACATAACCGCACAGTCGCACGATTTTAATCGCGCACTTAAGGCTCACGCAACAGATTTCCCAACCCCCCGCACACAAAAACACGCGTGCACATGCTCACTATAGAGCGGATACGCACGACAGGTGAACGGAGGATACATCGTTCACTATCAAAGGTCCAATTAGGCGTACTGACCAAGAAGAAATGGCTTCCCTGGCTAAACGTTGTAACAATCAAACCGCCCAGCTTCGTTCACCCGCGGCTAGCGCCGGCTAGCGCCGTCGGCTCACTAACTTATTTTCCGTGGCAAGCGCCTACCCTTAAGCTAAATCCTGCTGAAGCACTGGCGGCAAGCATTAGCCACTATCTCCACTTCGTACCCGGGAAAACTGCAAAGGCATCAGACTCTTCGCTACTCGACTTTTCCGGTACATCACTCTTGGTCACCTGCAACACACCCAAAAAGTCGCTTGGCGGCAAAACGCCTTCAGCACTTGCAACGCCAGCAACAACCAGGAAATTGCGCAGCAGTTGATAGCCAGCGACCGTTAAAATCGATTCAGGATGAAACTGCATTCCGAACAATGAAAAACGCTCATGCTCGATCGCCATGATTTCATGGTCCTCTGACCAGGCTGTTACCTTCAAACCCAGTGGCGGAGTCGTTGGGTCAGCAACCAATGAGTGGTACCTGGCCGCGACGAACGGATTGTCGATTCCAACGAACATCGATGAGGGCTTGAAATGGATCGCTGACGAGCGGCCATGAACGGGTGTCTTGGCTCGAATGATGCGCCCGCCGAGCGCCTGCCAAATCGCTTGATGTCCCAAGCAAATCCCAAGTATAGGCACTCGATCGTAGAACCTGCGAATGAGCTCCAAGCAAACACCCGCCTGATCAGGACTTTGCGGGCCAGGCGATATGACAATCGCTTGGTACTTTGCAACCAGGTCGTCTTCCAAGTCCACTTCGTCGTTGCGGATAACAACCACTTGTTGCCCCAAGCGAACTAAGTATCGCTTGAGGTTATAAACAAAGCTGTCGTAGTTATCGATCAGCAGAATCATGCCCGCGAGCTCGCTTTGCTTTCAACCATCAACCGTATCAGTTCGCGGCAAAAGTCCGGTAGATCGTCAGGTTTACGGCTGCTGACTGAATTGCGATCCACTACTACCGCAGTGTTTTCAAAGATCGCTCCTGCGTTGACCAAATCATCCTTGATACCAGGCGAGCCAGTCACTCGAACTCCGCGATAGATGCCAGCTGAAATGGGAATCCATCCGCCGTGACAGATCGCCGCCACCGGTTTGCCTGCTTCAAAGAACTCGCGAACGAGTTGCAGTACCTTGGGATCGCGCCGCAACTTGTCCGGCATGAAACCGCCCGGGACAACTAATGCATCAAAATCGGCAGACTGCATATCCGCGATTTTTGCATCCGAAACGCAAGGATAACCGTTCTTGCCCGCATAGCTTCTGCCTGCATCATCGCCAGCGACCACGACTTTCGCGCCCGCTTCAATCAGCCGCAATTTCGGGTACCACAACTCGAGATCCTCATAGATATCGCCCGTAAAAATGAGCACACTTTGGCCAGCCAGTGGTAGCTTTTCAATTGTCACTAATCGGTTCTTTTGTTTTAAAAGTTTTTGTAGCTGGTTTTGTAAAAAACCGGTTGCGGTGAACCTAGCTTTTGTATCCAAGTTAGTGAAAAACCGGAGTCGCCTAGCACTTCCTCCGGTTTCTCACGAAACCAGCTACGTTTTTGCGCTTAGACCCCAGTTTACCATCCCTTCGCCTATTTTTAACACCACTTTCATTGCTAGCAAATGGAAGAAAGTGAGCATTAACTTGTGTGGTGACCCACTCTTCCGAGCCTACCTGAACGATTTGTCTTTACAGTTCAGCTCTTTATGGTGTAGGCTGTGCTGCGCAAGTTGGTGAGTGCACGCATTGGAGAGCGGGTTATGAACGGAATCAGATTATTGCTATTTTTTGTAATCTCGGCGCAAGTATTAGTAGCCTTTGCGCAAGTTGAAATCGGCACGGAGCGCGACTATGGATGGTCCGTCAACAAAGACGATGGCGCTCTCGAGTACATTGTACAGATCGATCCAGATAAAAAACGCCGCATGGAATTGCGGAGTGTGCAGTACCCGGACGGCCAAGAAAGTGCCAGCAACATGCCGCGCGAGCTCATCGGTCGTGCTTCTCGCGTTGTAGTTCGATTCGGCACCGCAGTTCTTCCTCGCGAACCGAGTCTACAAGAGCTCGAACGCACTCCGAGACTATTCGAATCCCCCAATGTCGGCGCTGCCGCCATGCTCGGCCCTGGGAGCTTACGAGACCTTGAACCCTCTGCACCAGTACGCGACATCCAGGGACAAGGATCGGCGCCCGTTTTTCCTTCGATACCCAACAGCCTATCAGGTTCACAAATCGAATCGGGAAGTTTCGCTGATCAAGCTGCTCAAACGGCGAATACGTTGCGCAACAATCTTAATGAAAGTCTATCCAGTGCAATGCCCGATCCGGGCTTGCTTGCACAGAACTTGCCCAGCCAGTTGGGAGGGAGTTCATTTTTGAACGAGACCCGCGGCGATGGATCAAATTCCAAGTTCAACAACACAGCAAACCCAGCCAGCTCACCTAGCAACCCGGCCACCAATCCGCAAACCAATACCCCCACGAAGCCCCTCGATTATCCGCCCACGTCTAGCGGCAATTCACCTTTCGCAAGCGGCAACCAGCCGGCTGCTAACAATACTAATAACAGGACCCCAGGTTTTAATAGCGGATTAGGTACAATCAATAACACTCCTCCGCTTTACCCTGCGGACCGCAATCTGCCCTCTCTCAACAATCAAACTTCGCTACCTCAACAGCGAACACCGTCACCAGGCTTTGGAACGTCGACGACGGGCAATTCGACCAATGACTGGAACAATCAAACTAATCCAACTGCGTCCAGTTATCCTCCGAGCATGTCGCAGCCGAACGATCGGTTCAACTACGGAACGCAGCAGAGCCAAGGTGGATATCCCAACACAACCCTTGTTGCGACAAATCCTCCACCTTACGTCCCACCTCCGACCAGCTCAAATCAAAACGGAAGCCAATTTAACAGTGCCGGTTTGACTCGCAGTCAAGTGGAAGCCGCGATGGAAGTTCGCAACAAACTGGACAAAAACAAGGACGGAAACTTAACTCCCGACGAGTATGCGCAAGCCAGTATGGACGGCATCTTGCTAGCGCTCTTTGTCTTATCGCTGCTGGCAAATCTATACTTGGGACATCTCATTCGAAAACTACTGATACGTTATCGATCGGTGCTCACCAACGTCCGCAGCCAAGCCGCTTATACGTAGTGACGCATTCTTGCATCGATTGACGCATAGCCAGCGGAGAGTGTTGAGTTAGTAGCCATACAGTATGCAAAATAGTTGACCGGTTTTTTGGAGCGCGGGCGTCCTCGCCCGCACGCGGGACTAGGTGACTTGCAATTGAGTTTGACGATCTCGCTTTGTAGACGGTAAACGGATTCTTTGCTGACGAATATCTCCGTGTCCAACATCACTTGACGGGCACTGTGTCCGATTTTCTGGCGTTCCACACAGATCGACTCCGAAGAATTGACTTAAGTTCTTAGCGAGTATCGTTGTTGGTTAACATGATAACTTCGGCGATTTCTAGCCTAGGGGATTAGTGTTGGAAACACGCAGATAACGTAAGTTCACTTACTCCAGTTCAGTGGCCTTTCTCAATTGCATCCAGATCTACGGATGAAATTGAGTAAGCCCGTGGCACACAAAACCCAAAGCCGCGAGAAGGTGGAGGAAGCACTATTCAAAAATGACTTTCAATTCCATCGCAACTTCGCAACCATCGATATTAAAGCAAACCGTTCCTGATACGTCGATAGTTTCCGACTCCGTGCTTGGAGTTTCGATTCCTTCAGCACCCGAAAACACATATCGCTCAAGTACCTTGTTAGGCAAGTTGATCATCCAATATTCCTGTACACCAGCTTCGCGATAAATCTTTGCTTTGGCCCGATCTTTTTCGAGTGAAGTATCAGCAACTTCAATCAACAGTCGACAATCTTTACCAACAGGATGGTGGTGACGAAAGTCCACATGATTGCCTTTCAAGATCGTCAAGTCGGGCTCAGGTTCGCTGCGCGCGGTGGTAATCGGTAGTTGACATCGAACAATCCATCCGGGGCTTAGCTTCTGCTGAAACCACTCAGTCATCAACCCCACAATATACCCATGAATTGGCCGCTGATTCATTTTTTCAACGATTAGTCCTTCGAGCAATTCGACGCGATCATCGGGAGTTAAGACACCCAGTTCACCCATTTGGCGATACTGCTCGACGGTAAATCGATGTATGGGTAGCGGAGAGGATAAAGATTCTTCCAGTAAATTTGCAGAAGCCATGAGGTTGTCCAGATTAGCTGCGGATTTTGAACACGTTCATTGTAGCATGCCTGCCAGCGCAGCAGCGTCGCCTTTCGCTCCGCGAAAGTAGCGTGGGCCGCGAGATAGGTTTAGAGAACTCAAATGTTTTCCTGCGCTACTTTCGCGGAGCGAAAGGCGACGCTCTAGGGCATTTGCCAAGATTTGCGCAGCGCCCATTCGGTGGTCATCAAACCGCAGAAGATAATCAGGTACAACCATGAGTCCCAGGCTGCGTCGCCCAAGCGGCGTTTTTCGAGCGTAGTGACCTTGGTGGTTTCTTGACGTTCGCGAAGCCAATCGATACCATCCGCAATGTTCTCGGGCAGCAAGAGACGACCACCTGCGGCGTTGTTGGCAGAAACCAAATTTGCCATCATCCGCCAGTCAGCAGCCGGTTGAGCGAGCTCTCGCGACTCATCGCGAACGATGAAGGCAACCTCGGAAGTGTAAGTCTTTCCATCGGTGCCTTGTGCACTAAGTGCTGCGCGGTGCAAACCAGGTTGATCCAAGCCGTTTAGCTTTGCCTCGCGCCGATTTGTACCCTCAGTCACGGTTTCCAAGTTACGCAGCCACTTGCCTTCGCGTGTCAATTCAAGCTTCACCTTATCGGGCATCGGTTTGTTTTCCGTGCCACCAAACCACTCTAAATGAACGTCGGTTGTGTCGTCAATGCTCAATCGGCGTCGGTCGAGCTTCATCACAAAGCCTTCATCAATGGCGTCACGGCGCAGCAACCACAACACCGCCTGCCGCCAAAATTGTTTATGGATCTGCTTGTCACCGCTCAGCCACCATTGCCAAGTCGTATCGCCCGCAAAGGCCAAAACACGCCCAGTGCCGAACTCTCCGGTCACTAAAATCGGTTCGCCCTTTTCACTCGCCGCGAGGACTTTCACACCCGGTTCCACCTTGGGTTTGCCCAGACGATTGATTGACATGAGGGGCTTTAAATTCTCCCACGTCTTGGCATTTTCAGGTTCGGGAACGAGCGACGTGATGGGATGTTCGTTCAACAACTTGATTCGCGTCGGTTCAGTCGTTTGAAAAGCTGGATCGACTACTTGGCCGAACGCCTGCGATCGACCTTTGCCCAATGCGACAGGAAAGGCTGGCGCCAAAGTGGTGTTACCGTAACCGCCTGCATCAAAACTGTGGTAGCCACCCATCAACAACAAACCAGCACCCTTGCTAACTCGTTGACGGATCAAACTTAGATTGTCAGGGTGGATTGCCGACGAATCGATGTCACCTAATAGAATCACATCGTATTTTTCAAAATCCAAATTTGCTGGCGGCTTACTGAAATCGATTGGCCAGCTCCTGCGGCTCTTCTCTTGTATCCACCCATAGTCAACAACGAAGTCTCGCGAGCTATTGAGCGAGTTCTTTAGAAACTTTTGTTCGTAGCGAGGTTCGCCTTCCAAATACAAAATCCGAGCGCCGCCTTTGCGAACAGTCACGAAAGCGATCGCGGTATTATTCGTAGTCACCTGTTCGTTAATGTCCGCTTTGGCTTCGACCTGTAAAAGATATTCACCTTCCTCGGGCGCAATCAATTTAAAACTTCGCGAAATATTTTGCGTCGGCTCCGTTGCAGACACTTGTTCTGCAGCGAGCACTTGGTCCGGTTTGCCACTTGAACGCAAAGTAAAATTCAATTTAACGGGTTGGTTCTGTACGCCTTGTGCACGGACAATGAGTGGAATTTGAAGTTCTTTTTTCTCGAATGCATCGAGATGTTCTGGAATGCCTTCGATGGCGATATCACGAAACTGACTGCGATTGGTGCGTGGCCCGATGCCAACAACCAATAGAGCTTGATCGAGCTGCGACATTTGGCTGGCGATCGAAGTCGGTTCTATTTCAGGTGGTAACACAGTTTGGGTTGCGTCGCTGACAAGAATCACTGCGCGGAGTGGTGGGTCGACTTGAGTGCGTTGCAACTCTGCCAGCGTCTTTCCCAAATCAGTCAACTTGCCTTTGGGTGCAACTTTGAAGGATTGCTGCAGGCTTGGCAGATCATTGTCCGGAGCTTTGTGCAGCGAAGAATCAAAAAAGTAGGGAACGATTTTAGTTTGGCCGATTTTCATGTCGGTGGCGGCAACGATGGAAGTCCAAACCTCCTGTTGAATTCTCCAGCGATCTTTGTTGCTCGTTTCACTTGGCAACGTCATGCTCTGGGATTGATCGAGCAAAACAGCAATGGCGCCAGCGCTCTCACGCTCGCTGGTCGAAATCAATCCAGGCCGCAACCAACCGAGCAACAGGACCAGCGCGGCTGCCATTCGCAGCAACGCGAGCGTCCACCGCCCACCTATCGAAATAGCAGTGTTGGTCAGTGTTAACCAAAGACTAGCGAACATGATGATCGTTAGCGGGATGATCACGTACCATCCAAATACAGGTTCGGCGCTTAACGATTGCATGTTAGGCACTCTGCTTTCGGCTGAATTTAATTTTATAGAAGCGATTCGACATCGCTTGTTCGGCCAAAAACAAACCTGCTACGAACACCATCAGTAATGGGAAAAGCTCGCGTCCAAAGCGAGCTTGCCCGACGCTGCTTTCAATCTCATCTCGATTTCGAGCAAGTCGATAAGTATCCGCGCCCAACCGTTCGTTCAATTGCTCCGGCGTCAAACGTTCTAGCAAAGTGTCGGCAGCCGGCGCGTTGATACTGACCGAGCGCGAGACCGGCGAAGTCCGCTGTCCGCGCATTCGATAGATACCCGGTTGCTCGAATTGGCCGAGGTTGATGCGACCTTCGAGAGCTTCGACGCCGCGAGATTGTCCGCTGGGCTGAAACAATTCATAGCGACTGGGCCAATACAAGGGATCGTTTGTTAAGCTGACCTGTTCGCCGACAGCGTAATTTGCGTTTGTTTGGTCAGCTCCGCTAAGCGTCTGTACGCAGCCGAGCAGTAGAGCGTAAGGAGGCCATACGTCTTCGCCAACCGAGAGTTCATTCCACAGTGGCCGCGCCGACTGGGCTGGGTCAGGAATCGGCGTTGTAATCGTGATGACTTGACCACGACCCACTGATTGAGCCGTTACGGCCGGTCCACTGCCATCGCTGTAATCGACGAGTGTTTGGGCCGAGTCAGAAAGCGATTCAAAATTCCAATGCTTAAAAACCGGATAGGGATTCCAGCGGACTTCGTTTTGACCGAACAGATGAAAAACTGGATGCGAAAGAGCCACAGGTTGGAAGAAACTAAACAGAGCGGAACTGGTTGCGGCTTTTGGGTTCGCCACCTTTCCCGGTAGAAGACTGGCCAGTGGCGACTCGTTCAAAGCGGCTGCGTTGACTGGTCCCGCACCGAGAATAATCAGTAGACCGCCGCCGCCAAGAACATGCTCTTTCAAACTCTGACCCTGCACAGCTGACACCGCCGTGGGATCATACAAACAGACAACCGAAAAACGTTCCAACGCGACTCGACCTAATTGCGAGTACCGAACCGTTTCGCACAGCGTAGCGGACTGGGCCGATTCGCCGGCGCCAGAGATAATGGTGAACTGGAGATAACGAGCGATATCAGCATCGTCGGCAACGACCAACGAAGGGCGCTGAGTATTGGCTAAGACGGTTACAAAACGTTCGTTATCCAATTGCAGAGGATCGGGATGATCGAGTCGAATGGTGAAATTGTGCGAACCGGCCTTCAATTCCTTAGCCGTTAACTTGACGTTAGCGATACGATCAGCGGTGAGGTCAACGACTTGACGGTCAACAATTCTAGTACCTGCTGTTTTTAGTTTTCCGTTACTGATCACAGGCAATTTGGGATCGATATCTTCTTGAATCAGTTCAACCGTGGCGGACTTGTTGCTTGCCGACTGCGGTCGTTCTACTGAGACTTCAAAAGCAACCTCGCCCCCTTCAGGTATGGATTGAAAGTCAGGCTTGGCATCGCCCAGTCGCCAGTTGGCCGTGTCCATATCGCCGACATCGATGATTTGAACGAGGACTTCTTCGGAGTACCCTTTAAGAATCTTTTGCAAGTCATCGGTCGAATCCGACCAGGAACTGCTTGCTAGATCAGTGATAACGTATACCTCTTTGCGTTGTAGCTCCGTTGCCACAACTAGATCGATGGCCGTTCGAATGCGGCCAGCTAAGTCGATGTGAGCGCCACGCTGCTCAATCTGTTTGACTTGCGATTTTGCAGTAGCTGGATCGAGCGATAGTGAACCGACTGGAACGCCTGCGAGAACGCCTACGCGACTATCGAGTGGCAGTTTGTCGAGAATCCAAATCGCTGTTTCTCGCGCCGTCTCAAGTCGCTGCGCATTGTTCGAACGATATGCCATACTGGGTCCATTGTCGACAATTATCACAGCCGCAACCGGTGCCGATTGATCGGAGCTTGGAACGATAGGGCCATTCGTTAGTGATTGATAACTCCACAGGGCGGCAGATAACCAGAGCGCAACTGCGACAGCGAACGCAGTCCATGAGATCACCGCTGGCCTCCGCGAGACGAAAGCAACAGCCGCAATCAGACTGGCAAGCGCTGCCGCTATCGCTACTCCTGAAATGCCAAGTACACTGCCAACCATCGCACTGTGTACACGCGGACGAGCGAGGGCCATCGCCAACAGGGCCAGCAGCAAAATTCGCAACAGCAACAATAGAATGTGTCGCAATTGCCAGCTGCTGCTCTGTTCACGGGTCGTTTGCCGAACAAATTTAAGAGCCGGGAAGTCGATCAATTGCGGTTGTCGCTGACCGAACATATGTAGCAGGATAGGGACCGTTACTACGGCCAAACCTGCAATCAGCGACATGTGGAGAAAAGTCATGCTTGGTCTAAGAGCCTGTCCGAAAAGGGGTCTGACCCTCTCCGGTGATAACTCATTGGAATTAACCTGAATCGAAAGGGTCAGACCCATTTTCGGACATCTCTAAAAACGGTTTCGGCGGCGCAAGAGGTACTCCATCAACGCCTTGTCATACGGTTGACTGGTGTCGAGCGGCACGTAGTCAATGCGACTCTCGGTCAATTTCCTTTCAAGTCGTTCTCGGAACTGTGCGATGTTCCTGCGATACTCGACCGCCGCATCGTTGGCTTGAACGGGCTCGATAGAACCGGTTTCGGGATCACGAAGTTGCAACATGCCTTGGAACGGAAACGAGACTTCGGCTTCATCCAATATATGGAAGACGATAATGTCATGACCAGAGTGACGCAAACTCCGCATGGCCCGCAACATGGGCTCTTCGTCGGTCAACAGATCGCTCATCAGCATGATCAAACTTCGGTGACGCAACATCGCGGCCAGTTGTATCAGCGATGCGGCAAGATCAGTCTGTCCGGCGACTTTCAGCTTAGTGAGTGCACCGAGAATCGTTGGCAGTTGACCACGCCGACTGCGCGGCGGCACATTGGCTCTCATCTTGGTATCAAACGTCACCAGGCCCACTGGATCTTGTTGCTGAATCATCAGGTA
The DNA here is from genome assembly GCA_031412515.1 of Planctomycetia bacterium. Taxonomy (GTDB): domain Bacteria; phylum Planctomycetota; class Planctomycetia; order Pirellulales; family Pirellulaceae; genus Aureliella. The sequence continues at coordinate 3,849 of JANODD010000355.1, read as the reverse complement.
GCTGAGCGCCGCCGCAAGGCAGATGGAATAATCAAGTTTGGTCAGTTGTTGACGATAGGTGTAGCCCATCGACTGACTGAGATCGAGCACCAGGTAGCCGGTTAAGTTTGTTTCTGATTCGTACTTTTTGATGTAGTACTTGCCCGTCTTGGCATAGGCGACCCAGTCGATGCCTTTGGGGTCATCGCCGGGTGTATAGCGACGGTGTTCGCTGAATTCGACGCTAAAGCCATGAAATGGACTCGCGTGAAGACCCTGCAAGAATCCACGTACGACCATTTTAGCGCGCAGATCGAGTCGCTTGATCTGCGCGGCAAGTTCGGGTTTTAAATATTGTTCAACAGCGACCATTGAATTTCAATTCTTGGGTTTGTTGTCGCGTGTGCCACTGGCTGAGCCAGTGAACCGAAGTAGGTGACTGATGCGATTAGGAGTCCTTCAAACATAAAAAACTTTACACAAGACGATCGAAGTGAAACACTGCACTGGGGGAATGTTCTCTAGGATGGTTTTGTCCGTGCAGCGAGCTTTGCTGAGTCGTTCATTAAGTCTCGATTCACACTTCGGCGACTTCGCCCGAGGTAGTTATTTCATTGGTTAGTATTTTCATATTCAAAGTAGATGCCTTCGTTCGCACTGGCATACCAGTGGCACACAAAACCAAGCCGGACGGATGACTTGTTTACATTCTAAGTCTACTTGGACTGGACAGGTGGTGCTCCGGCGAACTTGGGTACCTCGGGGTCGGGGATTTCCTTAATCAGTCTCGCAATGATCTTCTCACTACTCATCCCTTCGGCCTGTGATTGGAAGTTGGTGCTAATGCGATGCCGCAAAACGGGAACAGCGACACGGCGGACATCTTCCACTGCGATACTAAAGCGACCATCCATCGCTGCCATGGCTTTGGCACCGTTGATAAGAAACTGACCAGCACGCGGCCCTGCGCCCCAGTCGACCAACTCTTTCACAAATGCCGGAGCTCGTTCATCGGACGGTCGAGTTGCACGAACTAGATGCGCTACATACTTAACGACAAACGGACTGACCGCGACGCTTTGGACCAGTTTCTGAATATTAACGATGGCTCGAGCGGACAGAATTTTATTGACTTCAGGTTTCTCGTTACGAGTCGTCGCTAGCAAGATTTTTTCTTCTTCATCAGCGCTTGGGTAACCGACTTTGATGTTGAACATGAAGCGGTCCAGTTGAGCTTCAGGCAGCGGATAGGTTCCTTCTTGCTCAATCGGATTCTGAGTTGCAATGGTGAAGAACGGATCAGGTAGCGTGTAAGTGGTCCGCCCAACTGAGACTTCGCGTTCCTGCATAGCTTGCAATAGAGCAGCTTGCGTTTTGGGTGGTGTTCGGTTGATTTCGTCGGCTAGCAGGATGTTGGTGAAGATCGGACCTTCGACAAATCGGAATTCGCGGCGGCCATGTTCATCTTCGTCGAGCACGTTGGTGCCGGTGATGTCGGACGGCATCAAGTCGGGTGTAAACTGGATGCGATTGAAGCTGACATCGACGATTCGGGCGAGCGAGCTGACCATCAGCGTCTTGGCCAAGCCAGGTACCCCTTCGAGCAAGCAGTGGCCGCGCGTGAAGATTGCGGCGAACAATTGCTCGATCACGTCGTCTTGGCCGATCACCACTTTTGCCAATTCGAGACGCATCGCTTGCCGATGTTCACGGAATTCGTTCAATAAATCGCCGACGTTTTTAGGCTTGTTTGACACTAGGTTGCGCTTTACACAAGAATCGGTAGCGGACCAGGGGCTATAATCACAGTATCGCTCATGTCGCCCACCGTTCACTATGCAGGAAATGACCATGTCTCCGCGGGCAGCTTGTTTGACGTGCTGTTTTACAATTGTAACGATTCTTCTGAACTCGCCGGTATGCCCTGCCCAAAATCGGGGGGCAAAACCAGTCGTGGTCAATCCAGAAACCGTGCAAAAATCGATCGATCGGAGCGTTAATTTTCTGCTAAGTGCTCAAAGAGAAGATGGCGGCTGGGATGATGTCAACGAATATCCCGGCGGCGTCACTTCACTGGTGGTTCTTTCATTGCTCACAGCTGGCTTGCCACCAGATCACCCGAAGATCGTCAGCGGCTTGAATTATTCGCGACAACGTGTCCCCAAAAAAACCTATTCTGTAGCCCTTCAGTCGATGGCGTTTTGCGCTGCCAACCCAACCAAGTTCGCTGCCGAGATTCAACGTAACACGGAATGGCTCGTAAAAGCCCAGTGTGATGATGGCTCTTGGGGGTATGGCGAAGATTCCTCGAGAAACGGTGACCCTTCGAATACTCAGTTCGCACTATTAGCCTTTTATGAAGCGCAGCGTGCCGGAGCTCGTTTGTCGCCCGACGATTGGAAAGCCGTTTATGGTCTTTCGAAAAAATACTGGCTAGCCATACGTAACAAAGATGGCAGCTTCCCCTACAACGCTGGTTCGGGTGATGTCCGTGGAAGCATGACCTGCGCAGGCATCGCGTCGCTAGTGATTGTCGGTTCGCAGTTGGATGGCAGTGAGGCATCGGCGAATGGGGAAATCAAGTGTTGCGGCCAAGATACGTCGAACGACCGTGAAATCAACGCTGCGCTCAAATGGTTAACCGCTAACTTCACTGTCCGTACAAATCCTGTATTCCTTCAATTTCATTTGTACTATCTTTATGGCCTCGAGCGAGCGGGACGCATGACAGGCCAACGCTTTCTGGGTGACCATGACTGGTATCGCGAAGGTGCTGAGGTGCTGATGTCTCTCCAAGATCCTGTTAGTGGAAAATTTGGTTCCGCAACGAGTGGGCTTGGCAACGATTATACCGAAACCGCTTTTGGTCTCCTGTTTCTTGCAAAAGGCAAACGGCAAGTCGTAATCAATCGGCTGAAGTTTGGCAAAGGCGAGGACTGGAATCATCATTCGATGGCCATGCAGCATTTAACCGGCCACACGGAGCGGGCGTGGAAGCGCGATCTCGCTTGGCAAACGATCGATTTGCAGAAAGCGAAAGTCGCGGATCTGCTCGAAGCTCCTGTGCTGTTCATCAGTGCTTCCAACGCACCGGTGTTAACAAACGAGTCTCGCGATCTACTGCGCGAATATGTCGAGCAAGGTGGTTTTATTTTTGCTGAAGCCTGCGATGGCGACGGCTGCAATGGGAAAGCCTTTGACGATTACATGCGGCGATTCGCAGCCGATGTGTTTGGCAAGCCGCTTGAAAAGCTGTCGCCGGATCATCCGATTTGGCACGCCGAGCGATCGGTGGATCTAAAGGCTCTACCAGAGAATTTTTGGCTTTACGGTGTGCAGAGTTGTTGCAGGTTGGGGTTGGTCTATTCGCCGATGCCGCTTTCGTGTCGCTGGGAATTGAATATTCCGTATGGAGCTCGCCCCAACTACGGGCCCAAGATCCAAGCTGAGTTGGACAACACGACATTAATAGGTGTGAATGTGTTGTCCTATGTGACCGGTAAAGAACTGAAACAGAAACTGCAATCGATTCTGGTTCTCGACGAAGTGAAAAATTTGACTCCAACTGATCGTGGAGTTTTTGTTTTACCACAGTTGCAACACAACGCTGCGGCAGATGACGCGCCGCGGGCTATCACAAACTTGATCGAATGGATGGGGAAAGAGAATCCGTTTCGGATGAGCAGCGAACATCGGATGGTGCCCATTGCCGACGAAGAATTGCAAAAGCATCCGCTTGTTTTCATGCATGGTCGCGGCGAGCTGAGATTCAACGAAGCCCAGCGAAGCACACTGAGAAACTATCTAAAAAATGGCGGATTTATCTTTGCCGATGCAATCTGTGCCGACGAACAGTTTACAGCCAGTTTT
>JANODD010000354.1:0-25224 GCA_031412515.1 Planctomycetia bacterium | reverse complement strand
TACCAGCTTCCAGCTTGCGAACATTTGTATACACGCAAGCTGGAAGCATACGCCACTACTTGCCGGATAACTGGGCTAACGAAGTGGCCCAGTCTTCAAGCCAACTTGTTTGATTGGCATTGCGATCGATATGCTCAGTTGCCAAGATGCAGCGCTGCCAACACTGCACCGCTCCATGGAGACCGGTTGTCCAGTTCTGCAGGGCGCGATCGACGGCACTCGCAAGACCGCTGTCCGATCGGTCGTCGTTGCCAGACAATCGCAGCGATATTAAACGATAGAAACTCGAACAGCCTCGCAGTAACAACTTGGCTCGCTCTCGCTTCGCACGACCGTCCTTGCCGACCGCATCAATCACACTGCCACAAGACTTGCTGAGCTCATTGAAATTCAATCGATCGGCAGCGAGCATATCGAATAACGCTCCACGGAACTCACCCAGTTCTGGATCGGCGAGCAGTTTTGCTTCGGCCAAACTACCAGAACATAACCCAGCAATTTCTAGCGCTCGTTCAGGTGTTTCAGCAATCGCGTTGCGTTCGATCAAGGTTTGCAACTGCTCAAGTGCGAGCGGACGGAAAATGATCGCTTGACAGCGCGAGCGAATCGTCGGCAGTTGTCGCTGCAGATTGGAACCGATCAGAATGAGCACCGAATCGAGAGGTGGTTCTTCGAGCGTCTTTAGCAGACTGTTGGCTCCCTCAACGTTTAAGTAATCTGCATCATCGAGAATGGCAACTTTGCGTCGACCCGAATAAGGCCGCAAACTGATGTCGTGACACAGCCCCTCACGCATCCGCTTCTCACGTTCGCCAATCAGCAACTCGATAGGAATAAACGCCTTGTCAGCCGGTTTGAATATCTCGATCAAGTCCGGATGCGTGCTGGCATCGACTTGAGCACAATTCTCACAAGCCCCGCAAAAATCGAGGCTTTGATCCGGAACATTCTGACACAAAAGCGACTTCGCGAGCAACCTCGCAAAAGTTCGCTTGCCGATTCCTTCAGGCCCGACAAACAAAAAGCTCGTTGCCATCCGACCGCTAGCAATAGCCGTACGAAACCACTCCCGCTGCTGTTGATGTCCGAGAAGATCTGCCCATTGCATAAAAAGCCGCCCGCTTTGGGGTTTTAGAGTACCGGTTTGTTTGCCACAATTTAGCCTATTCAGGTTCGAAGTCCCAGAGTGCCGCCATAAACTACCGAAGGAACGACAGTAAAAGATGCTTCGCAAAGTCACGGACTGGCTAGCTTATATTGTGGTGCGCTGCGTTATCTGTGCAATTCAGTCGGTATCGCTGGAAACCTGCGACCGCGTATGCTCTGTCTTAGCATCAGCCATTGATCGCACGCCACTGAGACGCAATGTCATCGATCCCAACGTGCGATTGGTCTTCGGCGAACTGGAACCCCGGCTGGGCAAAGCGTTGCGAGTAGCGATGTGGCGGAATCTGCTGCTGATGATTTGTGAGATCGCGCATGCACCACGAAAGATCCACCGTACCAACTGGCGCGACCATTTCTATATTCGCGAAAAAGATATCGGTCTTCAGCTTATGATGGATCCTCGCCCCACAGTGTTGGTAACCGGGCATTTTGGAAATTTCGAACTGGCAGGTTTTGTGAATGGTCTGTTCGGTTTACCTTCTACAACCATCGCCAGGCCGCTTGACAATCCGCAAGTGAACAAGTTCATTACCGAATTTCGGAGTCTCGGTGGTCAGCACATGTTGCCTAAAGACGGAAGCTCGGCCGCTGTTCAAGATATCCTGGCACAAGCCGGCACACTGGCCCTTCTTGCAGATCAGCATGCAGGCGCAAAAGGATGCTGGGTCGACTTCTTCGGCCACCCCACCTCCTGTCACAAGGCACTGGCGCTCTTCGTACTCAGTTCCAAGGCTCCGATGGCAGTGAGTTACAATCGTCGATTACGCTATCCACTGCGGTTTGAAATGGGAATTACCGGTGTTGCAGATCCGCTGGTTCCATCCAAACAACTGGAGTCCGTGAAAGATCTAACTCGTTGGTATAACTTGAAGTTGGAAGAAGCGATTCGTCTTGCGCCCGAGCAGTATTGGTGGTTGCATCGCAGGTGGCGCGACGAAGACGGTAGAAAGGCAAAAGCAAAACCGCAGGAAGTGTTAACGCAGCAGAACTCAGCCGCGTAGTAAATGCATGGATGGCGGATGTCTTCGTGGGTCGCATCCTGTCGGGTGCGAGCACTTGTAGAAACGGGAGTTCATGTCGCATCAGTGTGAATGAGCCGACGGCTCACGTCCCCCTTCACGTCGAACGACGCAGCAGAAATTACCTCTGGGCGTTCGGAAACAACATTCAGCTTCGCGACCTGGAGAAGTCGTTGGGTGTGAAACTCTTTCGAAAAGCGGGGCGAGGCTTGGCTCTCACAGAAATGGGAATAGCCGTTCAGTTATATGCGAACGATATCTTCGCCACCGGCCAAGAGCTGCTAGACATGGTCAATGGCAGACCCGTTGGTGGACCGATGATTCTTCGAGTTGGCATAAAAGACGTGATGCCCAAACTGGTTGCTTATCAATTGCTCCAACCAACGTTGAGAATGTCAGGCGATGTTCGGTTGTTGTGCTATGAAGGAGATGTCACAAAACTGATTTCGGATCTTGCCATTCATAAGCTCGACGTGGTGTTATCCGACACTCCGATCGACCCGACAATCAAAGTTCGAGTCTACTCGCACTTGCTCGGTGAATCCGAAGTGGTCTTTGTCGGCACGAAGGCATTAGCAAAACAAATAAAGACCGGATTCCCCCGATCGCTCGACGGTGCACCAGTTCTTTTACCCATGCGGAATTCGGTGCTTAGGCGCTCGCTCGATTACTGGTTTGAAGTGAATGAAGTGCGCCCCAAGATTTGCAAATCGAGAACGATCGTTTAAATCAGTGAGTCGGTAACTGAATTCATCGAACCGCATACTGGCCTTAAGACGTATAGCCGTACGTGGGCAACGCAGCATCGCGTGCGACACCCAATCGCTTGACAATTAGCAGTTAAACTCTTGACCACTCTCGGAAGGCCGTGTACATTTGTGCTTGGTCGGACCGCGTCTACAGCGGGGTCTTTTGTGTTTTATCGCAAGTATATCGCATTCATTTTACTGGTACTCTACGGAGTTCCGGCGGCAATTGGTCCGCATTGGCACAGCCATCATAGCTGTACCGATGGCTTGGACTGTGCTTCGACTTGCCACGATACGCACTCTCATAGTGACCACTCTTCTTTAAGTATCGGGCATGCGCACGAGTGCCAGTTTCATTCGTCCCACGGAAGTGCCGACAGTGACACACCTACGCTAAAAACGCTCAGCCTAGGTGAACAACTTGTCGTTTCCGGCCTAGCGGATGATTGCAGCAGTTGCTTGATCTGCCATTTTTATTCATGCACACCTTTCATCGGGTTAGCAATTTCCCTTCAGCCGCTGAGCTCGTTGGTGGAATCGTTAGTTGTAGCTCGCCCCGAGCCACTGCCGACGCTTCATCAACTTCATTTCGCTCGCGGTCCACCGGCAGCGTCAATAAACGCGTAGCCTAAAGCTGCCGTTTGATCCATGCCAGATTGTTCGTGCCTAACAGCTTGCCTACAAGCATGCAAGTTAGCGCGCATGAACAAGGCATATCACTCGTTGGTATTGTTCAGCATCCAGCTTGCCCGATCCTGCCTGTCCGCGAAGTGTCATTGAATCTTGCCGAAGCGATATGCCCTCGGTGCGCGAAGAATGCAAAAGATACGGTCCGACCACCTTATTCCATGCACACTCGCGCACCGGGGCACCTTCTGCCCGATTCAACCGGACGCCTTCGTTTCGTAAGCGATGGATGAATGGTCGCTGCACGACAAGTTCCTGCACGCACATCACCAATTAGAAATAACTTATTCATATATTGACTTAGGAACCTAATGATGAGACGTAACCTTCACTCCGCATTCACTCTCGTTGAACTGCTCGTGGTCATCGCGATCATTGGCATCTTGGTTGGCCTGCTGCTCCCTGCCGTGCAATCAGCACGGGAGGCCGCGCGACGCATGCAGTGCTCGAATAACCTTAAGCAGCTTGCACTCGCAACGCACAACTACGAATCTTCTTTCAAGCGTTTTCCTGCACTGACCGGCTCAAGTTCGTTTTCGCCGCAAGCTCGAGTGCTCCCATTCATCGAGCAAGCAAACCTGCAGAACTTGATCGACTTCCGGCAACCCCTGTTCGTTGGCCCTGCCTTCGCGGCTCAGTTGAATCCGCTGTTCGCAGTTCCAGCTGGCACGGTTGTGCCAACCTTCCTCTGCCCGAGTGATTCCATCGAACCGCGACGCCCGACGGCTTTGGCTAGCGGAGCGCAAGGAACCTACACCGCGACCAACTACATGTACTCGCTCGGCTCGGGCACCTCGACGCATTATGATGATCGTTACAAAACCGATGGGATCGTGTGGGAAAACTCATGGACTCGCTTTGCTGACATCATCGACGGAACATCGAACACCGTAATAATGTCCGAAACTTTAATTGGAGACAATCTCTCCGCGACTTCTATGCCGCCTGTTGGGATGCCGCATCGTAAAACGGCAAGTTGGGGCGGTTCAAGTTCCAATCCAGCTGGCGTTCCAGGATTTCAGATCGGCGGAGCCACCATTTTGAATCCCAACTTGGCCGCTATCGTTCCAACGATTACTTCTTTTCGCGGAAGCCGAGCAGAAGCGTGGATTCGCGGAGTCCCTTATTCCGTTGTGACCAACGGTTACCTAACGCCGAACAGTCGCATTCCAGATGTGAACGTTCACGGTCGCGGCTGGTTCGCACCGCGAAGTTTGCATACCGGCGGAGCCCAGATTGCCCTCTGCGATGGCAGCGTCCGAATGCTCAGAGACAGTGTCGATCGAGCGACGCAGTGGTCGGTGTTCTCACGCAATGGAGGCGAAGTTGCGAACAGCGATGCCTTCTAAGCGTTGTCAGCTTGCAGCGCTTTGGCTTGCTTTTATGCTCGTCTTGAGCGCAGTCCAAAGCGGGTGCGATCAGCGACAACCGCCCAGCCCTTTGACTTGTCGCGTATTAGTCGAAGGTGTGCCAATGCTCGAAGTGCGTTTGGTGTTGATGCGATCTGAGCAAGGCGAGTTGCAAACGGTGCTTGAAGGGATCGCAGACGTTAGCGGTAATATCGTCTTGATGCAGATCGAAGGAACTGAGCTGCCGAGCGATCAAGAGACGGAATTGATTGCCATCGTCGAATCCGTGGGTAGCGGCGAATGGCAACTGAATAAGCCCTGGTCCGATCCGAAGACAACGCCTTTGAAGGTGAATTGGCCCGCTGGGGTCGAGAAACTGGATATCCAACTTCCCAAGAAAGCGATTCGATCGATTTAACAAATTCCACAACAGCATGGCAGGCGATTTTAATGACAAAATTTACCGGGCGAGCTGAACCCACGTAAAAGGCACTCGCCCGGTAACTTCAAATGACGCTGCCCAATGGAAGTTACTGATCCATACAACTGAATATTTAAGGAACATAAATGATGCACAAAGCAAACTCGATCCACGTGCTGTCCACTTAACGTAAAACCATTCACTACAATCGGAATAGCAAAATGAAACAAAGCAAAATACAAATCCTGACTGCTTCTATTGCATTGGCACTCGGTGCGACCAGCTTCGGGCAGGAAGCGGCAGCAAAGACAGCTCCGCCTCAACCACGAACCATCACTCGCTTGTTCTGGCAAGACACCGATGCAAATTCAGTGCGTTGGAGCAACTTGCAAAAAGGGACGGACTGGACCATCAACGCGTTCGACATCGACGCTTTCCCCAAGCTCGACAAAGAGCAATGCACGCTCGTGCAGATGGAAGAAGCCGACGGCATTCTGCTGACTGGAATTCATGATCAGGAAGATGGAAAGATCCAAAGCGGTTGGGTTGCGATCGAATCAGGGGTCGAGCAGGAGACGCACGGAGATCACTTTCATTGGAAATTCGCTGCCGTACCGAAGGTCAAAACCGCTAAGTTAGACTCAGCCCAAGGAAACCCTGCCCACGTCTATCTGTATGACAATCAGTTTTATTTGGCGAACGACAAGAAAGACGGTTTCACAGCCGTCGATCCAAAGGCGCTGCTGGCTGGCAAACCAGCCGATCGCTTTTTTAGCGGCGGTGGAGGCCATATCACCATGGCGGCCGTTTCCAACAAGATTTGTTACTCGACGTGGATCGACCGCGAAGGGGATAATATGGGTCGTGTCGATGTGGTGCCGCTAACCAGTGGTTCGCGCAGCGGCTATTCGTTCAAACTGCCGTCGGGCGGAATTCACGGCGCGACTGCTAACTCCGGGCGAGTCTTCTTTGCACCCACTGACGGAGTCTGCTGGATCGATGCAGATTTGAACCTTGCAAAGAACGCATCAACAACCGCCGTGAATCATCTATCGATCGGTAAAGATGCCAACGACAAACCGCTTCGAACAGGTGCTTTTGCCAATCATCTAAACTGGGTGCTGTTTGTGACTGGTACCGGACAAGACGCCGAGCTGTGCATGGTCGACGCCAAGTCTCCCAAGCCATCGGTGCTCAAGTTTCCACTTGGTCTGCCAGCTGGCACGTCCACTACGACGCCCGTGGCCGTCAAAGCAGCCAATGGGCAGCATTACGCATTCGTGTTTCAAGAATCAAAAGATGGTCAACAACCCGAGAAGCTCTTGGTGATTCAATTAGACGCGAACGGCGACGGCAACATTGTCGACCCAGTCATTGCAAAATCGATCGCAGTTGGCGCTAGCAAGATTGAGGGGCATGGTGGACATCACGAAATCACCATCACTCCTAGTGGCCGCTTTGCCATGTTCACCAATCCGGGCAGCGGTTCAATCTGGGTGTTCGCACTCGCTGATCTCGAAGTGCAAGCCAAGCTATCCGTCGGCGGCACTCCAACACGTGTCGTCGCTGTTGGCGGATAACGTAAAAACGAACTCATGCGGAACCCCAGGTTGCTGAAAAATGGCGTTAACGAATGGGCATTTAACATAGTCGCAAAGAGGCTGGTGTTAGCAGCCTCGTTCCCAAAGCAGCACTTCTGCCGGAATTCGTAAGTCCTTCACTAACTTTCGAATCATTGCTAACGACAGTTCGCGTTTGCCACTAAGGACTTCCGATACCTTGCCCTTACTACCCAATATCGGAATCAAATCCTTTTGCTTTAGATTAGCCTGCTCCATACGAAAACGGATCGCTTCGATTGGATCAAAGGCGACCATAAATCACTTGGTCTCAGTTGCCCTGGTTTTCTCGAACATTGTGTTCTGGTCGATAAGCGTAAGTGCCAGTAGCTTCTGCGATCCAGCGAAGAGTTGTGGCTGTTGTGAATCAGGGGATTCTGCACGCACATAGTCAAAGAGTTCCTGCAATGTTACGACATGGTCTGAGGATGCATCTGCAGCGCCATACAGCCCCTTAATAATCAGTCCAGAGAAAATTCCATTTTCGACCCCATCTCCGCACAACTGATCACCGCGACAAGCACTCATGATATGCAGCCGTTCAGTCGGGCGCGTCAAGTTGAAGCTGGCTTCAAAATCGACCGCGTTGCCCGAGTAAGAACTGTCCAATAGAGCCAATACGGCGCACGGCAAGTTCAGGAGGCTCGCCACATCTGTCCACGGAATACTAGTGTCGTAAGCGTGAACTGCAAAAGCATCGTCGTCATTAGTTCCGTATCCACTTTGGAACAAAACGAACAAGTCATTGGCCGAAGAACCCTTGAGTGAACTGGAGAGCCGTCTGAGTTCCTCCATGAATTGGGTTTTGCTAAACTGCGGCCCCGTCAATATGACCACTTCACCTATGTCGTATAAACCGGCCGCCTTTCGTAGCAAGCATTTATGAAGATCACGAACGTCTTTCTCCGGAAATTTCAAGCCTGGAGTGTTTAGACCGGCAAGCTTGGTAATCTTATTGCTCCCACAGAGTAAAAGATGAAGTCGTCCACGCTCGGCGCTTTGAACTTGCCTGGTAACTTGAGTGGTAGCTAAGCTCGATTGCGGCTGTTTGCGAAATGAAACCCTGGCTTCGAGCGTCAACAACTTGGTATCGGGCTCCGCGACTGAGCTCCAAGTGAGTCGAAGATTGTCGTCGCTAATAGCAGGTTGCGTTGCAACTTGACTTCCATTCAGCCACAAAGAGAACTCGAGAAGAGGCAGAAATTCTGGTTGTGCTGCTTTGAGTTGTAGCGTGGCATTCACAGTCCAGGTTGTCCCGGTCCGCGTAAACTGCACGTCCACAAAGCTCATTTCAGGGACAAGCAGGCTGCGAAGTTCGCTCTTCGCATCGAGATACCATTGGTTAGCGCGCATGTTAGCCTGTGGTGCAGCTTTGCTGTTCGGCGGTGCGGATGGCCGCGACTCTTCGGCGAGCAATTGCAGGGCCGTGTTCTCAATGTCCGTTTGACGAAGCGCGATGCGTACCATCGCCAAATAGGTTGCGGCAATTTTACTGTTCAGAGCATCCGAACTAGCAGCGATTGGTTCAAGAGTTTTCAATGCGTTCTCAAATCGCTTTCCACGATACTCGGCGACTCCGAGTGCTAGACGATACTTGGAAGAGTCGGGCTCCAATTGAAACAGTTGCTTGGCTCTGGCAAGGGCCGGTTCGTAGGCGTTTTCCGGAAGTTCGGGACGAGACACGAATTGAAGCACTTGGTCGTACAGCAGCGATAATTCGTCAGACTTTACGTCCGCTAAGTGATTGCCGAGGCCACGGCGATTTCGCAAGAGCCGCAACTGCCAGTCACGGGCTTCGTCAGAGAGGCTCCGATCGGATCTGACTTTTGCCACAACATCCTTTAGCAATGGTTGTTCGTCAAGTTCGCCGTGCACTTTTTTATACGCGGCTTGGAGCAAATCAGGCGACGGTGAACCGGGCGCTTCCCAGACATGTAACATGCTAGTCGTATCTAACGAGGCTGCGACACGACCATCGTCGGAGGCGCCAACGGTGATCGGCAGTGTGTACATAGCAGTTGAAAATAACTCCCGACTGTTTTCTGCGTGCCACAACTTTAGTGTTTTATCGTCACTTCCTAGGATCCTGACGCGGTGAGCCGCGATTGGCTTGCTAGTGTTGGGATGAGGTGGGCAAAGCATGCAGAGTCCTACACATTGATTGGACAGGGAAAGCTGAGTGAACGAGTTGCTTTCTGTTATTTGCAAATCGGCATCAATGTCCCATAGCGAGACTTTAGTCGTGCCCTGCCCCACTTCCGCCATATAAAACGAACGTTGAGTAACATGGTATAAGAGATGATGGACTGGGCGCTGCGGGGCGGTTTGGGCAGCGGTCGGTAGCTGTTCTGGATTTTCTAAATCCACTATGTGCAGAAAACCCACGTTGGTTTCATCGTTTGAACATTGTCCACCTATCAACAGCAGTTTGCCGTCTCGGCTAAATTCCACGCTTAGCGGTATCGGCGATTCACCCGCGAGCGTATAGGTCTGAATCTGATCTCTATTCCGGTAAAGAAGCACCTTTCCCGACGATAGTCCGACAGCGAATAGACCAGCCCCCGGTGCCGACGATACACCTAAGCAAGTAGGTGTTCTGTCCAACGCTATATACGGTGCCGATCCAAGTTCCTTTTCATCACTGTTAGTAACGTCGATACCACTCGCTACGTCAATCATCCAGATACATTGTCGCAGAGTATCAGCTAGAATTAGAGTTTGCTCCGTGGACGAGAAACGCAGGAGTTTAGAGGCCGTGACCAACGAATCACCATTCTCATTCGTTTCCAGTGGTCCGTGAACGTTTTCAACCGTCCCCGTTTCCGGGGATCTTAACGGTTCAGGTAGGTTGAACCTTTCAATTCGCATACCAGTGAGAGAATCGAACAACCTCACATCTTCATCACTGGCCACCGCAATTTTCCTCCCGTGGGGCGAGACAGCCAATTGTGATGCGGTCTCGGGACAAACGATTGTGCTGGCATCCGCAATCATTGGCGCCCAGTTCCAAATACGCAAAGCGTCGTCACTGTCCTGTGTCAATAGATAAGGCTGTGGACCGCCTAACGCATAAGCGGCGACGTGAAAATTTCCCCAACTAGGACTCATGCCTATTAAGTCGAGATAGCCTGGTGTGCCGGCGTTAAGGTCAAGTGTGGCCAGCGAGCTCACATCGATAAAATCATGAACGCCTCGCCCGCCAGTACTTAAGAGCATTTCCCCTCGCAGGTCAAACGCAATTTGGTGATTGTCAGCGTGTTGCTCTTGTGGATGGTAGCAAGGAATCCTTGGTGGTGACCTAAGCGCACGTTCTTTCGCCGACGATGAGATTGGATACAGCGAGATCGAACCATCGCCCAACGCGACTCCTAACCACTCGCCGGTTGGATGAAAGGCCAGGGCCTTGGCTCCGCTCGAGGATGGAATAACCTCCGAGAAAGGATTGGGAGATCGCATGTCGAACAGTAGTGCGTCGTTATCGGACGCCACTGCCGCCCAATGTTGGTCTGGACTGACGACAAAAGAAGTTAGGTTTTCTGAAAGCGCCAATAACAAAGACTTGGTTTTACTTTGCAAATCGAAAAGTTGCAAGGAACTCATTGACGGCTGTAAACTGCTTTCAGATTTGCTGAAAGCATTGCTGGCGACTTTACTCTCGATCTTCTTGCCGTTGCTGGCGACTAATACGGCTAGCATGGAATCGTTCATGCAAAATGCTAACTGGCGGATGGTAGACTCAAAACGCGGAATCTCTGTATCCACTGGGGCAAGTTCTAAACTTCGTATTTCAATCCTTCCAGAGTCATCACCAACGGCCAATGTGTTACTGCGGGAAAAGGCCAGGGCTGAAATCGTTGAATTGAACTCCAGTTGATAAAGTGGCTTTAACGTTCCGCTGCCGAAACTGAGAAGCTCAACAATTGATCCAGCACTCTGGGAGCGCGACGTCATGCCCTTGAGCTTACCGTGCATGGAATCTCTATGAGCGGTGGCGACGAGGGTTCCCGAAGAGTTCACCGCTATGGCGAGTAGGTCTCCGCCATACTTGATGGGCTCTCCAACTTCACGATACAATGGACCGAATCGAGATTGCAGATAGTTCCATTCCCATCCTAAGCGATCCGGATTGGTATCTTTCACCAGCTGTGATGCCTGTTGGGCATTGTAAGTCTGACCGTAGACACTCAAGCTCCGCGCTACGCGATCCACGGTTGAAGATACAGCATTTTGCTCTGCCTCTTTCATAGCCATGTTCTCGGAGACTATAGCTCTTCGCCACTGGATACTAGTAACGACGAGTAGTAAGACGAATGCGCCAATGATCAAGTAAAGACGTTGAAACTTGCGTCGAGTGGCGGCGCGTCGAGCGCTGTCGCTAGATTCAATCAATTCAAGACAACGTTGAAGCATAGACGAAGCGGTAACAACTTGATTGTATCGGTGCGCCCACTCCTCTGTAGGTGATGTTTTTTGACGCCATTGAATAAAATCGTCTAGGCTAACATCGTCCAGCCGTTTCACTTTCGATAGAACCAAGCCCACTAGCCGCCGATAGTCAGCAGCCGCCCTTTCTTCTTCATCGATCCAAGTACGCAAAAGATTCCACTGTTTGAAGAGTGACTTGTGCACGACCTGCAAGGGAGTAGTCGCAGTAAGTACTTCTGTTTTGTCCATCACCAGTAGAACGCCGCCGGCCACGAAATCGCGAGCTACTTGCAGAACGTCTGCCCCGCTGGCGCCGATTTCTTGGGCAGCCTTGTGGACGGTTATGGCTCGACTATTGATTTGCCCACTGGTGGTTATTTCGCTCAAGCTGCGGAACAAACGCTGCGCGACTTTTTGCAATCTTGCTCGCGACGACTCGTCGCCTAGCGAGTCATAGATGAGATAGGCTTGCTGCAACGCCTGGGCCGGTGCACCGGCGGAACGCAATCGAACAATAACAGGTGCAAGGATGTCATGCGTTAATTCGATGCGGGGAATCCCGCCTCGGTCCTCAATAGTCAACAATCTTTCGTTTACTAAGGATCGCAAAATCTGATCAGCATTTGCGACGGACGCGTTTGACAATTCACTGACGGCTGTTTCCAAGTTGACCGATTCTCGAAAGCCACCTGAAGAGATCAACCGTTCCTCGACAAACTGGCGAATGGCCGGTGGATAGGCTTGGAAGCATCGCGACACGAAATCTCTGAGTACCTCATCGGCTGAACCTTGTACGTCGGCATTATCGATCGTCATCTTGCCGCGTCGACACCGATGAATATTTAGTTGTTCGCAGATAAGGCTGAGCAATGGCGGAACATTTTCAATTTCAGAAAGCGGAACGTCGGCCGACTTGCCCGCGACCAGGCGCACGATCGATTCAGCTGTCTCCCGATTCAAAATCGGTGTGGCAGCCTCCTGTTCTGTAACACGCTTTTGTCCTGGACAGAAAACAGCTTCGAACGCTTGCATGCCCGAGAGCCGACGGAGCTCCATCCGATTGTCCATCATCGAGGGCATGCGCTGACGATAGCGTTCAAGATGATGCAGAAAATCACTTCGCATCGACAGAAGGACGCGACACGGCAGAGCGGATTGTTTCAGTTGCGTGGCGTAGTCATCGCTGGTTTCCAACCGTTGTAGCACGTCTTGTGGCGGACGATTCTCAACAAGGCATGCAAGCGACTCGAGGAATCTTGAGGCATCTGCGCTGCGTTTGGTTAGTCCTAAGGTGAAGATTTCTTCAAACTGGTCGAGCACCAGCATCGGTCGCGACTGATTGGTCTGGCGGCCTACAAAACCGAATCGAACGTCATGAAAAAGTTCCCACATCGATTGGGCCTCTGTCGCTGGTAACGAATCAGCGAGAGTAAATCGCGATGCCATCTCTTTCAAAACCTGTTGTTCCAGCTCTAACTCAAGGATCGCCGGATCATGGATCAGTCGAACAAGAACTAGTTGATGGCCTGCAGCGCGGAGTTGCGGAGCGACACCTGCTTGTATGAGCGAAGTCTTGCCCAGTCCTGATTGCCCGAACAGAACAGTTAGCTGACGATGTTGAATGCGGTTGGTCAGCTCTTGGATCTCCCGGTTGCGACCAAAGAAATAGTGGCTGTCGCCCTCCGTGAAAGATCGCAATCCAATCCACGGCGTCTCTGGAGTTGCTGTGGCTTTCGGATCAGTGATAAGTTTCATCGCGGACCTCCAAGATTTCGATTCATCCACTCTTGCTGCAAATTATGAACTCGTTGACAGAAATCATCGTCAACTTTACCTGAAATATACTTGGGACGATGGACCGCTTTAAACGTAAGTGGTTCATTGCGAATCAGACCGGCGTCAAGATCTTCATCAATTATGATAGGGAGGTAGAACTTGTCGCGTTCAGCTTCAGCGATCCCCTGGGCTCGAGTGGCAGCCCAATTTCGCTCGCGCTGCGCGTAGGACTCTGCGGCCCGCTCGGTCTGTTGGGAGATAACGGAAATGAACAAAGCACATTTGGATCCTATGTATTCTTCGATGCGATTATTAAAGTTCATCCCAGACTTTAAGCGGTCGCGGTCATACCAAACAATTGAGCCGGTGGATTGTAATCGGCTAACCAAATGCCTGACCGCAGGCTCATCCTCCCGCATATAAGAGATAAAAACTGCACCTGCGGGCATTTCGTCTGAGATAGGTGTTATCACTACTTTTGGCGGTTCACTGGAGGGAGGATGTCTTGCTTCCCAGCGGCTAGCCAACTCGCGAACGAAGTCCTGCGGGGGCATATCAAAGACAGATACCTTGCGCGTTACGCTACCCAGAAACATAACAATATTCTCAGGCTTCAAGGCTGTCGCAGACTCTACCAGACGCGTAATACCGAGGTCTGGTGAGGTCAACGGTTTTTGTCGAAGCACTCTCAAAAAGAATCTCATGAGCCAGTCCGAGTAGCTTACGCCCAAGGCCAGAATGACCACGCTCTTCTCTTCTAAGTCCTTAGACAGATTAGGCATCAAGCTCGGACCAAGGCAATCATTGAGCTTGAGTACGAATTCCAGCAAGTCATCGTCCCAAGTGACGAATCCTTCGACCGCAGTACCCGACTTGCCGAGAATATGGCAAACAGTTGTACCCTCGCGGTTGTTGATGTCGACCAGTCGACCCGGCGTATCATAGGTTGCCAGTTTCGGTGAAAACTGGCACGAATAGGTCGCGTCTTTCCCTCCATATCGGACCAAGTCTACCGCTTGCTTCAGTAGTGAGTCGGGTGTCATAGATAGAAGGAGCTTAAGCCCCGACACGGACGCCAGCTTCTTCAGCGTTTCCCCAGGCGAGAGCTTGGCATCTTTCAGAATCTTATGGACCGCTCCATAAACATCGTCGCGTTCGTGACCACTCATAAGATACCGAGCTACGACATCATTGATGGAAAATTCGCTATCGAGGTCTAAGTTTACCCTAAGCTTTCTGGCAAGCTCTTTTGATAGCCACGGCGCTAACAAAGAATCGTTATCACCGAAAGTTGTCACCCCCCAGCCAACCACAGGTAACAAATTTCCTTCATCAATCCGATCGAGAATTCTCTCCCAGTCGTC
Source organism: Planctomycetia bacterium (assembly GCA_031412515.1). Classification (GTDB taxonomy): domain Bacteria; phylum Planctomycetota; class Planctomycetia; order Pirellulales; family Pirellulaceae; genus Aureliella. Next base: position 10,648 of record JANODD010000354.1, on the reverse strand, counting down.
ATCACTAATCATTCTATCGACTTCCACATTTGGGTGTTACCTACCTACGATGAACTGAGTTGGTACCCGTCCATCAACTTGCGTGCGCCAGCCTCATTTCCGCGTCCGGCATATTGAAGGCGGAATTGTCCAACGCCACAGGAAACATCACCCATCCGATCGAACGGCGGTTGGTTGGCCCAAGGCAGCCCTTGGCAAGCCGCAGAATGTAATCTTGCCAGGACGCATCGCGAACCATGTAGGCATCGACGAGCGGTATGAGATATTCCAGAGATTCACTCTTACCTTGCGGGAGGATTGGAACCTTTTTGTTTGACTGAGGGTGGGAACGAATGTAAACAGGGATTCCTTCAAGGGTGGGCATCCGAAACCAATCGTAGATGTGATCCGTTAACCCACTCGCAAATCTCGACTCTGGATGATGCAGTACATAGATACGCACAGGATTCGACATGATGATCACACTTGATGGGCAAGCAGTAAGTGGCTATCTAAGCACGTAGCATTTACTTTAGTGCAAGGTGGAATCACAGTACTTTACTTGACAGCTAAAGTCAAACGCCGTTGATTACTGGCCGAATCATGCAGTTATTGGAATAGTTCAGTGTCTGCATATTCAATAGGTTGACCGGCTGCTTGAGTTCGTATTCATCGCTAGCCCAACCCGTGATCGAACAGACCGGCATACCGAGTGATTGAGGTCTCGGTCACATGATGCAAGCTTCTACACAAAGACGTTGGCATCATAAATTCCACAATTGCGTAGATTTACACTGGTTCGTTTGGTTTGGCATTATGTAACGTGGTACTTGGAGGACGACGACGACCGTTTATAACTACAACTTGTTGATCTCCGTCGAGTTGCACCTTGGTGTTAATTCGGAACGAAAGAGCTCGTGAAAACTTCGTTGCAATAAAGGTTGGTAACGGTACGGATTGGTAACCATCACCATTGTCCGTATTTGCTTTCGTCCGTCCAGTGAACGGTAGACGCGACGTTTGTTCGAATGCATTGGTCGTATCGCCAATTCGCAACTTCGCGCCATTTCAGAAATCGCAACTGGCTAGTGTTAGCCGGGACCGTGTTCGTTGCGGCCTCAGCGGAGTTCCAATTAACAGTTGACTCAACCGTTCGGCCACCTTTTCCGAGGCGACGTGTCCTTAGTTAGAAACAGAACAATCCGCCGTACAAGACGGCGGTATAACGTGCAAGGTGGCGGTATTTTTGTGCCTCAGCGTCTGCCGCTCGGCGTGACGTAATCTAACGATGTTGGCACTTTGGGCAGTAAAATGTAGATCGCTGCGCCTGAACGATGCGAAGAATCGCGGTGGATTGGCACTGGCGACAAGCTTCGCCGGCTTTGTCATAAACACGGTGCATATTCTGATAGCCACCAGGATCGTTGAGGGCGTTGCGATAGGTCCCGTCGGAAAGCGTTGAACCTTCGAGCTTGATCGCAAGCTGGAGAATGTCGAGCATCACTTGATGAAGAACGCGAAGCCGAGCGGGGCTGATTTTGGCGGCCGGTTTCTGAGGATCTATCTTGGCTTCAAAAAGCATTTCCGAAGCATACAAGTTACCAACACCCGCAAGCAACTTCTGATCGAGCAGCGCGACTTTGATCGGACGCGCGGTAGCTTGCAAGCGAGTGATAAAATCGTCAACGGTTATTTGCAATGCATCCGGACCAAGTCGACCTTCAACGATCCGCGCATGCAACTCAGCCGTGGGCATCAACTCTACTGTTCCCAAACCGCGGCTGTCCCAGAATTGAAGTCGCAACTTGCTGCTGAAATCGATCTGCAGGCGGACATGACCAGGATCGGGCGGTGACTCAAGGACGACTAGACCGGTCATCTTGGGTTGCAAGATCAACGAGTCATCATGGGTTTGAATGACAACCCGCTTTCCAAGCCGCGTGATGGCTTTGACTATGCAGCCTGCCATGCGAGCGTTAATCTCGGCTACCGATGGTCGAATCTGAATGGGACGATAGTTGCAAGTCGGTTGACTGACTTCGCGGATGAGTTTGCCGATAGTCGGGTAGATGCTCCGACACATCGTCTCAACTTCTGGCAACTCAGGCATTCTTCACGCCTCGCATACAATTTCAGATGGCAGGCAAATCAGTTCGTGTAGTCACCGCAGATACCAAGTCCCCGGCCCAATTGGTTCTCGCATACGAGCTTAGCAAAAGCGAACATCCAAGTTGTCAGTCGTGGAACGGTGCCGACACATGCAGTAAGTTCAGATCGAATAACATCCACGTTTGCTTGGCCGCGCAATACGTTTTGCTCACGATAGACGACCGTCCAGACGCAGGCCCAAGTGCGTCGAAACCAGGGCGCATAATCTTTCGCATCGGCCCCAAGAATTTGCTTGTGAAGTGATTCAAGTCGTTTGACACAGCCGATCCAAGGAGCGGCACTATTGACGTTGGTGCAGTTGGGCGCATTCTTTGGAACAAACGCTTCGTTGGCTTTAGCTATGGTCCAATTAAGACTCTCTTCAAACTCCGACCAGTCGGGCCGTTCTGCCGAAAATGGCTCTTCGTAACGCAAGACAACCCAGTCGGCTTGATCGAAACGAATCGACCAGCCAGTTAAATCCCAAACGGCTTTGCAAGGCAATTTCAGGTTCAAACCCGAAGGCATGCCTGCGGTGCTCAGCGGCCTTTGTAATCGCACCGCTTCCTTACGGACGAGGCTCAACCAATCCGCGTTCGCGACTTCTGCAACTAAGGGTACTTCGCAAGGTACGATTCCAAGGCTCTTGGTCCAAGAATCGAAATCGGCAATCGGCTCGGTTGTTTGGTGTTGATAGACAAATGGATCATCGCGATCAAAAATCCAGTTCGGTTGCCGAACCGGAAGGATCTCGAGCATACTCTTGAGATCTTCCGTGGCGGCAAAGTCCCAGAGTTTTTTTGCAGATTCGAGGCGATCCGACTCCGTATTCATCCGGCTCAGGTCGTTAACCGTGTCCAACAGCGGCTTGATGCGCTTAGCGGTCGGTTCGTTTGCAACTTGAGTTAGAGATTGCAACCAGTTTTGTGTGAAGGACTTGTCCGTGCTGCCGAAGTTCATAGCCGATTTCAAAAGTCGAAAGGAAAACGCATCGCGTCCGCGTGCGGTAAGCGGCAGATGATAACAAAAGGTTCGATATTGCGAATGTAGGGGGAATGCAATTCTACGCAGGACAACTGTTGATAGCAATTCACAGAACCGCTTGGGAGACCTTGATGAGGGCCTTTATGTAGGATGGGACTCGTGTCCCGTCCTTCCGTCTTCTCGTCCTTGTTCATATTCCAATCTCGTTAGCGCGTTACCAGCTTTTGTTTCTATTCATCCTTTAAATACATTTAGGAAAAGGACGCTCGAGACAATGGTCCCAAGCTACGACGTAAAATGCTGAGGGCGAGGCTACGCCACACTAGGTGTTGCCAAAAAGTGTTAACTTATTCAACGTCAATGGCGATGGCGTTTTTCATACACTGAAGACAGCGTCGTTAGTAACCTTTAGGCCATAAATCCTTTTCAATTGGTAACTAGATGAGAATTCGAGAGATTCGCTGTGCAGGATTGCGAGGTGCGACACCTGAAGGTGGCTGGAGCATCGAGCTTCGGCCGGAGGACTGCGTTCATACTTTGATCGCAGTGCACACGGACGAAGGGCCTGTTGGTCTAGGAAGTGTGTTTACCAACGACGCTTTGGTACGAGCCTCATTGGCGGTGCTAGAACCTCTTTACTTTGGCGAAAATGCACTTGAGCCAGAAAGAGTTAGCGAGAAACTGCATCAGCATATGTTCTGGCTCGGCCGCGGCGGATCGATCACTCATACGATCAGCGGTATCGATATCGCGCTTTGGGACTTGCTTGGCAAAGCCACCGGACAGCCGATTGGTCGCTTGCTGGGTGGTCGTTATCGCGATCGGGTTCAACCCTATGCGTCATTACTAATGGATGAACCTGAGAAACTGCGTGAGCACTTGCTGTCCGTAAAGACCCAAGGTTTTCGTGCGTTTAAGATTGGCTGGGGACCATTTGGTCGTCGCAATGGAGCTACCGATGAAGCGATCGTCAAAGCCGCGCGCGAAGCGGTCGGCCCCGAATCGCAACTGATGGTTGACGCGGGGGGCAGCGATGCGTATTGGAGCAACGGTTACAAATGGGCGCTCAACACTTCCAAAATGCTGGCTGACTACGAAGTTGCCTGGTTCGAAGAAGCGTTACATCCCGACGCGCTTGAGGACTTTGTAAAACTGCGTGAACATTCGCCGGTGCCTATTGCAGGTGGAGAAGTTTTAACACGCCGCCAAGCGTTTCAACCCTGGCTGGCGGCGGGGGCTTTTGATATCGTGCAGCCTGACGTCACCAAAGTTGGCGGAATTAGTGAAGAGCGGCGCATTGCTTGGATGGCCCAAGACTACGGTGTCCGGTTCATTCCGCATGGTTGGAACACAGCGGTTGGTCTTGCTGCAGATTTGCAATTAGCGTCCGCATTTCCCGGAACAAACCTTATCGAGTACTTGACTGGTTCACCCTTCATCGACGAGATCACTCAAGGCGGGTGGCAATTGGATAGCGATGGGATGCTCGCGATTCCTGAACTGCCTGGACTCGGGTTAGACTTAGATCGCGATGCGGTGGCCAAGTACACCGGAAACGCCGATTTGCTGTGAGCTGATAGTTTATCAACTTTGACAGTAGGGAAGCTGGTTTCGTGATAAACTGGATGCGGATGAAAGATTACATGCTTGCATCCGGTTTCTCACAAAACCAGCTACAATTACCCGCCAGTTACAAGCAATTTAGCTATTTAGACTTTTGACCGGGAGGCTGCAGACCCATCTCTCGCATCAGCATTTGCATGTCTTGCCAAACAAGTTTCTTGGCGCTTTCGTTGCGCAGCAAATAGGAAGGGTGATAAGTCACGACAACTCGCGCTTGACGGTATTGATGAAAGCGGCCCCGCAAGCTTCCGACTGGAAGAGTCAATCCGAGTAGCGAACGGACTGCGACCGCACCAAGGCAGACGATATACTTCGGCTGAAGTATTTCAAGCTGAGCCGCCACAAATGCATGGCACTGTTCAATCTCTTCAGGAACAGGAGTTCGATTCTGGGGTGGGCGACATTTGAGCGCGTTAAGAATGAAGACTTCATCGCGTTTCAGTTGCATCGCTTCGATGATTTTTGTCAGTAACTGACCTGCACGGCCCACAAACGGTTGGCCGGAAGCGTCTTCGTCGGCACCCGGAGCTTCGCCCATGAAGCACACAGTCGGCTGCACAGGACCAGCTCCAAATACAGTTTGCTGCCGAAAACAAACAATGTCAGAACACTTGCGGCAGGCTTTGACTTCGCTATCAAGAATCTCAAGCTGCGTTTTTCGTTCTTCAGTGCTCAGCGACGGGAAACTCCACGGACGCTCAGCGACTATTTCACTCTCGGTTCGAGTTTCAGCAACGATCGTGGGTGCCACGGTGGGGGCTAATTCTGGTGTGACTCGGGCGGTTGCTTCTGCCGTTTGCGAGTTATTTACTTGCGAGACTGGGGCTGCTACAGCGGCAGATGGAAAGCGAGTCTGTTCAATGGCTGCGAGCATTTCAGCGGGCAGTGTTTCGGCCGAAGCCCGTGGAATTCGCTGAAGTCCACAACGCTGGTAGTTCTCCAAGGACTGGAGTAAGGCTTGACGGAGTTGTGCAATTTCAAGCATGGCAATTGGGCCGAAAAGAGGGCGCGTGTCTGGCACCTATTTTACTGCATGAGCATAAATTTTGCACCGGTACGTAGCCGACGCGTTTCGTGGCTGACGCTGCCAGCGTCGGTTAGCGGCAGCACGGATGCTCGCAGCTACCGCCACGAATCATCAAGTCTTCGGTTGCTCGCCAATGACTAATTGGTCACCGACTTTCAGGTCGCCACTGACCAGTTCAGTGAATCGGCTGTCTGAAATTCCGACAACGATGGCACGAGCTCTTAACAGATCGCCTTCCTGCATCCATACGTGGCGTTTCATCCGGTTGCGGTTCACTTCCGCTCGTTCACTGGCCGATTGGTTGACCTGTGATTGCTGGGACGATTGCGTGGTTTCCTGTTCGACACCATCCAACACCTTTTGGTCGTCAGGATGAACCCGTTTTCGATTAGGAGGATAAAAGCGCAAAGCGGAGTTTGGGATTTTTAGGATCTTTTCGCGATGGTCAATCTGAAACGACAAATTCGCGGTCATCCCTGGCAGCAGCTTCAATTCCTTATTGGGTGAGCTGACGATAACAGGATAAGTCACAACGTTCTGCTCTTCGGTACTGCTCAGCCGCACTTCATGAATCACGCCACTTTCAAAGACTTCATCGGGATAAGCGTCGACTGTGAAACGGACTGGGTTCTTTGCCTTCTGGGACTCGCGAATCAATCCGATGTCGGCCTCATCGACCGAGGCATAGATATGCATTTCATCTTCCATGTTCGGCGCAACAACAAACATTTCCGGCGTCTGAAACTGAGCCGCCAACGTCTGCCCGACGTCAACTTTTCGATCAATCACGGTTCCATCGACGGGCGAAAGGATTTCGGTGTATGCCAAATTGCCTTTCGAATTATCGAGATTTGCCTCAGCTTGTTCCACTGAAGTTTCAGCGACTCGTAAGTCAGCCACTGCGGCCAGCCGAGCGTATTTAAGCTGGTCCACTTCGGTCTCTGAGATAAAGTTCGCATTGATCTTCAGCAGCTTGAACGCTCTTTTCTCGTCATTCTCGGCTTGCTGCAGCCGAGCCTTAGCACGGCCTACTTCAGCAATCCGTGAATCCAGAAGCGCTTGATCGCGGAGCACAATCGAGTCGTAGATGCGAGGGTCAATTCGTGCGAGCACTTGGCCTTTGGTGATCTTGTCATTGAAATCGACCATGAGCTCCGCGACCGGTCCGCTGGCGAAGGCGCCAATCCGCACTCGCTGCGTCGGCTCGACGGTTCCAGTAGCGTTTACATTCAGCGTTACATTTCCCTCGACTACGCCTTCAAAACGGTACTTTGGCCGATTGAGCTCTTTCAAGTAAGCCGCAGTAGGAAAATAAGCTGCTGTGCCGAGCCCCCCCAGCACCAGTAAAACAAGGAACAGTCTTAACAGGAATCGCATAAGCTTCCGTCGTTCGGCTAATGATGTTGACCCGCGTGGCCTAAGTCCGCTTGGCCCCGCAAGCTAAATAAAATTCGCAGAGCATCACAAACCCTTAGCATAATTGACCGCCCTGAATTCCCCTAGGCTGCAAGCGGCCCACCCCTTTGGGAATCCTTATTTAACAAAATTAATTATGAGCGGGTACTGCCAGAGCACGCCATCGTTGGCTTTGATACCCCCAATGATGGGCAGCACGATGCACGTAACCGAGAGTGCCAAAAGCAGCGGAATACCGATCAACACGAAAGTAAGTGCGCCGAAAATCACGGCGTAAAGCATTGAGGACAGTATGAAATTGAGAACCATTTTGCCATGGGCATCAACACTGGGCATTTCATCCTTTTTCAGTTGCCAGAGCACAATCGGGACGATCAAGCCAGCTAGTGGGACTGCAAGCCCTGCAAAAACGGAAAAGTGGAGCAGCATGCAATAAGTGCGCTCATTCATGGAAATGCCCCGAAAATCAAAAAAGTAGCTGGTTTCGTGCGAAATCAAAGAGTTCATCTTCACAACTTTGGATTCGCCGGAGCTCCGTCGGTATTGGCTTTGCGTCGCGCGTCCATCCAAAATCGATTCTGAAATAAAATTCCATTCTGCCACAAGTTCATGACCAAAGGTGTCCAAGCACACGCGATTATTAGTAACAGAGCAACCGATTGGTTGTGCAACTTAGTTTGTCCGCGGAAAAGTGAAAGCCTGCAACATGTTCCAACAACTTTTAACTCGAGCGATGCAGTCTCCCGACGATTTGGTACTAAGCATGGAGTATGTCGACACCAAAGGCGTAAGGACCAGACGAATCGTCAGTCCAATTCGGTTTCTGCCAAGTGGACGGTTTTTAGGACTATGTTTATGCCGATGCGAGCCGCGGCAATTCAATCTTGACCGATGTTCGAACCTAAAGCTCTGCTCGGCTGCGGATTTCGTCATGCCTGTTCCGATGGCAACGGCTATTTAGTAGCCACCGAAATTATAGGCTACCGCAGAGATAGCAAGGCCGCAGATTGAATATGTCCGCAACCGGAAACTAGCGATGTACGGCTGGTATATTCTCAACATCGGCAAGGGCTGCAAGTGTTTTGTGTAAGTCACGATAGATGATACTTGCCACCTCTTCAGCGCCGGCAACGTTGTAGTGCGTCAAGTCGTAGAAGTACCGCGACGATTTTGGCAACTGTTTAGCTAGATCAATCAGCTGGAGCCCCGACTCAAAACCGACTTGACGCGTGACTTGGTTGTAGCGTTCTAGCAATACCCAATGCGTTGCGCCATCAACCTCGCCAACCGGAATCCTTTCTAAATTGATGTCTGTGAGTTCGTCGACACCTACGCCGTATAGAACTGGTTGGGACACAAGTACACATCGAATCTGCAATTCACTACAGCGTTTCACGATCGCACGCAGTCGCGATTCATAACCCGCCAAGCAAGACGGATTGCGAGCTTCTAGCCACTTCTCGCGCTCTTCAGGGTAGAGGATTTTCGTTCCGAGCTTTTCCGAAAAGGTCGAGTGCGCGATCGGTTCGCCATGAAGCAGCCCCTTCTGCTTGGCGAGCCACTGAAGTCGCAGGTTGTCGAGCAGCGCGAACGAATCGCTGCTCCGTAGCAACATTCGCTGCACTGATCTCGCGAATGAATCTTCGTCGCGAGAATGACTCCGCAAGGTGCTCTGATCAAACGAATTCAAGTCCGTTCGATCGACATCGTTTAAGCCCACCAAGAACAGCAGAACTTTGGGACGCATAACCGACAAGTACTGATCGAGCAGTTCCAAATGACCGAAGGTTGAGTGGCCATCAATGCCGGCGTTGTTAACCCAAACGTTTTTAAAATCATTTTCGAGGCGCTTTGACAGTTGATCGGGCCAAGTCGTTCCATCGGAAAGATAGAGGCATTGCGTAGTACTTCCGCCGACGCAGACGATGGTCAGGCAATCGTTCCAATTCTTCGGTGGCTCGGGTCCGCGAAAGCCCAGCGAGTTGAAGCTAACTGAAACAGTTGCGTCGAGACCAGATTGTCCATCAGAAGAAAACTCCTTCTTAACGTTGGTAGGCAAATCAATTCGGCCGGCTCGTAGCAAGATCGGAAACGGATTGAAGACTCGAACATATCCTTCGAGCAACAGAAAAGCGACTCCAACACCGAACAACAGTGCTGTCGTTTTTTGGCGGACTCTCGATACGAATTGCCCTGGGATCGCAACGAAAACCGCTACAGCGACTACCGCGGTGATCAAGGCAATATCAAGCTTTGAGATTCCTTCTGGACTGCGAGATTGCATCATGATCGCTGCAAGCGAAGTGAGCATGCAAACCACGAGAACTGATATTCGCAAACCCATGCCAATGCGTCGCTGCAACCGATCTAGTTTCGCACGCTGTCTTGGGGAAGGCATCGCGTTTACCTGCTTCACGTCCATCAAAACAGCGTGTAGATGAAGGGTGCCGCGCCAGTTGAACTGAGGATGACCACCAAGCCGATCAAACCGAACGACAATAAGATCGGAATCATCCACCATTTTTTGTTTTCGACAATGAACTGCCAAAATTCTTGCACCAAAGTTGGCGGACGCTCATCGCCGGCTTGCTCAAACTCGTTCTTGTTTTGTGGATCGGTCATGGTGTATCGGTGTTCGTTTAGTAGCGACGATAGTAGCTTGAGATATCTTTGGGCTCGGTCTTAGGTTGCCAATATGTCGATGCGCTTCGGTCTATTCTAAGCTGCAAAGCGTCCCGACGGACCAGTCGAAACGCAAGACTGATTGGTAAAAAGATGGTAAAGTAGATTAACAACATCGCCAATTCACCTACAACCATACCAATCGGTGCCGCAAGTAAAATTAGACCAACAAAAATGGGTCGCACCCAACGCGGCTGAACGTAGGCTAGACCTGCAATCACAACCGCGATTGCAAACAGTGTCAAAACGGTATTCGAATTGGCTCGCCACAACCAACCCAACAGCGGCAAGACGATCAAACACAGCAAGCCAAACTGACGAAGCTGCTTTTGAGTAGGTGACCAGTTGATTTCAATTAGGCTCATGGAGGCTAGCCTTTTACCTGCTACGAATTGTGCGGGCAGGAAACGAACGTCAAAAACGACGGATTTGGCTCATTTACAGTTTAGCACAGCACTCAACGAACTCGCCACCAGCTGTTTGTCTCGTCCACGAAATCGTTTAATCGGTGGGTCGCTAGAGACTGCTGACTTAACAGCAAAACTCAAACGTTCTCGGAAGCTAGCCAAAGTGAATGACCGGTTTTTCGGAGCGCGGACGTCCTCGCCCGCTCGGGACTAGTGCTTTGTCCAACTTTAATTTTAGGGTGGCACGGCTGGCACGTTTTGGTTTTGTGTGCCACTTCTATGAAAAACTTTGGTTTGTCAATAGTTTGCGGGACATTATTTTACGTTGTATGTTTCCATTAACCCAGCAGAGGATAGGGCAACGCAGAGGTGCGACCCGAGC
>JANODD010000353.1:0-10822 GCA_031412515.1 Planctomycetia bacterium | reverse complement strand
CGCTGCTGATCCACGTTTGGCATAAATATCCCCGTCCAAGGCCTGCCGATTCAGCAACTGCCCGTCAGTTGCCCAGCAAACCTACATGACGATTCGCACCCGCGCCGACCAGCAACCCCACGGCGGTGATGCGCGCTTACGATAGTAACGGAAATCGCAAGTCCTCCGGTAGCGTTTCGCAATCGGCAACTGGCACGCACAACCGTCTGCAGACGGACGGTATGTACAACTACATCTATGACGCTGAAGGTAACACCACCAAGCGGACTTTGATTGCAACAGGCGCGGTTACCGAATACACCTGGGACCATCGCAACCGGTTGACCAGCGTCACAGAGCGTGTATCGGCAACCGGAGCGGTCACGCAAATGGTCGAGTTTGTTTATGATGCGTTTAACCAGCGTGTCGGCAAACGTGTTGACACCGATGGCGACACCGATTGGGATCGCCATGAAGCTTTTGTGTGGGCAGATGGTCACGAAGTCTTGCGGCTAGTCGATAGCGATGGTCAAGGCACGAGTGAGTCCTTCAAAGTTGCTAGTCGTTATCTCTACGGCGACGCCATCGATCAAGTAATGGCCGATGAACAGTATGATGGCAACGGACCGCTGGTATCCGCGGGTACGGCGTCAACTCAAGCAGGTGAAACCCTGTGGACGCTGGGTGACCATTTAGGCAGTGTCCGCGACGTGGTCGACAACAACGGAGTGACCCGTCAGCACGTAGTCTATGACAGCTTTGGCAACCGCCTTCGCGAAGTGGACTACAATTCCAGTGGCGTGCAGATTGCGAAAACTCACGCCGATGCAATCGACGAACTGTTTGGCTACACCGGCCGCGACTGGGACGAGGACATTAAATTACAAAACAACCGCGCCCGCTGGTACGACCCCACCACCGGAAGATGGCTCAGCCAAGATCCGATTGGATTCAGCGCCGGTGATGCTAATTTGTATCGGTATGTTGGGAACCGACCGACAAGTGTGTCTGACCCAAGTGGGTTAATTGCTCCCGAAGATTACAATGACGAAGGGCAAAACGTTCTCAATCAGATCGGAGGTGTGAACTCTCCAAACTATGGCGCCATAATGCGTTTGCGCGCTGAAGGAAAGGCATTCGTTCACTATTATCGCGATGACCCATCAGTCGGCTATAAGCTACGTTATACGATCCCACTGTCACGGACACATGGTACCCAAGATGTGTTGATGTTTGATTTTGTTTGGGGTTGGTTCCGAAACAGCTTCAGATTCTCTGGAGTACGCCACGGCAGCAACCCAGAGACAGTCAAATGTTCGGACGACGCTGAGGAGGTGCAACGCAGCACGGAAATCGCTGATTTTAATCAGAAGAAAATGAAGTTTGAGTTTGCGCTTGCAACCGCCTTCATGCCCAGTGGGAGGCTACCGCTTAAACTTCCTGTTAGAGCTCCTATAAGAATACCCCCAGCACATCCCACTTTTGAACCAGGCCCATTTGCCGACGAATCGATATTGGCAGTATCGACGAGTCAAAGGTTTACAGCGGCTGAACGACAGCTTATAAATGCTATCGGGAATAAGTCCGGTTGCCATACTTGTGGATCGAAAACTGCGGGAACAAAATCCGGCAACTTTGTGCCCGATCATCAACCGCCGTCTGCATTGAATACGATTAATCAACCTCAACAGCTTTACCCACAATGTATTCACTGTAGTCGAGAGCAAGGGCTTGCAATTGCGAGGCAGAAAAGAGGAAATTAACATGAATCAGAAATTTTTTTTCCCGAACGCACTATTACTTGTGATGGATACCACTGTTGGAATCGTGCCCGAATCTATGGAAGGAAGCTTGGTCACGAACACTAAATCATGCATTGCTGTCGGCACTAGAGCACCTAGCGAAGGTGAAACTGAGGTGATTTTGAGACATGGAATCGGAGAAGCGTCTTTCTTGCAAATTAAAGCATTCGATGGTGTTATTGAGACGCCCAGTCAGACTATAACAATTTGTACAGTGTATGGTGAAGTAGTAGTCGAAAATCGCGTTTCTTCGAAGACGTCTAGAATAGTAGTGTGGGTTGACGACGTCGCTGAGCCAACAAAAGTCGAAGTACAGGTTGCTGATGTTGAAAATGTAAACGAGGGGCAAGGGGTCAGACTTGGGATTCGGGATTGATTGGTATCATTGCACTGTAAACTGACGTTTGATGCTATAAAGTGTTACTTTCGAGTTGAGCTTGTAACATGCCACGTCCGCCACGACTTCAGTATTCTGGTGCGATCTATCATTTGGTGACTCGCGGAGACTTGATGCGCGAAGTAGCATTGGGCCGCAAGAACTGGCTGTTCGTCGGAAACGTCGAAGCTGGCGAGCGGAGCGCACGATTGATGAGCATCGTGAGCAGCGCCAAACGTAATCAGTTGGATGTGGGGCTTTAAATCAAAGACATTCTTGATCGACTCTTAGCTGGCGAGACTGACTATTCAAAGTTAGTGCCGGACGCGTGGAAATGCGACAATCCCCAAGCCGTTCGTGTCTACCGAGAGGAAGAAAGCCGCTACAAAGCGGACCGGAAGCAGCTCGATCGCGCTAGCCGAATTGTCGCCGCCAAACAAAAACTCACGCCGCCGCGCTAAGATCACCTGCCTGTGGTGTACGCTTACATGGTAGCGGTCTATTGGTTTCAACACCGCTAGCGATATCAGCAATAAGTGCCTGGCGAGGTCGAGCGAGAAGTCTGATGGCGGTGACCCGCGCGCTTCCTGACATGTCGCGATATACAATTGAGTCGGTCCCCCAATCGTTACTAACTGACGCATCAATTAAAGACCCCACTTTCCTCAAGACGCTTGCTGTTGTCCTAGTTAGCAATTTAAACACGTCAGTCGACTTTCGACGGGATGTGAATGAAATGTTGCATGAGAACGATTTGAATCAAATTGTAGGAGTGCTTGACGAAAATAACTCGGAACAGATCCTTGAAAGAATTTGCGATGGATTCGACTTCGCAGATGCTTGGTACTTGTGCGTAGAGCTCTTCCACACGCTGTGACCGAGAGAAATCGTGGATTCAATTCTGCTGATTTGCCCTGATGAATACGATGAGTTTTCCCAAGCGACGGCGTGAAGAGTTTGCCATGATACCCGTACATCCGTAAGCCAGTATCGTGGTACGGAATCTGCATCTCCGCACAGCAAAGTGGCGTGGGGCTATTGCAAGGTTTTAATCTCGCATTATCGTGATATGAAGAAGATGTTTAAGGCACGCCCCAGCCCAACCTCCATTATCGATTGTAAAAGGGGTGGGCACACCACATGAAAGGGTTGTAACACGCAATTCGCCTTAGACATTGTAAATCAATTATAGTTTTCGTTGAGAGCTTTTACTCATCTGTAAACGAATGCAAATTTGTCCTTGACCTAGCAAGTCGTTGAAGGGAAAAAAGATGCAACGTGCATTGGTACTGAACGCAAATGAGCGAGATAATTTGAAACGAGAAATATGCTCAGAAGTCTGCGCTCGAATCGAAACACTCCTAGCCTACCGAAGTGTAGAACGAGCGGTTAGCCGCGAAGAAATGCTGCAGTTACACTAGCCCCGGTGCTTCTATTAAGACGTAACGCTAGGATAGCCGTCGCCGATTTTAGCATATGCGAGTTGTCGATCTCTAAACAGGAAAGATACTTTCTCGCTGAAAGCGATTAACAAAGCTGGAAGCCGCGATGGTATTAGAGAAATGGCCGTCGCGAATCCTGAACTCATTGGTTTTCTTCGTTCCTGACTGAGCGGATTGCTCTATTGAATTCCGTGCAAATCTGAAGGCTTTAGCCTAGATGTCTAAAATGCCTACAAGCAAATAAACACCAGATCGACCGGTGCGCAATGATTGTTCCCTTTTGTAAATTGCCGGCGGACCGAATTGTCATTCTCGAAACTAATAACAATCCACCCCAGCACACCTTACGGATGGACGGTTCGAAGTGATATTGATTACTTCCTTGCGGAAATGCGCCGCTACATTGCAGCTTAAAGTGACAGGTTAGCGGTTCATATGAATAGAATTCATAGCACAGCCATAGGAAAACGCCTCCCCCAGATGCCTTAGGGGGCTTTACCGCAGTTATTGGGTGGGTCGTAGTAACACTCCGGTCAATTTACTTTCTAGAAATTCAATTCTTGGGGGCGTTGGTATGACAATTCCAGGCGGTTGTTCAACGTATGGTACACACATTTCGAGCGAAGCAAAAACGGCATTTGAAGAAGCATTAAAGAATTTGACAGGGGTTAGCTACTCGTCGATTGCGGTCGCCGAGCAAGTTGTGGCGGGGAAGAACTACCGGTTCTTTTGCAACGCGCACAAGGTCATTCAAAATCCGACGAACTACGCCGCAATAGTCAGTGTGTACAAACCGTTAAACGGTGACGCAACGATTACTGAGTGTCACAGCACAGCTGAAAAACGAAGTTAATTGAAGGGAACTTTTACGATTTCGAAGTGAGAACCTAGGAAAGCTGGTAGATTGATCTTCCAGCTAGCAAAGTACTTGGAGTCTGATGCTTGCCACACATTCGTGGCAAGGAGCAGACCCAATGAAGCTAACCAAGGACGAGATCGTAACGATGGAAATTCTCAGACGTCAGGGAGAGACCATCAGCAGATCGCGCAGCGATTGGGCATCTCCGAAGGTGCTGTTCGCTACCACTTAAAGCGACAAGCAACACTTGCTAATGCGACGCGAGACGGTCGATCAAAACAATCACTGATCGAGAAGCTTGGGTTGGTGCAAGTACTGGAAAGTACCGAAACGCATCGATCGTCCATGATGCTGAATGTGAAAAAATGCGAGTGCCTTCGGCGGATGTTCACAGAATGTTCTACGAAGCGTGCCTCGCCGGGGGCGTATCTAGAAGTAAAGCTAAAATGCTGTATTGGGCGGTAGCCAACCATGGACCACAATGGCGCCTAGTCGAAGAGTATCCGAAAATGGGGGCCCCTGGGGAAACCGGCCGATCGCAACCCATTTTAGTTCCGAGGGCGATTGGCTCGAAATTCTTGACGCAAGCTGATGCCACTTGGGCAATAGAGTTCTTCGCAAATTACGATCCTCCGCTCGATCAAATCCCTGGCTTGGCTCCGCCAAACTGACCAAGCTTTTGAAATCAGATAGGCTCTCCACCGACGAATAAAACAAACGCGCTCGTTTCCCTCGAGGCTTATGTCGCCGGAAATCACAGCTTTACCTATCTAGAACAAGACGCGAACCAATATCTGAAGTGCGTGCCACGCCTCTTTTTTTCCGTGAACAGTTTTTAATAGCTTGGTGAGCAATCTCGCATGTTTAACCGCGACCATTTTTGCATTTGATTCTTTGCTTGAACAAACAAAAATCGAGCGCTAACAACGTCACATCACTCACCTCTTATTGTTTTAGTTCATCGATCGATGCTCCGAATTACAGCACAGAAATCTAGCGCCCAGGTAAGGTCCTATTATGAGCATAGTGATTACTATGCTGAAGGCCCGTCTGCACTCAAAGGCTATTGGTTTGGAAAAGGCGCAGAGCAATTAGGTCTAGTTGGTGAAGTCGACAAGCAATTATTCGACAGGCTTGCTGAGAACCGTCACCCATTTGAGGACATAAGCCTTACGCCGCGCACGCGTGAAGATCGTCGCGTGGGATGGGATATGTGTTTTTCAGCCAGCAAATCGGTGAGTATTTATTGGATGCTTACACAAGATCACCGCGTCCTGGATTTCATGCGAGAATCGGTGAATGAAACGCTCGCTGAAATGGAAAAAGACATGATGACTCGTGTGCATGTAGGTAGCCAAATGCATACGGAGAAAACTGGCAATCTTATTGCCGCAACGTGGCTTCATACGACAGCACGTCCGATCGACGGAATCGCTATGCCGGGGCTGCACATTCATGCGTGGGTCGCAAATGCAACCTACTTCAAAGATCGCTTCAAGGCGATGGATATTTCGGTCGCAAAAAAAGATGCACCATACTATGAAGCTCGCTTTCATTCCAGGCTGGCGACCAAGCTTCATGAACAGCTTGGGCTTCCAATTGAACGGCAAGGCAAGAAGTGGTTTGAGATCGCAGGTTTTTCAAGGCCGATCGTTGAGCTTTACTCAGAGCGAATGAAACAGATCGAAGAGGTTGCGCGGGAGAAAGGAATTGTCAACGTAGAACAGAAGGCCGCACTGGGAGCAAAAACACGTGAATCAAAATCAAAGCTTGTTCCACCGGAAGAGCAACTGCGAATCTGGCGAAAGATGCTTACCGATCAACAGTTTCAGGAGATTTTTGTAGCGATGCCAGCTGCGGCTGATTCACCTGCTAAACCCGTTGATGCACAAACCGCAATTGATCATGCAATCCAGCATCGCTTTGAGAGGCAATCCACTGTACGTGAACGCGAGCTTGCTACCGATGCTATTTGGCAAGGTGTAGGTAGTACAACCGTTGCAGCTATCGACCAAGCATTCACAACACGTGATCTGATTCGCGATGGTAAAGATGAGCATGCATGGGTTACTACTCCTGAGGTTCTCAAGGAAGAGCAGCAACTGCTGCAATTTGCGCGTAGCGGACGCGGAGCTTCCGAATCACTAGCATGTGATCAACAAATTACCAGAGAATGGTTAAGCGACGAACAGAAAGCCGCCGCTAAACAATTATGGCAAAGTACAGATAGAGTCATGATACTTTCTGGAAAAGCAGGAACCGGCAAATCGACCATTTCGCAGGAAGTGGTGGCTGGGATCGAAGCACATGGTCATCGGGTAGTTATGGTTGCGCCAACGACCAAAGCAGTAGATGTACTGAACGCCGAAGGGCTCCAGTCGCACACACTGGCCAGTCTTTTGACGAATGAGGATTTACAGGCAGAGGCCCGGGATCAAGTTATCTGGGTCGACGAGGCAGGACTAATATCTTCGATCGAAATGGCAAAGCTTTTTAAGGTTGCGGGTAGTGTAAATGCTCGGATTGTTCTCGCAGGCGATTCGCATCAGCATAATTCTATATCTCGTGGAAAATCGCTGGAATTGCTGGAAGTTGAAGCAGGTATAAAACCCATCACAATTACGCAAATACGGCGGCAGCAGGACGAGCACTATCGCAAAGCGGTAGAGAAGTTAAGTCGTGGCAATGTGCAAGAAGGATTTGAAGCACTTCAAAAACTTGGAGCGGTGAAAGAGCTACCGAATGAAACGCGTGACAAGACAATTGCAACAAGCTATGCAAATAGTACTGAAGCTGGCTACTCGACTCTGGTAATCGCGCCCAGTCGAGCAGAAAAAGAGATTGTCACGCAAGCAATTCGAGCGGAACTGCGAGCCCGTGGGCGAATAGACGGCGAAGAAACCAAACTCGTCATACTTAAGCCTTATCATTGGACGCAGGCAGAACGGCAGGATGCGAAGCTATATTCTCACGGCGACATCGTGGAGTTTCATGCACGCGGCCAAGGCGGGTTTCGTCCGGGCGAAAGAGTTGAGGTAATTGGAGTGTCTGATAGCAATGTAATAGCAAAACACCACGGTAAGGATGTTGCACTACCGCTTCAATCAGCGGGCGCATTCTCGGTGTATAAGCCAGTCGAAAAGTTCTTCTCGAAAGGCGACATAGTAAAAATCACACAGAACCGCCGCGCTAAACCCGGCCAGCAACGGCTCACGAACGGCCACCGATATGTCATCAAGAACGTTGCTAGAAATGGTGAATTAACTCTTGGCAATGGAATTAAAATTGAAGCCAATTGGGGACATATCGAACACGGTGTAGTCACTACGAGCTATTCAAGCCAGGGTGATACGAAAGACAAAGTTATCATTGCACAAAGTTCTCGATCCTTCGCTGCAAGCTCACCTCAACAGCTCTACGTGTCTGCATCGCGTGGACGCATTAAGGATGGCTTGGAAATTTATACGGATGATTTGGCTGGGTTGCGGCGTGCGATCAGTCAAGATCGATCAGTGAGGTCGGCGACTGAACTTGCGGAGAGAGTAGCACCGCTTGTGCAAAACGAAGCCGTCAAATCTCGAATCGCCCGCCTACGTCACGTGGCGTCACGAACCACTGACTTTGTCTATGATCAGTTTCGAAAGCTTCGCGAAATGCTTCCTTCCCCTACTCCAATGCCGTCCGCAATCGCGAGGTAAACTTTCATGGCAGATATAGAACCAATCAGCATTGCACAGAAATACAACCTGGTACCAAGTGCAAATCGGGACCCTGAGATCGACGATGAAGATGATGATCTGTACGATGCGAGTGATTATCGGGCGTTCTCATTTACTCGCCAACCGATGCGACGGGAAGAGATGCTAAACCTGCTATTCAAAAGCGGAGTACACCGGAGTTTTTCCTATTCCCATCTTTATAGCGGCGCGTATGATCCGGAGTTAGGAATCGCGTTGCTTTTCTCCGACCATATTGTAAATATTCGTGGGCTTCGACTTACCAAAGGCTACCACCGCATTCTTGCGCGACGACTGGTTCAAGCTATGGAAGCTGATGCTCCCTCAGCCCGGTTGATAAAAGCTCCGGATCCGATTGTAACGTCAATCCATATCCACTTGGTTACTCCAGCCTCGCTGGAACAGTTTGGGTTTCGTAACACCAGTGACAATACAATGGTTTAGTTCGCAAGTTCAATTTTGAACTTATCGATTTGCCCGGGAGTAGGCAGTGATTTCCAAAGTGAACGTCGATTATGAAACTTTCCACGCGAGGCTAGAAATGGCTTAACGGAGTTAGGTACCGCAACTTGAAATCCAGGACAAAATCATCGGATTTGTTACGAGCATCTAGCCCTAAACCAAGCGAAGGCCTAATCATTATTTTGGAAGAAGTTTGAAAACACCCGAGATTCCCACGTGTTTTTGCGGTTTAACGAAGTAACAACAAATCGTAAACACAAACTCACGGAGGAACTCAGGTGAAGCAATCAAGTTTCGCAAAAAGAATCAAGGAACGCAAGAAGCAATTGCTCAAAAGGCTTGCGGAGGCACGGCAAGATCGATGGATGCGAGGGTTTCGAAATCCCCATCCTGTAATTGCATCCAATAGCGTTAAATATGAGTTGGCCGAGCGAGCACAAGCAGTCGCACACGGAGGGCTAACGGCATTACTGAAGCTTGCATCTGATGTTGGCTTAGTCGACAACATTAACAAACACGTGCATCTTTTAAAGTGGCATGCGCCATACCATGAATCCGATCATGTACTTAACTTCGCCGCAAACGCCCTGTGCAATGGTACTCGGCTTCAGCATCTGGAATTGTTGCGAAATAATGCGGCTTACTTAGATGCGATCGGGGCCGATTCGATTCCAGACCCGACAACAGCGGGTGATTTCTGTAGGCGCTTTGGACAGGCTGACATCGATGCTTTATTGTTAGCAATCAACGAAACTCGCCTCAACGTTTGGAAGCAGCAAGAAGAGTCTTTCTTCGAGCAAGCCGATATTGACGTTGACGGTGTGATTGTGACTACCAAGGGAGAATGCAAAGAAGGAATGGACATCACTTTCAAAGGCAGTTGGGGATATCATCCACTGCCTATCAGCTTGGCAAACACAAAAGAGGTGATGGCAATCGTCAACCGCAGTGGTTCAGCCCACAGTGCATGGGATGCGGCGAAATATCTGGACACCGCGATCTGCACTTGTATCGCTGGCGGATTCAAGCGAGTGCGTCTGCGAGGCGACTGTAAGTTCAGCCAAACGGAATACTTGGACGGTTGGGATGAGTTAGGCGTAAAGTTTCAGTTCGGTTACGAGTGTCGCGCGAATCTCGTTGAAAAGGCTGAAAACCTTGCTGCATCGGAGTGGACACGGCTGGAACGTCCAGCGTCCTATGAGCGAATTGGGCCAACACGCGCACGACCGGAAAATGTCAAGCGAGAAATTGTTCGTCAACGTAAGTACGAACATAGCGAGCTTCAATTTGAAGACATCGCTGAGTTTGACTATCGCCCAACGGCATGCAAAAAAGATTATCGAATGGTAGTTATCCGCAAAAACATCTCAAAGGAGAAAGGCGAGCAGCGATTGCTTGACGAGATATGATACTTCTTCTACATCGGTAACGACGGCACGGCAGTAACCTCTGAAGACATCGTGTTCGGCGCTAATGATCGCTGTGATCAAGAGAACTTGATTGCACAATTGTCGGGCGGTGTTCGCTCACTATGTGCTCCGGTTGATAACTTACTGAGCAACTGGGCGTACATTGTGATGACGAGTGTGGCCTGGAATCTCAAGTCGTGGGCAGCGCTACTGATTCCAGTCGAACCAGCTCTCCGTGATGAGCACGTGGCAGAGAAAAAGCGGCTACTGAAAATGGAATTTCGAACCTTCCTTGACGTCTTCGTGCACATCCCTTGCCAGATCCTTCGTCACGCGCGAAGCACGGTTCATAGATTACTCAATTGGACTGATTACACTCCCGCGTTCTTTCGCTTGTGCGCCAGACTGAACCTGTGATGCATCATCGTTAGCTCTGAAAAGAGTTAACACAAGAGCTGCGTTCGAAGTTGAACGCAGCGCTCCGCCGAAATGGAAGAATTGCCCGGAACGGAACCCCAGAAACTTGAAGAACATTAAACTTAAGATCCTCTAACTACCAATGGTGGACTGGGTTCGCGCGCCCACCAAAAATCCAGCCCCGACCGCTAAACGTTCGCTTGTTTTAGGTCTAGTCCCTGAAGCAATGCGGAAGAATCGTCACATATTTGCCGTATACGAAACGAGGAGGATCCCGCGCATTCGTTGGTCCAACGAGCATTTACGCGAGTCAAGCTCTAAGTCCCAATTCAGAGCACT
>JANODD010000352.1:0-24102 GCA_031412515.1 Planctomycetia bacterium | reverse complement strand
TTGGCACCGGTAACGGCAGTTAGAGTCACATACTCCGTTTCACTGGCCTTGCCCCGTAGAGTCGAATATAAATCCGGAATTTGCGGGGGCAGCCAGTGGCACACAAATCAATATGTGCAATATCAAAAGGCGCTAGCCGCGGGTCTCGAAGTCAAACGCTCAACTTACTAGCCGTCTAGCTAATGCTAATGTTTTATTGTTGACTCTACGCTTAAACCAGACTGGTTGCCATGAGCGACTACCGCTTCGAAACCCGCGGCTAGCTAGCGCCTACGGCTCACTGAGCCAACTGACCAGCCAACCTTGGACGATTGAGGCTACTGAACAGTTAAGTGCATATACGCAAACGTGAACCGAGAACTTTCGGGGATCACACAAACTATCCGTTGTCCCGGCTTGAGTTTACCGGACGCGACTAACTCGGCAAGCATGATAAAGATCGACGCGGATCCGGTGTTGCCTTTCGTGGTCAAGTTCGTAAACCACTTTTCCTGAGGCACTTCATAATTTAGGTCGCGCATCGTCGCTGCTATCGGCTGACGAAAAAACTCGCTCGACAAGTGCGGCAACAGCCAATCAATCTCAAGTGCAGGCACAGCATACTTGGCGATGATTCGCTCGAGCGACCAGCGGAATGCCTTGGTAATAATATTCTGTTCAAGCGTGCGCGCATCCTGCGAGAGATTCAAGTAACCCAGTCGCATGAGACTGTTTGGGTCCGCAGCCTCGCGCCAACTCTCAAGCGATCCGTCGGGCTGTTTGATAGCTCCGGCATACATACAAGTTTCAAGCTGGCCGGCATAGGAAATTAAATCGAGCCAATCGACTCGAAGGGATACACCTTTAGAAACAGGCTTCGATTGAACAAGTACCGCCCCAGCACCATCGGAGAGCATCCACCGCAGAAACTCGTTCTCGAAACTAAGATAGGGAT
The DNA here is from genome assembly GCA_031412515.1 of Planctomycetia bacterium. GTDB lineage: Bacteria > Planctomycetota > Planctomycetia > Pirellulales > Pirellulaceae > Aureliella. The sequence goes on along the minus strand of JANODD010000352.1, from coordinate 23,168 downwards.
TGTTGTCAACGCGAGCTTCCAGCTGATGGCGGAAATGGGCTGACTTGATCGAACCCGAAGCCAACTCGGAACCAGTCACCACGGCACTGATATCGGCAGTCGCAGCGACTGCGTTACACGCATAGCGGAGTGCTGTAACGCCCGAACAACAAACTCCGGCTGTAGACACAATCTCGCACGGTGGCAGTTCTAAAACACCTTGCACCATAGCCGCATGATTAGGAATCCACTGGTCGGGCGAAGAAGTCCCACAGGCCAGCAAGTCGATCTCGCCTTTCGCAAGGCTCGAATTCTCGAGCAGCTGAGTGATAGCGGCCGCGGTTAACTGAGCATTGGTATGGGTCGGTGCACCTGTGGCCGGATCGATCGCAAAATGTCGAGTTCGAATGCCATTGCGCGCGAGTATCACTTCTCGCATTCTCGACGGGCGACCGCCCACCTTGCCGAGAACGTCTTCAATGGTCTCGTTTGTAACCGGCGCATTCGGTAGACAAACACCCCAGTGGTTCAAGTAGACATTGATGATTGCATTCCTTTGTCTTCGTCAGAGGTCAAGTTGTTGAGCCGCCAAAGCAACGATTCGGAAAATGCTCGAAGACTCTGCCCTTGCATGACAGCGCTAGAATTAGGAGCGAATCCAAACTCGGATTCTAACTGAATTCCCAGCCGAAAGACGACTAATGAATCAAGCCCAAATTCCGACAACGGTTGATCCGGCAACAGTTTGTCGACAGGCATCTCCAACTCAAACGCCAGCTTTTGACGCAAATGTTCCTGCAACGTCGGTAGCCTCATTGCCTCCGGCATCGCTAATAGTTTGGCGAAAGTTAATTGATCTGAAGGTTTAACGAACGCTGGCAATTGAACGGTGGGACTTACTGCTTTAACTGGTCTCTTTGTCGCAAAGCCCTCGAACCTTACGCCAACAAACTGCAAAAGTGGCTGCTTGTCTTCATTCCAGATGAAAACGTCGGCTTCGATTGCATACTCATCCGAGGATGGACGAATCGTAGCCATACTCCAACTTGGTGACCCGACGCTGGCGAACCATTGAATTGATTGAATGCTCACTGGAAAGAAAGCGGTCGCATCATTAGCATCGTAACCCGATCTCCATGCCGCCCCGGCAACCACTTGCAAGGCACTATCGAGCAAGCCGTGTTGCCACATCACTTCAACGTTGGGCGCGTCGGGTTTCAATTGCAGTCTACCAATAGCTATGTTGTCCCCTATAGATAAATGGGAAAGCATTTGAAAATTGGAGCCATAGTCAAACCCAATGTTACTGAAGCGGTCATAGACAGAGATTGGATCGAGCTCATCACCGCAGCTACCTTGATTCATGGTGAGATCTCCTCCCATCCATTCGCTTTGGATAGAGTCGATAACTTGACCACTGACGAAAGCGTTGTTGATACTTAAATCTGCGTCATCACCCTTGGTTACGAAGATGCCAAAACTATTCCGTTCTGGAGAATCAAAGAAATGTGTCTTGAACTCTGGCGGTGGTGTGGGGCCGACAACCATCATCTGCAAGAAGCGAACATTTTCAAAACGAAACGCATTAGGTGTGTTAGCAACTGCGGCGCGGAATGCAATGTCTAACCATGCAACTGCTGGCATCACACCTGCTCCAAAAAGCCGATGGTCGCTTAGACGCTGCCAAGCTTCAGCATCAAACGAGTATAGAAAATCAGCGAACCGGCGAACAACTTTCGGCTGCACGGAAATCGCTTGCTCGACATCCGCGGCTCGAACCCAAAAAGCCTCGTGTTGAAATGCATATGTGGGCAGTGAGATTCGGTTTCCTTGACAAACTGGCCATTCGACATTCGCTCCAGACAAGTAGTCTCTTGCGAGCGAAGTAATTCTCGCTGGCTCGAACGGTTCGCCTGCGGAAAATGTCCCGAGGCACTCGATGGCATCCGCGATGCCGTTAGCGTTAAACGCGAGTCTCTGTTGGAAATGGTTGCGTCCGCTTTGCAGCGTGTAGCAAATATCAGCGAAGTTCAAATCTCGATGCGATTCCATCCAAACTTGAAATCGCTTTGCCTGGTGATGCAAAGCAGCGTTCGTTTTGGCTGATAAGACAAAGAGATGCGACTGTGGGGACGAAGTATCATGTTGACTGTTTAATTGTTTTGCCGACTGAGCTACAGGCTGTTGCAAAATAACATGTGCGTTCGTACCACTGAAGCCGAATGAGCTCACTCCTGCTCGAAGCGGATCGTTTGATCGCAGCTTTTCGCCGACGATAGTAAACTCGAGCGAACGTTGGGCTACGTGCGGGCTGCGATCTCGAAGATGCAGTAGTGGAGGAACGCGTTGATGCTTCAGACACAAACAAGCGTGAATGAGGCCCGCAATGCCAGCGGCACCTTCAGCATGACCAATATTGGCTTTGATCGTCGCCACCCACAAAGGGTCGGCTTCCGAGCGATCCGCTCCATAAGTTCGCGCCAGCGCGCCGGCTTCGATTGGATCTCCCAGCGGCGTCCCCGTCCCATGAGCTTCGACGAATTGAACATCCCGAGGCTGTAACCTGGCGTCACTAAGCGCCGCGCGAATCACGGCTTCTTGCGAAGGTCCATTGGGGGCTGTCAGACCGGCGCTACGACCATCATGGTTGCAAGCACTCCCTGCGATGATGGCTTCGACTGGATCTCCATCAGCCAACGCGTCTCGCAATAGTTTAAGCACCACCATGCCGCATCCCTCGGCGCGACCATAGCCGTTCGCCTGAGCCGAAAACGGTTTGCAGCGTCCATCGAGAGACAGCATTCTCGCATTCGAAAAGTGGATAAAGGTTTCCGGTGAAAGCATCAGATTGACACCACCGGCAACGGCTAATCGGCATTCCTGACGCCGAAGACTAACGACCGCTTGATGGATCGCGACTAAAGACGATGAACACGCCGTGTCGATCGTCATCGCTGGTCCCTTAAATCCGAATGTGTAGGCGATCCGCCCCGCCGCGACACTTGCTGCGTTGCCAGTTCCAAAGTAAGCGTCGATCAGTGATTCATCATGGCTATTGCGAATAAGATTTTGGTACTCGAGGTTCGACAATCCCAAGAAAACACCGACCTCGGAGCCATACAAGTTATCGGATGCAATCGCCGCTCGCTCAATCGCCTCCCACGTAACCTCAAGCAACATTCGCTGCTGAGGATCCATGCTGCGGGCTTCACGTGGCGAAATACCAAAAAATGCGGCATCAAAGCCGCGCACGTCCGCTAGAAAGCCTCCGTCGCAAGTTACTGTTTTGCCAATGGAACCCGGCACCGGATCCAAGTATTTGTCAGTGTCCCAACGGTCCATCGGAACTCGACCAATACAATCTACTGCTCCGTTTGCAACTTCCCAAAGTTCTTCCGGATTCAATGCACCTGGAAATCGACACGCCATCCCGATAACGGCAACTGGTTCATGGCGGTCCTCGAGCAACTGATCGCGTTGAATTCGCAATCGTTTAATCTCTTCTAAGGCGCTTTCGAGAAGTTCGCGATGTGCGATGTTGCTCATAGTGGGTGGCTATCGTTAAGTTCTAGCGATGCAAGTGCTTTAGCTAGTTGTACCGCAATGTCTTCGTTCGAGCTGTCAAACTCAGCGCTTGTCGCAGTTTTTGCAATATCAACTTCGGCCCCAGTGACTGTGCTCAGTTGATCATTCAGAAGTTTTGCAAGTGCTTCGATCGTAGGGTAATCGAACAGCACGGTTGAATCGAGGGTAACGTGTGTCACGTCCGACAGGATATTCTTCATCTCGACAGCCATCAGCGAATCCAACCCAAGCTCACGCAGCGGCTGCCGCACATCGAATCGCGTTGTGTCGGGCAAGCCGAGTACATCGCGAGCGGTCGACATTAGGAAATCTAAAATAACGGCATGACGATTCGTATCATTAGCACTGCGTATGTGCGCTGCCCACTGCTCAATATTTACCGATAGCTTAGGCTCAGCGAAGACTTTCGATTGCGACTGCATCGAGCTCACCAGAGCCGAAGATAGCTTTGTACCGATCGTTCTAGAAAATTTCTGCGTGTCAAACTCGGCAACGCAAGCCTGAACCGCATCGGTCCGCATCAATTTCCCCAACGTAGTCCACGCGTCTTTGGCATTCAATCCATAAAGCCCCAACTGGTTGCCTCGATCGTGAAACTTATCTGCCATCCCGTCGCCTGCCCAAGGTCCCCACTGAATGCTCAGTGCTGGTAAACCTTCATGGCGACGCACAACGGCGAGTCCATCTAAAAATGCATTTGCCGCCGAGTAACTCGACTGCCCAGGCGAACCCAACAATGTGGCGATGGATGAAAAGAGCACAAAGTAGTGAAGATCGTTCTCGCGAAGAGCTAAATGTATGTTCCATGCAATCAAACTTTTTGCGGACAGCACCGCGTTGTAATCTTCCCATTCCGAATCCTCAGCCAGGCCATCGCGTAGCACGCCGGCCAAATGAAATACGCCGCGGATCGGTTTCGAACCTTCATTGAGCTTTGCAACAAGATTAACGACCGCGCCCGGATCCGTTGCGTCCATCCTATGGCAATTAATGTTCAAATCGCGTCGCTGCCAGCTTTCAACCAGGGTTCGTTCATCGTCACGCAGCGAACGATGGATGATCAGCTCTACTTGCCTCGCACCGTGCTGAGTCATCCACTCCAGCAAGTTTCGGCCAATGGCTCCAAGTCCGCCGGTGACGATATAAGTTGCCGACGCCTCAAATAACGACTCGGAGTTTACTTGTGGGTTGTGGGGCTGGACAACAGCGATCTTGCCCATGTGTTTGCCCTGCGACATGAACCGGAACGCGTCTTCGGCTCGGTCGATGGCAAACGATTTTACCAGTGGTCGCCTGGATACATTCTGATATGTAGCAATCTCTTCGCGGAGCATTCGACCGAGCTGAAGTGGGTCTCGCTTCGCCCACTCTGCTATATCGAACTGCTGGTAGCAAACTGCCGGGAAGTGGCGAGCAACATCCTCAGCCGTCCATGTTCCAATCTTTCCGATCTCAATAAAACGGCCACCCTCTTTTACAAGTTTCAGACTTCGAGGAATGAAATCGCCGGTCAACGAATTCAAGACAATGTCTAATTTCTGTCCGTCTAATGCCTGCGTTATATCCTGATCAAAGTCGGTTGACCGCGAGTCCGCAATGTGAGCTACGCCAAGCGATCGAAGGTGTTCTCGTTTTACGTCACTGCCTGCTGTTGCATACACTTCTGCACCAACTCGCAGTGCAATACGAACGGCGGCAAGTCCGACACCGCCGGCCGCCGCATGAATCAATGCTCGATCACCACGCTTGATGCCGCCAAAATGCTTCAGCGCAATAGAAGCTGTTAGACTTGCGACTGGCAAGCAGGAGGCTTCGGCAAAACTCAGGTGTTGCGGCTTGCGAGTGGCCAGCGACGCATTCGCAATCGCGTACCGCGAGAAGCTGCCCCCGGAGATTGCTACGACAGGCTCGCCGACTTGCAGCTCCCTGACGTTCTCGCCAACTGAAGAGATGTAACCTGCACACTCGCCGCCCAGCGGTCCAGCATCTCCCGGATAGACTCCCAAAACATTTAATACATCGCGAAAGTTCAGCCCAGTACTTCGTACTTGGATTTCAATCTCATCAGGCCCAGGCAAAGGTCGGGAGCTTGGCAAATAGTTTAAATAGTCGAGCGACCCTTTTGCGCTAAAACCAAGCGTTTGATTTTTGCAATTTCCCATCTTGGTTTCAGGCGATGTCACCGGCGTCTCAATCGTATCCACGACCCGTACATAAGCCTCCGAATCTCGCCATGCAATTTCAAAATTATCCGTTTCTGATTGCAGCCACCTCGCGACCAGCGACATCTGCTCGCTCAGAGGACGATTTCGATCCAGGTCAATGTGCTCACAACGCCATTGCGTCATCTCCAAGCGAACACTGCGAAACCAGCCTGCAACGCAGCAACTCGCTAATGTAATCGGAGCATCGTCCTCTCCGATGGAGTGCGCACCGCGAGTCAGCAACACGACTTGTCGATCAGAAGTTGACTTCGCGTTGGACACCAACCAATCGTGCATCTTCTTGCACTGGTCCTGAACCCTCTCCCAAATGGCCGCGTCTGCGATTTCATCCGTTTCCAAATCCAACACGATCAGAACCGTACGTCCCAAATCGCTAGTGTTGTAGATCGCCGTGTCTTTTAAATCTCCGCTGTTTACTAGCTGCTCTATCGTCCAAGCGTTTTCAAAGACTCCAAGTTCTCTGCGAAGCAAACCTGCGTTGGAGAAATTGTCACTGATCAACGTGACTTGTTTGCTAACATTTTTCTGCTTACTGCTAAGAACTTCTAGACGTTTCCAAGTCGGCTTCCAAACCTGCAGATTCTGTTCATCGGTTGTCTTTAAACCAGGAGACACAAACTTGGCAAATCGATTCTTTGAAACTGAACCCACGCAAACGCCACTAGGTAGAAAGATGTCAAAGTTAGAGACGAACGTTCGAGATTCTGCTTCCCAATTAACGCTCGTGACACGAACATAGACACGATCTGAACTACAGCGTTTCAACGTTACATTTTCAATCGCGACCGGCACATAACAATCGCGAATCTCAGCAATGTTGGCGTTTATTGCGGCAGCGACAACGTGAAAACAAGCATCGAGGACCATCGGCGAAAAGTGAAAGCCAGAATCTTGATCGATGTCGTCAACTCGGATTTCTCCCCACACTTCTTCTTGTGAGAGCCACAGTCTTTCGACTCGCCGGAATGCAGGTCCGTAGTTGAGCCCAATGGTTGAAAGCGACTCGTACAGCGAGTGTGAAGGCAATTGTTGATCGCAAGCATCAATACTCAACTTCACATCAACTGATAGAACATCTAACGCAACATTCGGTTGATCGCCGAATTTTGCCGAAGCTACCGTTTGCCATTTTGGTTCACTAATATCAGAGCTTTTTGATGCGATCGATATAAAACCCTGCTGGACCGAACATTGAAGTTGGTTTTTATTCGTTTGGCTAAGAATCACCGGCTGCAAAAATTGAACGTCACCAAGTTGAATTTGATCCTGCGCATCAAGACCTGAATTTACAGCACACATCGCCATCTCGATGAATCCCGCACCCGGTAAAACAATGGATTCAGTTAGCTTATGATCGGCCAGCCACGTAGGGTGAGTTGCAGAAACGGTATTACAGAAAAGTGTAATCGCGGAATCGGCCCGACTGCCTAGCAATGGGTGTTGTTCCTTGGTATCGGTTCGCATAAGTGCTGGCGAATCCACTGCAGTGCTGGAGCCAGGAGTAAGAATGGGCAGAGATTCCCAATAGCGAGTCCGCTGGAACGGGTACTTTGGCAGTGGCACCACGCGGCGTTTTGGGCCGTAGACCGCCGGCAAATTGATTGACACGCCCGCTTCGAACGCCGCGCCCAGTGCGCCTAACATCGTTCGTAGCGAATCTTGGTCGCGTCTTAAACTTGGCCGAGAGATTAAGTCTTTACCTCCGTTGCATCTCTTCAACATCTCAATCAACAACGAATCTGAACCTATCTCAAGGCACACATCGGGCTGCCATTCGACCAGCGTTTCTACACATTGTTCAAAACGGACTTCCGAACGGGCTTGGACCTTAAAATAACTCGGCGAAAAGTGAGATCCGGCGTCAACGATCTCGCCCGTCAGATTGGAAATGAACGGAATGCGAGAGGCAGCGAGTTTTGCTTCGGATGCTTCCTTCAATAGTGACTCGAGTATGGGCTCCATCAGTTGCGAGTGAAACGCGTGAGAGACATTTAGCCGAACGGCGGCCATTCGATCCGCTCGCGCACACGCAGATGCTCGTTCAATCTCAACGTTCGACCCTGACAGCACTGTATTCTTGGGACCATTGGATGCCGCGATACAAAGTTGCAAGCTGTGGCGATCAATGAAATCACACGTAGTCACACGAGACTCCAAGACCGCCAACATCTGCCCCAGTTGACTTAGCGACTGCATCAACGCACCACGTTTGGCTGCGAAAATTAGCCCTGATTCCCAACTCATTAAACCAGCAGCGCATGCACCGGCCAATTCTCCAATGCTGTGGCCAAGCACCAAACTGGGCTGCACACCCCAAGCTTTCCAAAGCTCCACAAGTGCCCATTGAAGAGCAAACATGGCCGGCTGAGTAAACGCGGTCTGATCAAGCTTTGGCGACTTGGAATCATCAGCGAAAATTACATCACGGAGTGAACCATTTACCACAGAGCGTAACATCTCGTCGCAGTTGTCAATCACATCGCGAAAGATCGCTTCGCGATGATAAAGCTGCCTGCCCATGCCAACATACTGTGAGCCTTGCCCGGTAAACAGAAATGCGAGTTTTGGGTTGTTCGAAGCTCGACGGGTTGATGTATTCGATTCGGCGATTGAAAGAGCTTCGCTGGCTGACTTACAATCGCTTGCTACCAGCGTAGAACGGAATTCAAAATATGAGCGCCGGTACGCGGCGCAGTTAGCGATCTCTCCGAAACCGATTTGCACAGAATCGTCGGCGAGTAACTCCACATATCGCTTGCGGAGTTCGCTCAGTGCATTAGGGTCCTTAGCCGTGATGAGCAACATCGCGGGATCACAATCAGATGACTCAACAAATGGCGAATTACCTGCCTTACCTGTACTAGCAACGTTCGGCGCGACAAACTCTTCAACAACGACGTGTGCATTCGTTCCACCGAATCCGAAGGCGCTAATACCTGCGACTGCGACCCCATCGTGCTCGGGCCAAGCTTGCAAGTGCGATGCGACTTGTACTTGAAGCGATTCAAAGGGAATATGAGGATTGGGTACTTCGAAATGAAGATGTGGCGGGATCTGCTTGTGTTCGACGCACTTTGCCAGCTTGATGAGTCCAGCGATACCGGCTGCGGCTTCAAGATGTCCGATGTTTGTCTTGAGCGAACCTACAAGAAGCGGCCGACTCTTGTCGCGCCCTTCTCGCATGACATTGCCAAGGGCAGTCAATTCAATCGGATCGCCTAGAAAGGTTCCTGTCCCGTGCGCCTCGATGTACTGGACATCCGCGGGCGAATATTGGGCGTTTTGGTAGGCTTGACGCAAGACACTTTCTTGCGACAAGCGATTGGGTGCGGTCAAACCATTGCTCTTGCCATCTTGATTGACCGCTTCACCACGAATCACTGCGTAGATTCGATCACCGTCGGCGATTGCGTCCTCAAGCCGTTTAAGCGTTATCACGCCTGCGCCTTCGCCGCGAACATACCCATCCGCGCCTGCATCGAACGTCTTGCAGCGGCCCTTGGGCGACAGGGCGGAGAGCTTGCAAAAGGCGACGGTGTTCAATGGATCAACCATCAGGCTGACACCGCCTGCCATTGCAAGATTGCATTCACCGCTTCGCAAACTCTCACAGGCTAAATGTACGGCCACTAGCGAAGAACTGCAGGCGGTATCCAGCGAAAGACTCGGCCCACGCAGATCAAAAAAATAAGACACGCGATTGGCAATGATGCAAGGAAAGTAACCTGTATTGGTGTAAGCGTCAATTAACTCGGGATAGCGCAATTGAGTCAGAGCGTACTCCATGACGCCAAATCCAAAGAACACACCGGTTGCTGAACCACCTAAGGATTGCTGCGGTATTCCTGCGTCCTCGAGTGCTTCCCAAGCCAATTCGAGCATCAATCGTTGCTGTGGATCCATGTGCAAGATTTCGCGTGGCGAGATCCCAAAGCTGAATGCATCAAAGTCCTCCAACTGATCGATAAACCCGCCGCGGGTAGTGTACATTTTGCCCGCTTGCTTGGGGTCTTCATCATAAAAACGTTTACTGTCCCAACGCGACGATGGAACATCGCTCACCGCGTCGACACCGCGCGAGACTAAGTCCCAAAGGGCTTGCGGGGAATCTGCACCAGGCAACCGACAACTCATTCCAACGATGGCGATGCGTTTCATGCGGTACCTATGCTCTATCTTGGTCGCCGCTAGAGAGCCCAATGAGGTGCTTGGAGACTTCCTTGATGGTTGGGTAATCCCAAATCAGCGTCGGTGGCAACTCTCGGCCAATTAATCGTTCAAGATCGGTCGACATGGAAACCGCCGTTCGAGAATCCAGCCCAAAATCCGCGAACGTTGTATCGATGCCAATCTGACTTGTCGGCAACCCGGTCGCCTCTGCGATTTTCAGGACGAGCCAATCGTTTAGTTCGGATTGCGTAAGTGGCTCCGTCTCTGTTCGCTTCGGCGCGGAAGATACGAGCGAAAGTAAACTTCCCAATAGCGAGCTTGGTTTGCGACTTGGAGACTTTTCTGCGTGGTTCATCGCGATGGCTTGCTAACTTTAGGTAGGAATGTGATTCGATGGAAGAAGTTGAGTTACCTGCGCGGAAGTCGATGAGCTCATGTTACACTCTTTTTAAGAAGCATAAGTCTCCACCAAGTCAGCGGCGTTGGTCAAGCCGTTTTCGGATTTCATTCTATCGCGATAGTGAAGACACTGCGATCGAATTTGTGGATCGTGAATTAAATGCTTGACTGTGCGAACTACCTGCGAAACTTGAAACCGAGAAGCGGGCAACCACGAGCCTACACCGAGTCGCGCGACGCGGGTAGCGTTATCGGGCTGATCCGCGAACATTGGCCGTATCAGTTGAGGCACTCCTGCGCTTAAGCAGGCGGCAATCGTACCAATCCCGCCATGATGGATGACGAGGTCAACGCAAGGTAGTGTTCGCCCCATGGATACGAATGGCAGCACAAACATGTGGGCATCTTGCCGGTCATTCAGATCCATGGCGGCCGGCGCCACGACTATTCCCGTTCGTCCCAACTCGCGGCAGGCTTGGGAGCAGATATCAAAGTACCGACGCAGATGACCTGCATTGGAGCCCGGATAGAAAAGCAACGGTGGTTTGGACTGCGACAAAAACTGCTCCAGCCTCTCATCAGACACAGTAGTCGGGATGTCCGTTAGACTACTGGGCATGCAAACGGGAAAACCAGCATACGCATGCCGGATCGGCCAATCATCGTGAGAAGGCGCGAACCACGTTGGAAACAACGAGATCGTTCCGCGAGTCGCATGCCACCAACTCATGAGCGAATGTATTTTCTTTAGTCCCAGTGCTCGCCGAAAATCATTTACTTTTGAACCCAAGACATGGTCAGTCACCCGGCTGACAGTATGTCCAAAGAGTTTAAGCAACGACCGTGGGACTCGCTCAGGAGAAAGCAAAGTTGAGACTGCGGGTGGATCCACTTTGCTTCCCATTGCGATCGGTGCCGGACAGATCGTGACTAATTGAATGCCCAGTTTCTCTTCCGCAATGCGAGCTGCCATACAATAGGGACTGGATGCGATCATTGAATTCTCATCTTGCCATTCGGCTCGCAAGTACTCGTAGATCGGCTCGATGATGGAATTCAGCATCCGGCGAGTCAACATCAGGCCTCGTAGCGGATGCAGTAAGTTGGGGTTTGAAACGTAAGCTTTGTATTGATCAGAAGTGCCGACGGGCGCGAACTTTAAACCTGCTTGTTCGACTAAGCCGGTAAAATAGCCGCTCGTAAGTAGGGTTACATCATGGCCGCGCGACTGCAGTTCCTTTCCAAGAGCAAGAAACGGAAAGACGTCTCCATAGGAACCCACTGAAGCCAGCAAGATACGCTGCGGCGGCCTCCTTCTCTCCCCGTACTCGGGGAGAGCGGGCCGGGGGGTGAGGGGCTCGTTTCCTACCGATAACTTCATGGATTCATCCGTGGGAACCAACGCGGCACGCTCTGCTTGTACTCTGCGTACTGCGAGCCGAAACGCTTAAGCAATAAAGGTTCTTCAAGAGCCACTGCTTGCAGTTGGGCTATGATCATCGAGACAAAGACCATCATGAACACGCCCGTGCTCGAGAATGCGATCGCTTCTCCAAAAATCATCACCAAAACACAGGTCGAGATTGGGTTGCGAACATACTGATAAGGCCCGGTGGTAACCAGCTTGGTAGGTGGATCAAACTCAGCAAACGGTCCGCTTCCCTTGGAACACAGCATGACTGCAGTGATCGTATAAAGGGTCAATGCAGCAATTACAATCACTCCTCCGACCCAGCGAAGCATGCCAATCTCTAGATGCATCCATGGGAAATAAACGTCCCAGTGCAAGTTCAACCACACGATGCCGTGCAAGGCCACAAGAAAAAACACTCCGTAGAAAATAGAACGGTAAGCGCTGGGAATTATTTTCAACATGTTCATCGATTTCAGCTTAAGGGCATGCGATACTTTGTAAAGTTGCCAAACATCCATCCGGCAACTCGAACACTAATAGCTGATGGAACAAATTTTAAACCAAAGATCATCAGGCGATATCGGCGTCCGGGAATGCAGACGGTTTGATGTCGATCCAGGGATCGCAATGACTCGCGCACCACACGTTCGGGACTCATCCAGACCAAACCTGGCAACTTGTCAGCATTCGCTCCGGCCTTTGCAAACATATCTGTTTTGACAAAGCCTGGACACAGCGCTTGAATATAAACGCGATTGCCGCAAGGCTCCTGTCGAATCGATCGGAGCCAATGAACGATCGCGGTCTTCGAAGCGCAGTAACTTGAGAGAAACGGCACCATGAAGAAAGCGGCCGCGGATGCAACATGAACAATTTTGCCACCACCCCGCGATTCAAATGTTTCGATCGCCGTGCGCACAAGCCTAATGGGTGTTAGCAAGTTAACTTGAAACATCGCCTGTTCACTCTCCGAAGCCAGTTCGCGAAAATTGCCCCATTGAGCCGATCCAGCAGCGTTAACCAGCCAGTTTAACTGCTTGTTTTCCCGAATAATGGCCAATATCCGCTCTACATCTGCAGCTGCACATAAGTCAGCAACTTGAATCGTTATCTCTATGCCATGCTCAGCGGTCAACTGGTGGGCTAGTTTCTGTAATGCCACTTCGTTGCGCCCCGAGAGGATCAAATTCAATTTGCGTTTCGCCAGGGCATGACAATACGCTTGTCCCAAGCCCCCCGTTGCCCCCAACACCAATGCCGTTAACTGCATGTTTGTAGTGCGGGCTGGATTTCCATCGAGGCTTAATGCATGTCCTTGCAAACTCATGTCAGACAATCATTTTTTCGAACACGCGACTCTTGCACCACGCGTTGCGATGGAAATTTTAAGTCCCAAACCAGCCCCACAGCCCGCAGTACAAGCAACACCGTTGCGCTCAAGTCGGGTTCCCACCAATGCACTCGATGCGCATAAGAACTGGGAAAAGCATGGTGGTTATTCTGCAATCCTTCGCCGAAGGCGAGCACCGCGATCAGATGATTGTTGGCACTATGGTCATCCGTTGCAAAAGGTCGAGATCCGAACATGTGACAAACGGAGCCAACACACCAACTGGCTTGATTGACTAAGCAGATGCGAACTAGACCTCCCCAAAGGAAGCCAAGAAATGCGCCGTACCAATTCTGTGCAATCAATCCGCCTATCAGAGTCGGAATCACCAACCCCAATAACACCCAGTAAAAATACCTTTGGTTGATTCGAAACAGACCGCGATCGCGCATCAAATCACGGGTAAAGTGACTCCAATCAGCGATGCTGCCCGAAAACATCCAGCCGATGTGCGCATGCCACCAGCCTTGAAACATTCCTGCAACTCCTGATCCATGTAAGTTGGGTGAATGCGGATCGCCAATTCGATCACTGTAAGCATGATGACTGCGGTGGGTCGACACCCAAAAAAGAAGTGGCCCCTGTGCCGCCATCGACCCAACTGATGCTAGGAACAAAGCGAAAGGTCGCGACGTTTCAAAAGACTTGTGCGCGAAGTAACGATGGAAACCAATGGTGATGCCAAGCATGCAAACAACGTACATCAGTCCAAGTGTCACGATCTCAACTGCGCCAATGCCGTAACGAATCGCCAGCACAATGGCCAAGATCGTTCCAAGCAATGGAGGAGCGACCACCATCATGGCAACAAACTGCTGCATGCGCTTTGCTGCAGTTGCGAGATGCACAATGTGTTTTGGCGTGGGTACAGTTTCTTGCATCATCCTGTTCTTAGCTATAACTTAGCTGCTATGTTCGGTTGTGATTGATTTCTTGTCCAATGGCAAACTCTCCACTTGCAAACTACTGTTCAATGCCGGCGTTTTGACGTCCCAAACCAATCCAGTGATCGCTAACGCGCGAATGACCCAGCCCGACGGATCAATCTGCCAGTTGCGGATACCAGTGTAAGCTGAATTCGGAAATGCGTGGTGATTGTTGTGCCATGATCCACCTAATGAACTCATCACTAGCCAAGCGTTATTGCGACTGTCATCGCGTGTTTCATACTCGCGCTTGCCATAAGAGTGACAGATCGAGTTCACGCTCCAGGTCGCATGATGCACCAGGAGGATTCGAACCAAACCACCCCACAAGAACCCTCTCGCAAGCCCCATCCAAGTGCCAGTCACAGCAAAACATCCGAGTGCTGGGAGCGCTAGCCCCAACAAGACCCACAGCGGGTAGTATTGATTCAGTTTGAATGTAAGCGGATCGCGCAGAATGTCGGGGCCATACTGCATCGGGTTCGTCAGCTCACTGCGAAACAACCAACCCACATGGGAATGGTACAGCCCATGCAATTTTGCCAGTACGCCGCTGCGAGCAGGAACTGGCGAATGGGGGTCTTCAGCTTGGTCACTGAACGCATGATGACGACGATGGGTTGCAACCCAAAAAACCAAAGGTCCCTGTGCGGCCATCGAGCCCAGAATGCACAGCATCGATCGCACAAACGGCGATGCTTGAAAAGAACGATGCGAGAAATGCCGATGGAAACCCACTTCCACACCGATCACTGTCGCGATGTACAAACCAATCAGCCAAGCGAGGTCGATAGTTTGAACACCCTCGCCCCATGAGAGTACAATGGCAGTGAATAGTCCCAGGATAGGAACAACTACCATCACAAGTGCCAATCGCTGTTGCAAGCGTTTCGCTGTTGGACTGGCCTGATGAATTCCTCTGGACCGAGTTGAAACCTCTGCGTCACCCAGGACGACTTCTTCATGCTGGAATCGCTTTGATTCAAACATGGATAGCGTTTCACTGCGTCGCTTCTTGCCGCTCGAAGTTCGAGGCAGCGCTCCAGCTTTGACCAACCGCAACTCTTTGTAATGAACGTCAAACTCAGTGCTCAATGTCCGCCGAATAGCGGCTGAAATTTCTGCATGTTCTTCCGCCTCTAGCCTACGAACACCAGGACGCATTTCCGCAACCACTATCAAGCGCTCTTGAGACTCGCCTGGCATCGAAAAAACGCATGAACCATTGGGTTGCAGACGCGGATGGCATTCTTCAATGGCCGCCTCCAAGTCTTGTGGATAAAGGTTGCGTCCGGCAACAATAATCAAGTCTTTACAGCGGCCGGTCACAAACAGCGAGCCGTTTTGCACAAACCCCAGATCCCCTGTACGCAGCCAACGTTTGACTTCAAAGTTGCCTTCGATGGCTGCACTACAAAACGTCGCTTCCGTCGAAGCTTCATCGTTCCAGTACCCGGGCGATACAGACTCTCCTGCAACCCAGATCTCGCCAACACTTCCATCTGCCACCGGTTCATTTATTTCCTGGTCGATGATGCGCAACGAGTGATTGCGATCGGCGAATCCACAGCTGATGTACTCGGTGGAAATCACCTTGCCGCTGAGGGCTTTTGATTCAACCACACATGTATCGGGACTGGTTAATTGCTCGCCACCTGTAACCATTAAAGTCGCTTCGGCGAGTCCATAACACGGGAAGAACGCACTTTTTCGGAAGCCGCAAACCGCAAACGCATCTGAGAATCGTCGCCACGTCCCGGGGCGAACCGGCTCAGCTCCGCAAAATGCAACTTGCCACGAACTAAGATTGAGCTCCGATTTTTGCGAGTCCGTGACGATGTTTGCACAGTGGTCGAACATAAAGTTCGGACCACCACTCGTTGTCGCTCGATATCGAGCGATCGCGTTTAGCCAACGCATTGGACGTTGGAGCGCGTGCATTGGATTGAGCAGAACGACCGGAAATCCTGCGTAAAGCGGCTCCAAAATTCCCCCGATCAATCCCATGTCATGATAGGGCGGTAACCAGATAACTCCGACGCTTTCCGAAGTGTGCCCGAATCGCTCCTTAATGAAGCGAAGATTTTCCAGCACGTTACGATGCGTCAAGATCACGCCACGTGGATCACGCGTCGAACCTGAAGTGAACTGCAAGAAAGCTGGGGTGGAACTGTCTACCTGAATGTGCGACAGGTCTTCATTCTCAGGCAGCTCTTCGGCATCGATTTCGATCGATGGTAACCCGAGTTGTTCTGCAAATCCGAGCAGCGGTTTCGTTGCCAATGCCACTTTGGGTTGACAGCCAGCTACGATGGCCTGCATGCGATGAAGTGTTCGTTCGACACGTCGCGGATGCGGCGGATAGGAGGTCGTTGCGATTAATCCGGCATACTGGATGCCAAAAAACCCCCGGATAAATTCTAGACCAGGAGCCGCTAGCAGGAGAACTCGATCGCCTGTTTCGCAGTGCTCTCGCAAACGGCGCGCGATCGCCATCGCAGACTTATGAAGTTCTGCGGCAGTTAACAAATCGCTTTCTAACTCGCCATCGTTCAAGAATCGGTAGAGGGGCAGCGTCGGCGCTGTGTTCGTCAACTCAACCAGTAGCTCAGCGAGTGTAGTTGCGGAACCCGACATTAATGCTCATTCGTTACTGCAGGCTTTTCCAGATTTAACTTGATGTAACGAATATGGTAACTTCACGAAGCCCGCCCGTGTTGGGTTTTTGCATAATTCTTTTTAATGGTCTTGCGATTCTTTGAACCGCGGTCGAATTGAGCTAAACTCTCGGTGGTGTAAAGTAAGAACTGTGCATACCGTCGGATCGAACTCATGATAGATCAGCCCTTAGGTGATGAATGTAAAGATGTCGATGCAGGTATTGGAGAATTCGATTCGTTAGTTGTGCTTCAAAAAGCATCGGACGATTGGTCTTATCAGTTGATCGCAATTCTGACTTTGGTTTTGCCAATTATCGGAGTCTTTCTGGCCGCGTTGCAGATTTGGAGTCGGGCCTGGACCTGGTTGGATATTGGGCTTTTCTTCATTATGTACATTTGGGCCGTTCTGGGCATCGAGCTCGGATTTCACCGCTACTTAACGCATCGTTCTCTCAAGACATCCAATTGGTTGCGAAGTTTTTTTATCATCTCTGGCTGCATGGCGGCTCATGGACAGCCGACTTGGTGGTGTGCTATCCATCGTCGTCATCATCAATACAGCGACCATCACGGCGATCCCCACTCACCTAATTTGCACGGGACAGGGTTACTTAACAAAATTCGCGGTGGCTTGCATTCTCATATTGGATGGATGTTTGAACCACAATGCACGGCCGCTTACGCAACACACTTTACCAAGGATCTACTTGGTGACCGATCGCTTCTGTTCCTTGACCGTCACTATGTCACTTGGGTGTTGCTTGGCCTTGCAATTCCCGCTGGCTTAGGTGGAGCACTTTCGCAGAGTTGGCATGGCGCTTGGACGGGTTTCATCTGGGGCGGGTTAGTTCGCATTTTCTGTGATCAGCATGCACTATGGTGGGGCATCGTTACCGTCTGTCATCGCTTTGGCTATCGAACGTTTCAAAGCAACGACCAAAGCACGAATCACTGGCTCATTGCAATCCTGTTTCTTGGCGATGGTTGGCACAATAACCATCACGCTTTTCCAGCGAGTGCTCGAGTTGGACATCTGTGGTGGGAGTACGACCCAACTTGGTCAGTGATCAGAGTTTTAAAGCTGCTGGGCCTAGTTTGGGAAGTCAAAGTACCGAGCGCCGAATCAATTCAGCAAAAACGTATTTCATAAGGAAAAGGGGTCAGGAGCCTATTTGGAAGATTGGGGAAGTTTGCGTGGTCGGCCACGTTTCCTCAAAGTTGATTCCAGATTGTACTTACGGGCCGTTAACTCGACCCACCCAGCGTTCCCAAAAGGCTGACTGCGTTGTATTGCTCTGCTAAGCTGCTGCTGTTCTTTCTCACCGACCGGTCGGTTGACACGATCTAGCCAATTGGGCAGCCTTGACGATGGCCAGCTCGCCAGCATGACTCCACAACTTCCGCCAAGCCAGTTGTATAAACTGCCAAATCGCCACTGCTCGGCTTTACTCACCAGTCCTGCTGCCAGTGCATTGCGTTCAACATAGCGGCACACCACATAAAAATGTTCGTCACTCTGGACCGGAAAGCTCTTGAATCGACCTTGATAAAGATGTCCACTACCAGTGGAGTGATAATGAGCGTGGTGCCGGGCGGTATGAGTCATCGTAACCCAATACATGAGGCGACTTAATGCGCCATCTTCTCGCGGGCTAAGTACCATGTGCCAGTGGTTCGGCATCCATTGATAAGCAAACAAACTGACTGGATACTTATCGAGCCCTTCATTGAGTACCCGCTCAAACGCTTCGTAGTCTGCATCCTTGTGAAAAATAGTCATTCGCCCGTTGCCCCTATTGAGGGCATGGTAAATCTCACCTGCAACATCGGCTCGTGGCGGTCTAGGCATCGATCGGACTTCACCAGTCGGAGAAACGATTAAGCATGAAGTTAGATCAATCTATCGACCAACATTTGCCTAGTCAACCAAAATGGCTCCTGAGCCCTTGTCAAAACCACAACATTTGCCTAGTCAACCAAAATGGCTCCTGACCCCTTTTCACGCTACGATGCAGACTAGCGAGAGGGCGGCTCAGTACCACCACGCGAGCCAGAAGTTCCACTACCCGAGGTTCCAGTACCCGAGCTGCCGCTATGACCTATTCCATTAGTCGCCGACCTCGGACTTGAGCTTGTTGTACCTGAGCTCGAGGGACTTGAATTCGCTCCGCCTGAGCTCGATGTAGTTGTGGTTGAGCTCGTTGTGCCTGAGGGCGTTAGGCCGGAATTGTTGGAATTCCCTCGATTCATGTCGTTGGCAGTGTCGCATCCAACGCAATAACCGAGCGCACTGCATAAAGCAAGAGCTGATAATAAACGCTTCATTTTAATCCTACTATTAAGAAGTTATGATGATCAAACAACACTTGTAGAAAATATGCAAACGATATGCCACCCGGTCTTGAGGCCTCGATCAAACCAACTTTTCGCCATTGCTAGGAAAGCATGAGAGAAGTGTGCATTCCCGATATGTCACCACCACTGCTACAGTGAAACCGACGTCAGTTGGACATGCACCCACGTCCCTAACCGCTAACCATGACTGGCTGCCGGTAAAGTAAATGTGAACTCTGCTGGCCGTCGACCATTACCCGCTCGATCCCGGTCGGGCCAGCATCCATTAGTCGCCGGGTTCATCGTGGCCATTCTGCTTAGCAAAAAAAAGCAGAGAGCTATGCCGAGTGGAAGTGTATATAGAAGACCGAAGTGGTTGCGTAGCGATCAAAGTGTTAGTCGAGTTCGCATCAACGCAATTAACTAACGCACGCTCGGTAACGAAGGGCGCTCAGAGCTTAAACGCGGGCATGCTGCTCTCCAGCTGGAGCTTGGTTTGCTTGCCGACTGAGTCCCAGTAGTCGCCGCATGTTGCCCCCCAGCACAAGCCTTTCATCGCTTGGAGAGAGCTTTAGCATGCGGATTTTGTGCAGCTCAACGGATGGATGCAACCAGGGTCCGTCGGAACCAAATAGCACCTTATGTGGTCCGGCACGTCGAACGGCTTGAACTATATAGTCAAATCGCCTCACTCCTGCAGTGTCCGCGAACACGTTTGGAAATCGGACCAACTGATCGACAACTTGTTGCTGGGCGCGCCAATCGTCCATAAAACTCCCCAGATGCGGGATGATAAAGTTGACCTCTGGAAATTGAGAAGCGAACAAGTCAACCAAATAGGCTCGTCCAACGACATCGACCAGCATGGGAATACGAAACTCGCGAGCCGCTTCACAAACCTCGCGTGTTGGCGTTGCGTCATACGCATGGACCTTTAGTCCTCGCATGCCAAGTTGATTCACGGCCGTGGCAACAAGTTTGCGAACTCGTCCTTGATCGCGCTGCGCATGCAATGAGGCAAAGCCAATGAAGCGGTCAGGATGCTGCGCCACGATGCGAGCGAGCTGCCGGTTGGCTTCCGAGTAATTGCTGTGCCCCGCCGGAATGATCACTGTCTTATGGATGCCGGCAGCCGTAGCGCGGCGCAGGTATTTTTCAAGCGGAGCATGCGTATTCCAGGGTGCGGTCATACGGTCCCCTTGTCCCGCATGGCAGTGTCCGTCGATGATCCAGTCGCTTTTCGGCTCGCCAGAACCAGTTACTCTGCGATTGCGCACGTTGCCGCCTTGATCTCATCGATCTTTTCGATGTGTACCATTCTTTTCCGCTCGCCGTTTTCGAAGCACTCGACCTGCTTCGGCAAGAAAATGAATGTTCGTGTCGATTCCGCGAAAATAATTGTGCAAACTAAATCGTTCGTTTGGTGCGTGAATTCGATCATCCGGCAGCGCGAATCCCATGAGTACTGTTGGGATGCCAAGGATCCGCTTGAACATTGCGACAACCGGAATGGAGCCACCAGAACGGACGAAAACGGGCGCAGTCCCGAATCCCGCGTGGTAAGCATTCGCAGCCGCCTCCATGGTAGGATGCCCGCGTTCGATGCTTGCAGGTTCAGATCGCATAAGAACGATCACTCGGCTTCGAACTGTAGGTGGAGTGAGCCGAGCGATCAATGAAATCAGTGATGACTCGATGCTTGACAGGTTTTGGTCAGGCACTAGACGGATGCTGATTTTCGCCACCGCCTGGCTTGGGATGACGGCCTTTCCACCTGGACCTTGGTATCCGCCGACGATCCCATTGACAGTCAGCGCGGGACGAACGGTAGTCCGTTCATAAAGGGAAAACCCTGTTTCACCCCATGGCATCTTAAACTGACCGTCATCCATTATCTGCGAATCCGACGGTCCGGTCTTCGCCATTCTCATTCGTTCATCGCTGTCCCATGACCGCACTTGATCATAGAAGCCCGGAATCGTAACCCTGCCGTTCTCATCGTGCAGTTTTGCAATAATCTCACACAAGGCTTGCAGTGGATTGTGAACCGCTCCTCCAAAATTTCCAGAGTGCAAATCTTGACGCGGGCCACGTACTTCGATCTCGAAACCCAGTGCTCCGCGCAAGGACGTTGTTAGTGCAGGTCGATCTGGTCCGAGCATGCGAGTGTCGCTCATCACGGCCGCATCCGCCAACAGCCGCCGTCTGTGTCTTGTAATGAAAGCCTCGAGGTTAGGGCTTCCAATTTCTTCTTCGCCTTCAAAGATACACTTCACGTTGACGGGAAGCTTGCGACTTGTTTTGAGATAGGCTTCTAGCGCGAGCACGTGTGTTAACAACTGCCCCTTATCATCGCTCGCACCGCGGCCGTAAATATAATGATCACGAACGATGGGCTGAAATGGTGGCGTCGTCCACGCGGATTCAGGGTCGGCGGGTTGGACATCGTAGTGCCCATATATCAAAATCGTGGGAGCGTTTTTTGATACGACGCGCTCGGCGTAGATGATTGGATGCCTGGCTGTTGGAACGACAAAAACACGAGGCATACCGATCGATTGAAGTTGGCCGGCCAGCCAACCTCCGCAGTTCTTTACATCTTGTGCGTGTTGACTTTGAACGCTGACACTGGGAAAGCGTACAAAGCTGTGAAGTTTTTCAACGGCTTGTTTGCGATGTAGGCGACTGAATTTCAGTGCACCTTCAATCGCTTTGTTAGTAGACGTGGTCATCAGGCTTCAAATTCAAATTCTGTTTCACTGGGTACTCGAGGGCGAGCACCGGTTGCGGCCGTGGATCGGCTGTTGCGATTCGGTGAAGGCGCGCTACGATTAAATGGAAGAACTCGCCCACCCTCTCGACGATCAGCCAGCCCCATCGCCTGGGCGCTGGTGAGCCATTCTTCGGCGTACTCAGCAATGTTCTTAAGAAGCGCTTCGAATTGCGACTGAGTCATCTGCAGAATGTGCGGCTGGGCCAGCCACCGGAGCAGTTCACGTCCAGCCACCGCCATGCGTTGCCGAGGAGAAGTGACTAGCCGCTCGCGGAAGTGCTGCACGAGTACTTCTTCTATCACATCCCAAGCGTTGTCAGCACCAAACTGGCGTTTGATGTCGTCTGAGTCGAGAATTCTAAACGCTTCATCGAGCAACTGCATGACCTCGACACGCAGAACATTGAGGTGTCCGAACGAAGTCCATTTAAGATTGTTTCGAAGATCTAACCCAGAACGCCGCACAATGGCAATTGAACCAAAGCTAGGATCGGTCGCGCGTTCACGAATGACATCGGATATTCGTTTGTCGCGCCAAAAAAGAGTCACTTGATTGACGAAATGCGTGTACATTCGATGGAAGTCTGCGTTAGCTTGAGCGCCGGCTGGAAGGGTGGCACTACCGTAGCCAAAGATACGGCGGTAGGCTCCCAAGCGATCGCGGCGTGTGTAGCGGAGGACTTCGCGGCGATCAAACTGGTACAGCGCATAAGCACCACTGCCGCCCGACAATCGAATTGTGCCGGCTCTAAACAATTCCTGTAGCTTCGTCATGACGCGGAAAACGCCGATGCGTTCATGTTGATAGATGTAATACAAATCGCCTACCGCGTTGATTCTCTCCGAGGCAACGGTTTCATCGTAGGGTTCAATACCGAGTGGCGTCCGAGTCTGTCCCAGTTCACTAGCCGCTTCAGGGCCAATACCGACTAACTGAGCCAATCCTTTGTCCGGCGGCGGCTGTCGCAAGTACTCGGCATTGACGACCGACGCGAGCATTTCGTCGATCTGTTTGTTGATCGTATCAGCCAGTTGCGGATTCTGGACAAGGTCGGCTGCTAAGCGATCCGTGACCGTAGAACGTAAGGCGGCGATGCGATCAAAAAGCTGTTGTTGCTGCGATTCGGTGCCTATATCGGAAGGTTGGCCATTGCGCATATCCTTGCCGTTGAGGCTTCGATAGTTGGGGTCTCTAGTCATGGAAAGTTATCCTTGGAATGCACGGTGATCGAATTATTTCCCATTGCGCAAAGGTAGACGAACATCTTCTGCAAAACGTCGAATCTGATCGAGATAAGTCGCGAGTTCTCGCA